>DATFLI010000369.1:0-3533 GCA_035267805.1 Balneolaceae bacterium | reverse complement strand
TGTTATATAAAGTAGAGGGATCCTCTCGTGCCCTGGAAGGCAATCACGCCCGGTGGAGCCCGGACGGCAGCAAAGTGGCCTTTGACCTGTGCCTGAATTGCCAGATTCGCACCAACAATGATATTTACCTGTTTGATACCCGAAGCAAACAGCTTACCCAACTTACCCAGGATTCGGCCAGCGACACCAACCCCACCTGGAGCCCGGACGGCAGCCGAATTGCCTTTGTCTCGGATCGGGATTATTTGGAGGCGGACACCATGAGATATCGAACAGATTTATATATCGTATATGCTGATGGGAGTAATTTATCCAGATTGACCCAAACAGGAAATGCTACTCGCCCAGCATGGAATCCAAATGGAAAAACCATTGCTTATGAATGGAATCGACAGGGCAATAATATTTTTCTTGTAAATGTTTCAACGGGTAATATCACGACCGTTAAATCGGGATTACAATTCTCCGGCTATCCGATGTGGAATAAAGATGGCACAAAGATGTTGGTCAGTGGAAGAGTAATTGAGAAGTCTAAGCCCGAAATGAGGCTGTTGAATATAATGGATAGCTCCGCCGATATTTTCCAAAAAATAGAATTGGATGAAAAGGCCGTTGGCAGAGACTATGATTGGTATATATCATCAAAAAATTAACCGCAACGAATATGCTTTCTATGGAGCATACATCATAACATAAATAAAAACCCCGCCGGTATTTCCGTATCCACTAAGATCAGGAAAATAGCCGGCAGGGTTGGTGCATATACCGTTCCGGAAAGTCCGGAGCGGCATTTTGCACCTCCAATATAACAAAAAACCATTGGAGGTAATACTATGAGACGACTCATTGCAACAGGAATAGCAATACTGCTATTGCTTGCCGCCTGTGATTCTCCCATCAGCAATATGCAACCGAATCCCCAACCCGGGATTTCTAATCCTATCTCGGCGCCCGGGATTACCTACCGCCGGGAATCGGTACAGGCAGATTCTGCACGAAAAGCGGCCTGGCAGCGGTTTCGCAGTCAAAACGGGGACAAATGGCGCGTTCGGTGGAATAAACATACCGGGCTGCCTGCTTCCATCTTTATGGGATTGACGAAAAAGAAGTATGCCGGTAATGCCCAACAAGCGGCCCATACCTTTTTGGCCGAGCACAGGGAATTGTTCGGCGTGGGAGATATCAACCAGCTGAAGTATGTGAAAACGCAAACCTACCGTGGCGTACGGCACGTAACGTTCCAGCAAACCGTAAAAGGAGTTCCGGTTTATGAGGCCGAATACAAAGTGCACCTGCGGGGCAACGGGCAGGTGGATATGGCCAACGGCACCTTTTACCCGAATATTGAGGTCTCCACCAGTCCTGCTATTGCAAAATCGGGCGGTTACCGATGCTCGTTCGGATCTGGATATACCGGCGGGCACTAACTTAAAGACCACATCAAAACTGGTCATTTACCGGCAACAGGATCAGTTCCACCTGGCCTGGAAACTGACCTTGTTTTCCGAACAACCGTCCGCCGACTGGCTTTATATTGTAGATGCGTAGTCGGGTAACATACTATATAAATTAAATCAGCTTACTGATGTAATCGGCGACGGCAATGTCTATCCCACTAATCCGAACTTATCCTCTGTAACAAACAAACCGTTATACCGCCTGAATGGGAACGGGAGCTTAGATGGCGTCAATGTCAACGTTGTAAATGATGAGTCTTCTGAGGCATATTCTGCTTCGAATTCTTTTCAATATAGTCCCTCCAATACACACTTTGATGAAGTAAACCTCTATTATCACGTTGACGATTATCGACAAAACTTTATCGACGGTATTGACGATGGAAGGTTAAATTTTACCAAGATAACAGCGCATGCTCATGCCAGTGATTCTTATTACGGAGATACCAATGCCTGGTTTTCGCCCTCAAGCGGAGACCTTTATTTTGGAGATGCTTCTTCAAGCTCATCATATAATGACTTTGCCAAGGAGGATAAAGTTATACAACATGAATACGGACATGCTGTCATTTATGATGTACAAAGCGGGATACAATCCGAAAGCAGTGAAGAGGGAGCCATTAGTGAAGGGACTCCGGATTATTGGACCGGCAGCTACACCGGGCGTTCAGTCATTGGGGATTATATTGGCTCTACCCGGGATATGGATAATCCGGAGATAAGTTCTTATGATGATTTATCAACTGATCCCAACACTGGAGAAGTTAATGAAGAACCCCACAAAGGCGGCGAATTTTTCTCCTCCATTCTGTGGGATTTACACAACAGTATGAGCCCTACTGATGTCGATTTTCTGGCCTATGACGCGCTCTACCGCGTAACCGGCGATCCTGACTTCCTGGATTTCCGAGATGCGATGATGGCCGCCGACAATCAAGCATATAGCGGCAGCCATGATGATCTGATTCAAAATACATTTGCGGCTCGCGGGGTTGGAAATTTCACTCCTTTGAATGTGACCATAAGCGGCCCTTCCTCCATAAATCTTGGGGAAAACGCTACCTGGAGTGCAAGTGTTTCTGAGGGAACCAGCCCATATACTTTTGCCTGGTATAAAAAGTCTAATACTTCGAATTCATGGACTAATCTGGGTTCGGGGAGTTCTATAACCACTTCAAGTGGGGAGTCTTTTACTTTAAAAGTGGAAGTGAATGATTCAGGTTCCAGATCTGGTTATGATGAATATCCGGTCTACGTACTAGGTGGAATTCATCCATGACCAGTTAGTTTAATAATTAGAGATAGTTCAGGGAAAAAATAAGAACTTATTTTAGATTAACAGGCAGGATAACTAGAATTGCGGTTATTCTGCCTGTCTTATTTTCAATAGTTGAAAGAAAATCAGAATACGATAATTATAATGTTAAAATAGTTTATTTAAAGTTATATCTTCTCTCCATAATGATTTTTTACTAAATGAATGGTATTGTAATCTTCATATTTATTATAGAGAATCTACATCACTATGATAGAAAATATAGATGATTTAATAAAAATCAATTACTAGAGCTTATTATCCCTAATCGCGTAACTTACTAAAAGTTCTCTTAAACTTATTATTCCACAGTAAAACGTGTTAATGCTAAAAGGGAGCCCTGCTCCCGCTCTCCAAAAATATTACACATGTGACTTTGAAAAATAGAACTACAAACCACTTACCACATACAAATACCCAAAAACAAGTATAATAGAAAGCAGGAAGCATTTTTTAATCGAATTTAAATATTAAGAAACTTATTAATCTATGTCCTTTTATTACCATTTATCCCTGTTAATTCACATCACCACGGCGATGTTCTGGCTGGGAGGGATGCTCTTTTTTGTAGCCGTCATCATCCCGATTAGCCGCAAAAAAATGTATGAAAAATTCCGCAGTTCACTGATCAACCAAATTGGAACCCGTTTCAGCCGTATGAGCTGGGGCGCCTTCGGATTGCTGTTGATTACGGGAATTACCAACCTGCTGACGAAAGGCTTATCCCTCTCCGATCTGGTGACGGCTCAATTCTGGAAAAG
>DATFLI010000368.1:0-4248 GCA_035267805.1 Balneolaceae bacterium | reverse complement strand
AATAAAGCTACAGATGCTATAGCGGCCAATGTATTAGCTTTATGAGTACCGGCTATATCCGGACCCGATCCGTGAACGGGCTCATACAAACCCGGACCATTCCCTAAGCTCGCTGAGGGAAGCATTCCGATCGATCCGGTTAACATAGAAGCTTCGTCACTTAAAATATCACCAAACATATTCCCTGTAACAATGACATCAAATTGTCCCGGATTACGAACCAACTGCATGGCACAGTTATCAACGAGCAGATGATTCAACTCCACCTCAGGATATCGTTTAGCAACTTCAAGAACAACTTTTCTCCAAAGTCGAGAGGTATCCAAAACATTGGATTTGTCTACGGAACATACACGGCCGTCACGTTTCTTGGCAGCCTCAAATGCGGCAACGGCAATCCGTTCAATTTCGGATGTCCGGTAATCCATGGTGTCTACCGCATGTTCCTCCTCACCTTCCTGTTTAATATAGCGAGGTTTACCAAAATATATTCCTCCGGTCAGCTCACGGACAACCAATAAGTTAACTTTCTCAATCACTTCTTTTTTCAACGTGGATGAATCGGTGAGCGCTTTATAGACTTTGACGGGACGAAGGTTTGTATAGAGTCCCAAAGCATTCCGAATTCCCAATAAACCGGCTTCGGGTCGTTTATCTTTGGGTTGGGTATCCCATTTTTCACCGCCGACCGCACCAAGTAGCACCGCATCCGATTTTTTAGCGGCTTCGATCAATACATCACTGATCGGTTCGCCCCAGGTATCGATCGCAGCACCGCCAAAGGGAAACTCCTCACATTCAAATTCAACATCAAATAATTTACCGGTCGCATAAAGAACCCGTAACGCTTGATTCGTAACTTCCGGACCAATTCCATCGCCGGGTAAAACGGTTATTTTTTTTGTATCAGACATTCCTCAGCTAACCTCTTTTTCTTTTTCGGGTACCATTCCCATTTTACGGGCATACTTGAATATTCCGCCGGCTGCTATAATATCTTCAACACTACCTAACGGCTTGAGCGGATAGGATTTATCCTGCGTTACATTTTTAAGAACCCGGTCTTTTTTATGGATTTCGAGTTCATCATTCGTTTTTACTTCTTTGCTAAGGTCTTCCATACTTTCAAGCGGAATCACAAATCCACCATCAACCGAATTGCGATAAAAAATTCGTGCGTATGATGGAGCCACAATCGCTTTAACACCTGCAATCTGCAATGCAGCAGGAGCGTGTTCTCGTGATGAGCCACAACCGAAATTCGGTCCTGCTACAATGATATTAAATTCTGATTCAAATGCATCATCTTTAACCAATGGAATGTTTCCTTGCGGAAGTCCCGACTCTTCAATCGGTGTTCCTGACAAGGCGTATTTCCCATAGAATTTACGTTCTTCAGGATCCTCCAAACTATAGACAAGATGTTGAGCAGGAATAATCTGATCTGTGTCTATATTTTTACCTAAAACAAACGCTTTACCCTTAATTATATCTTCTGCCATGTGTTTATAAATTCGTTTTAATCTTTCGTTATCAGATCATCATAAATTCATTTAAGAATTATGAATGGTCTATTAATTAATATATTCGCGTGGATCTGTGATTTTACCGTTTAACGACGAGGCCGCAACAGTATATGGTGATGCCAGATAAACGGATGATTTTTTAGATCCCATACGGCCGGGGAAATTTCTATTTGTTGTCGAGATACAAACTTCTTCACCATTTAAACGACCGAAAGTATCTTCAGGTCCGCCTAAACAAGCAGCACAAGAAGCATTTCCGATGTTACATCCGGCTTCTTCAAAAATATTTTTCAGACTTTGACCATCAATTTTCTCAGTTGATAAGCCTTGTTTAACTTCAGTCGTCGCCGGTACGATAAAGGTGTCGACTGCCACTTTACGACCTTTCAGGATTTTGGCCGCAGCTACGAAGTCGGATAATTTACCTCCGGTACAGGAACCGATATAAGCTCTTGTCAATGGCGTTCCGGCAACTTCCTCAGCCGTAGCTTTGTTATCCGGGCTGTGAGGCTTCGCTACCATCGGAACCATTTCTTCCAGGTTGTATTTATGCTGACTATAGTACTTAGCATCCGGATCACTGTGGAATAATTCATAATCAGCATCAGAACGGCTTTTTACGTATTCCTCGGTCACTTCATCAGGTTCCACAACGCCATTTTTCCCGCCGGCTTCAATCACCATATTAGTGATCGTCATACGCGATTCAATATCCATCGCTTTAATACCCGGACCGGCGAATTCCATGGTTCGATATGTGGCACCGTCAACTCCGATATCACCAATAATTCTGAGAATGATATCTTTGGCCATAACATATGGCGGCATGGAATCACCTTCGAAATAGAACTGCATCGTTTCAGGCACTTTCACCCAGAGTTTTCCGGTTCCCATGATGAAAGCGGCATCGGTGTTCCCAATACCCGTAGCAAATTCACCAAAAGCTCCAGCTGTACAGGTGTGAGAATCCGTGCCAAACAATACTTCGCCCGGACGCGTAAAACCTTCTTCAGGAAGCGCCACATGGCAGACTCCTTTATAACGATCGGTGCCAACATCATAATAGTTGGGCAATGTATGTTCTGAAGCAAAAGCCCTCAGGATATCTACATTACGATTGGCATATTTATCTTCTGTAAAGATATAGTGGTCGGGAATAATGACTAACTTATTTTTGTCCCAAACTTGTGCATCTTCACCAAATTCATTTTTAAAAATGGAAATGGTCGGTGGTCCGCAAACATCATGTGTCATCAACACATCAACGTCGATCCAGACGCTTTCGCCGGGTTCCACTTCTCGTTTTCCACTATGTTTCGCTAATATTTTCTCAGTGAGTGTCATACTCATTGTTCGTATTCTCCTATTAAAATATTTTCAAATTAATATATTATCACTCAAATCAGACTGATTTCATCTGCATTTTTCCATTAGTCCGTGCCGATTTGAAATTTTTATTCAGAATCCGAATGATATCCTTATCGGGCACCGTTTTTTTCTGGTCAGCGAGACTGGTAAATTTTTGGTAAACGAAATCGAGTTCATCTTTATTGAGTTTAAAACCGAGCGATTCTACTTTTTGACGCAATGCAAACCGTCCGGAATGTTTTCCCAAAATAATACGATTAGCCGAAAGTCCGACAGACTGTGGAGTCATAATTTCGTACGTCATCGGATTATTAAGTACACCGTGTTGATGAATGCCGGCTTCATGTGCAAACGCATTTTCACCAACAATCGCTTTATTAGGCTGAACTCCTTTGCCTGTTATCTGGGAAAGTAAATTACTGGAAGCGAATATTTCTTCCGTCTTAATATCGGTATACTCTGAAAAATCTTTTTCTCTGGTCTTAATAACCATGGCGATTTCTTCGAGAGAAGCATTACCGGCTCTTTCACCAATTCCGTTAATCGTACATTCAATTTGTAATGCTCCGTTTCTGATGCCAGCCAATGAATTCGCCACAGCCAGTCCCAAGTCGTTATGACAATGCACGCTGATGATTGCTTTATCAATATTTGGGACATTTTCGTGGATATTTTTGATCAACTCTCCATATTCCCATGGAAGAGCATATCCAACCGTATCAGGTACATTTATGATACTTGCTCCCGCATCGATAGTGGCAGTAAAAATTTCATACAAAAATTCAGGATCACTTCTTGAAGCGTCCTCAGCGGAAAATTCAACTTCATCACAGAATTTTCGAGCATGTTCGACAGCGGAGACGGCAGATTCAACGACTTCTTCCCTGGTCTTCTTCAATTTATATTTCATATGAATATCTGAAGTCGCGATAAATGTATGAATGCGCGGTTTTTCAGCAAATTCAAGCGCTTTAGCCGCTCTGTCGATGTCCTGATGCCTGGTACGGCAGAGAGCGGCAACGGTACTTTTTTTAATGATTTTCCCAATTTCTCTTACCGTTTGAAAATCGCCCTCAGAGGCAATAGGAAATCCGGCTTCCATAACGTCAACCTGTAAATTTTCCAACTGCTGTGCCATCCGGAGTTTTTCCTCCTGATTCATGCTGTAACCAGGTGATTGCTCCCCATCTCTCAAAGTCGTGTCAAAAATGCTGATTTTATTTTCCATAGCTATGATATTATTTAAAATTAGGTCACTGTAATGATTTTCACGTAATTACCCATAATGCTCTTTAGAACATTGTTCAGGCGGTATAGGTTACGGAAGGATGATAGTCGATCATTTAGGTCCAAT
>DATFLI010000367.1:0-4026 GCA_035267805.1 Balneolaceae bacterium | reverse complement strand
TTCAACTATATTTTTTCGATATTCTAATTTAAGTTGTGATTTTCAGTAGAGGTGTCTCAAAACAACCCAGGCTCCCGGGTTACCTTATTCCGCAAGATATTCAAGAGAGGAGATATGAAAGATTGAAACTTATGGTATCTTATATTTCTATAATTAGAATGTGATAAGGATTTCATTTCATCTTAAAACAAGTAAAGGCCACTCAGATGACAGTTGATGCAGGAGATAACAAGCAGGATAACAACCAAGATTTTCTGGTAGTTGGACTGGGAGCTTCGGCCGGCGGGCTGGAAGCCCTGGAAGCTTTTTTTTTAGCCATGCCGGATTCTCCGGGTATGGCTTTTGTCGTCATCATTCATCTTTCTCCCGACCATGAGAGCAGTATGGCCGAGCTGTTACAGGAGCACACCTCGATGCAGGTATCACAAATTACCGGTCAAACAAAGATAAAACCGAATCACGTCTATATTATTCCTCCGGGCAAGCTCCTGTCTGTTGACGATCGGCGCCTGGTGTTATCTGACGTTGATAAGAAGATTAAAAAACTCACCACGATCGATCTTTTTTTCCGTTCGCTTGGCAAAGCCAGGGGCACCTATTCTGCCAGTATTATTTTGTCGGGTACCGGTAGCGACGGGGCCATTGGTCTTAAGGCTATAAAAGAATCCGGGGGTATTGTGATTGTCCAGGATCCTGAAGAGGCGGGTTATAACGGCATGCCTTACAATGCAATACAAACGGGTATGGTGGATATGACATTGCCCGTTAAAGAAATCCCGGCGAAGCTGCGGGAGTATCAAGAAAGTCTTGACCAGATTAAAATTTCCGATTCCGGTGAGCTTCCCGAAGATGAGACGAAGGTTCTCAACAAGATATTTGGGAAAATAAACTTCAAAATGGGACATGATTTCACCCAATATAAGCGGTCATCTGTACTCCGCAGACTTGAGCGTCGCATGCGAGTTACCCGTATAAACTCCCTTGCTGATTATCTGGATTATATTACTGAACATCCTCCTGAGATCAAGGAATTATTCAAAGATTTACTCATTAGCGTTACCAATTTTTTCCGGGATCCCGAAGCCTTCGCCAAACTTCAGGAAACCATTATTCCCAAGCTTTTTGAAGGCAAGGGCCCAAAAGACAGCGTGCGTGTCTGGGTAGCCGGTTGTGCAACCGGAGAAGAAGCCTACTCCCTTGCCATCCTGTTAGATGAATATGCTCAAACGCTCGACAGCCCGCCCACAATTCAAATTTTTGCTACCGATATTGACCAGGAAGCATTGGATATTGCCCGCAAGGGGTCCTATCCCGAATCTATTGCGGCCGATATCACAACAAAACGCCTTAACAAATATTTCAAAAAGGAAGGATCTGAGTATCAGGTTAAGCAAAACATAGGCAACATGGTACTATTTGCAGCTCATAACCTGCTTAAGGATCCGCCTTTTTCAAAACTTGACCTCATCAGCTGTCGCAACCTGTTGATTTACCTGAACCGTGACTTACAGTCGGAAGTGTTTAACCTGTTTCATTATGCCTTAAAATCGGAGATGTGGCTATTCCTGGGCATGTCAGACTCTATTCTGGAAGCTACCGATCTGTTTAATTCTATTGACAAGAAGTATCAAATTTACCAGCATAGTACCATTTCAAAATCTCAGGTTCGGCTGCCTCGCTATCCTCTTTCCAATAAAGTAGATCGCCCTTCTTCCCTGCGAAATAAAAAGAAGTATAACCGGAAACAAAGCAACATCGAGGCGCTCCATCACAGACTCCTGTTCGAACAATATGAACCGGCCAGTGTTATCATCAATAAAAACCATGAGGTTCTTCACTCCACGTCTGGTATTGAGCATTTCCTCAAATATCCCGGGGGAGAGCCCAGCCAAAAGATCCTTGATATGGTCCTTCCGGATCTAAAAAAAGTACTCAGCCGCCTGTTGTTCCAGGCCAAACGGGATAAAACCAATATCACATCCAAAAAAGTGAAGCTCGATATCGAGGGTACCACCCGTTACTACAAGGTTGCGGTCCGGGAAATAACCCAGCCGGATTTTCCGGAAGGATTGCTCCATATCCTCTTTATGGAAGACCCTGATGAAAAGAGCAGCCATCCCCAATCAGTTGAAAATGTTGAGCCCGTTTCAGCAGAAGAGTCTGATATTATTACGGCCCTCGAAAACGAGCTGGACTATACCAAGGAGCAACTTCATGTCACCATTGAGGAATATGAAACCTCCAATGAAGAACTGCAGGCTTCCAACGAAGAACTGCAGTCGATGAATGAGGAGCTGCGATCTACAACCGAACAACTCGAAACCAGCAAAGAGGAGCTGCAGTCGGTAAATGAAGAGCTTAAAAGCGTAAATGTAGAACTCGAGCACAAGATTGATAAGCTTAATGAGGCCAATAGTAATCTCAAAAACTTGATGGAGGCAACGGATATTGCAACGCTCTTTATCGATAGCGATAACTGCGTGCAGTTCTTCACCTCTTCTGCCACCGACATTTTTAACCTGATCCCCTCTGACACCGGGCGACCTTTTAATCACGTTACCCATCAGCTCAACTATGATTCGATACCGGAAGATATCGAACAGGTAATTAAGAGCTTGAATCCCGTCAAAAAAATTGTGTCGAATGAGAACGGGAATCAATATATCATGCGGCTGCGTCCTTATCGTACGATAAACGATAAAATTGACGGGGTGGTACTAACACTTGTGGATATCACCCAGCTTAAAAAAGCGGAGGAAGAGATTAAGGAGCGGGTACGACGGCAGGAAATTATCTCAGAATTGGGCCTATTTGCATTGCAAGAAGATGATCTGCAGAAAATCATTGAAAAGGCGATTGAGAAAATTTGTCTCATCACCGATGTCGATTACTGTTTAGCGCTGGAATGGGATAATGAAAAAGACATACTCAGGGTATTTGGCAGTAATTTAGAAAACGATAACCAGGAAAAAACAACCATCGATATAGATAACAGGTGGGACGCCGGCTATGCCTTAACATTGTCAGAACCCCTGGTTACGAAAGATTACCGGGAAGAAAAACGATATGATATCATGCCCTTGCTCGAGGGAAAAGAGGTTACTTCAGGCTTACATATTAACGTCGGAGGAACGGCAGAGAATTATGGCGTACTATGTCTCTACTCCAGAAAACCCCACGAAACTCAGACGTATGATATTAATTTTATTCATACTGTTGCAAATATTATAGGATCAACTATTGAACGAGGACGAGCCGCTGAAAAGCTTCTGAAAATAAATGAGCAGCTCAAAAAGGAGGTTGAACGCAGTAAAACGTTGCAACAACAGATATTAAGTAACAGTCTGGCAGAACGCTGGGAGATTGGGGGGTACCTTCACGATAATCTGGCTCAGATTCTTGCATCTATAAGAATGATCGTAACGGATATTAAGAATGAACTGTCGGGCACAAAAAAGGCTAATGTTTCTTCTATGCTCGATGAGATTAATTCTTATATCGATCTTGAAATTGATAGCATCCGGGAATTGAGTCATGATATTATCCCTATTGATGTAGAAGAAGAGGGAGTATCACACGCCTTTGCTCTACTCATCAGGCGGTCACAACGAATTCATAATGTGAAATGCACGTTGGAAGCTAATGATGTGCTGGATAAAATCAACAATAGAGAGTTTTCATCCAACTTATATCATATCACACAGGAGGCGATCAAGAATGCCGTTATCCATGGAGGGGCAAATCGAATTTTGGTTACTGTTAACCAACAAGAAGATCAACTGCATTTGCAGATCAAGGATGACGGCAAAGGCTTTTCACTTGAAGAAAACAACGAAGGTAAGGGACTACGCATTATTGAACACAGGGTGGATTTGATGGGCGGTAACTTTAGTATTGAGAGACTGCCTGACTCGGAGGATTTCACGACCTGTGTGAGATGTAAATTTCCGGCAAAATCTATGAAATAAATATATGTTGTAGGGCATTACTCTTCATCAAAATACATGGCAATTAAAAAGTAATTCC
>DATFLI010000366.1:0-7113 GCA_035267805.1 Balneolaceae bacterium | reverse complement strand
ATGGATCCGCCGGAGGTCAGGTTGCCTGCCGCTCCATCAGGATAGCCGATAAGATCACACATCCAGCGTATACACATATTCTCGATGCGAACGGCACCCGGAGACGAAAAGAAGACGCCGGTATAGCGGTTGGTGACCGCCGCCAGGTAATCGGCAATGGCCGAAGGATATAATCCGCCGCCGGGAATGTACCCGGCATGTTTGCCTGACGCGGGATTGAGTCCCGGCCGGTCTACTTCCGATGCCAGAAGTTTAAGCAGTTCTTCAAAGGTCTTGGGATTTTCGTCGATGGGGATATCATATACGCCCCGGCCCATCGTGTCCGAAACTTCATATGCCAATTTTTCAGGGAGGTGATCCAAAAAATCCTCACTGTATTGCCGTGCTTTTTCAAATAGTGAAGCCCGTGATTCTGCAGAGGATTCGAGCGCCCGGGCCTGCTTTTCAAGTTCTTCAATGCGTGATTCCATGAGCTATAGTTGACTCAATCTTATGGTTTGGCACCTAATGATAGGATTAATCATCACAAAAAGCACAACCCAATTTGTGTTGAAATTAAGTTGTGTCATAAAAGCCGGAAGCATGAAACTTCCTTAAAGATCTTAACCCTGAGCAATCATTTTCGGCTAGTGCTGAATTGGAAATAAAGTTAGTAACCCTGTTGCTAACGGCGGAACCATTTGAAGGTAGGCATAGATCGCTTTTGAATCCGGTCTTTCATTCCTGCGTACATCTTCCATGGCATGATCGTGTTAAAATCGGTTGGGCTGATATTGGGCAGGGGGTCTGTCGGTACATCGTATCGTTTGAATTACTTGATGAATTTTGCCCGGCTCCATTTGCCAATGCCCGTTACTTTATCGGGTCCCACACAGATAATGATTACCAAAATATCAAAATAGTGAGAATAGCCTTTTTCATTTGTACCCCCCCTACCTAATTTTTTTTGCCCCGTAATTTCTATTGAATTAATGTAGGTAAAAGTATGGGGATAAAAAAAGTAACTGGGCTCTGCCCATAAAGCTTAAATCAGCGTTTCTTATTCTTCGTCTTTGTACTGCTCATTATAGGCGTTCTTGATGCGCTGATTCATATGGCGTTTATAATTTTCAAACTCGTATTTGCGAACCGTAAAAGCAGAATGATAATTGCCATCATTGCAATCCACATTCAGCTTTTGAGGATTATCGGTTTCACTAATCTCCACTCGTATGGAACCGAGTTTATAAGAATCAATTACAGAGCTCATTAGCTTCGGGATATTTTTCTGAAAGATACAGAAAATGCTCCCGGGGTTTAAATAGTTTAATCGAAATAATCTCAATGCCATCTTTTTTCGTATGTTCCAACAATAAAAGCCTGTACAGAATTACAATTTTGATTCATAAAGAAGATGAGTATTTCCGATTCTTCAAAATTTTATGCAAATCTTCCGCTCGTGAAGGATTTTTTTGATGCTTCGCTTGGGGAGAATTATCACCCCCTGCCGGAGAATTGGCATGTAGCTGTGGCCGATATCGTCAATTCAACTTCTGCTATCGAAGAAAATCGCTACAAGGCCGTAAATATTTTAGGCGCTTCTCCAATTGTGGGAATACTCAACCTGGCCGACCGTAACGAGATACCGTATGTATTTGCCGGGGATGGTTCGACTTTTTGCATCCCTCCCAATTTGTTGGATGACACTCGCAGTGTGTTGGGGGCGAGCCGCCGTATCGGGAAAGAGGAATTCAATCTTGATCTGCGTGCTGCTATTATCCCGATTTCATACATCAGAGAGCAGGGATATGATGTCAGGGTCGCCCGTTATGCGGCCTCCGACATTTATATACAGGCAATCTTTTCCGGTGGCGGAGTTACCTACGCCGAAGAACGTTTTAAATCTTCGGGAATTGACGAGTTTCATGTGGCGGTGTCAAATAATGCGGAATCAGTGGATTTTTCGGGACTCGAATGCCGCTGGCAGGAAGTGAAACAGCAGGAAAATGAAGTCATTACGTTGTTGGCCAAAACAAATCCCGGGTTGTCAACACCCGAGCCGGTTTATGAGCAACTGTTCCATGAAATGCGCAACATTTTTGGGTTCGATGACAAAACCAATCCTTTAAAAGCTTCAAAACTTTCTATGAATATGGGGTTATCCGATCTGATGGGAGAATTGAAATTTCGGACATTCGGAAAGGGATGGCTGGCAAGTGTCGGCTATTTTTTAAAAATGCAGCTGCAAATAATCATAGGAAAACTATTTATGGCATTGGATTATGAAACGTCTGTCACAGATTGGTCGCTTTATAAATCAGACATGGTGCTGAATTCCGACCACCGCAAATTCGATGATATGCTACGGATGGTGATCAGCGGGAGTAAAGAGCAGCGTAAAATGTTGGAAAATTTTTTGGAAGAACGTTTTTTGGAAGGAGAATTGGCTTACGGTATTCATATTTCGGATGCCGCTATGATTACCTGTATGGTTTTCCAATACCATCGCGAGCACGTGCATTTTGTGGACGGTAATGAGGGGGGATATGTGGCAGCCTCTAAGAAATTAAAAAAGCGGTTAAAGCAGTTGGAGCAAAGGGAAGTTTCCTTATGACAGGATTTCAATATGCGTTCCATTGAAGATCCATACACGGATATTTATGATATGTGGCGATTCTACCAGGGCGAAGCAGTTAATATTATCGTTTCTTTTCATTGTGACAGTCCTTGAGTGGAAGTGACAATTGGTTGGGATCATAGATATTTGGCTGCTCATAGTCTATAGTCCATGGGGTAGCTTCTTTATTTGAGAAAAGTCGTATATGATTTTGTAGCTTTTTATCACTAGTTAACGAAACGGTTTCCTTGCAATTTTTTAAAGGAAGATTCAGAATCGCATTCGTGCCTTTTCCCGGTTCAGTGTCGATAACTAATCTACCCCCAAGCATGTCCATCCGCTCCTGTATATTAAACAGCCCAAAGCCCCCTTTATCTGTAGGAGAAAGCTTTTTCCCCTTCATGTCAAATCCTTTTCCATCATCATCGACAACAATCTGTATCTGGTTGTTTTGTTTTCTTAGCGTCAATTTAGCTTCGTTGACACCAGCATGTTTGACAATATTAAAGAATAACTCTCTTACGCTCTGATATAATATTTTGTGCTCTTCCTCATTTAGAGGTTTGGGCTTACCGTCATCTTCCAACCTAATTTTAAGTCCGTATTTCTTCATCCTTTGGGCTAACCACTGTAATAATCCCACAATATTCTCCTTTTCGAACAAAGGAGGGGGCTTCAGCTCATTGACAAGTTCCCGTGTATACTTGTTGGCCATGAGAATAATCTCCTTTAATTCGCCAATTTTTGCCGGGAGATTATTATGGGACATTTCTTTTTTCATTTGATCCAGTTTTATAACACTCAAATCCAACAATTGTCCCAAATGATCATGAAGAACCCTGGCAAGGCGATGGCGTTCCTGCTCTTCGGCTTTATTCAGCTGGTAGGTTAATATTCGAAGCTGATTTTTGTAGTCTTCCAGCTTAGCTGTTCGCTGCTCGACCCTTTGTTCAAGGGTCTTGTTCATTTTTTTAAGTTCTTTTTGGACTTGAATCTTTTCCGTTACCTCAACAGCCAGGTTAATAATGCCTTTGATTTCGCCGTCGGCGTCTCGAATGGGGCTGAAGGTATAATCAAACCACGCCTTTTCAGGTTGATCATATCGTTTTACTGAGAATTCTGCATTTTCGTAGTAGCCGGGTTGCCCGTTTAATGCGCGAGCAACCTGGGGTTTGGTTATATGCTTAACTTCCGGCCAAACCTCAAAAAGCTGGCGTCCGAGCGCTTCCGGTTTATCGCCAAGCAGGGGACGATACGCATCATTATAAATGATAGTCAATTCCTCTCCCCAGCATATCCCGATTGGGAAATTAATATCAAGGATCAGGTTAACGGCGCTGGTCAGAATGGCCGGCCAATCTTCCATACGTCCCAGAGGTGTCTCAGACCAATCTTTTTCATAGATTCGTTTTTCCATTCTCCCGCTTCTATTTGACAAAAATGCCTGTTTGTTAGGCATCTTTTCTCCCGACTTTAAATTTGTGTATATATAAATATATTATTGTAACAATATATTTCAATACTTCTTTACCGATAAAATCGGTCAACTTTATCAAATATTTTGGCAAGGGCTTCTTCTTCAAATAGTCCAGAGGCATAAATCTGTTTCACTCCATTTGAAAATACGAGGTGCGTAGTCAGGGCTAATTTATTTTTATAGCCTCTTATTTTTCTGAAATTACGGTAATTGCCTTTCGAATAATATTCGTTGAATCGGGGATCTGTATTATTCATCGCAAATGGATATTCAATTACGAATCTCGAACCATGAGATATCATAATATGAACGTATTAGACAAGGTAATTAGCACGTAAGATGTAAGGCCCGATCTTTGGACGGATCACTGGTGCCGTCGAAAGTCTATTGTTGTTAGAAAAACGCTTCCTTTCAACTTACGGCAGCCGTACAATGTCGAAAAAATTACTTTTAACCTGCAGCTGATATTATACTCCCACCACACTGGCATTGGGTGAGAATATTATCATCGGCTTTCGCATTGGTCAGTCTGATAGGTGCCCGAAACAGCTCCGAGTGCCTTTAGAATCGAACATACACCCGAACAAATCTATTTGCGCGGAAGGTGGGTTTTTATGACGCTAAAAAGAACTGATCGCCTTAAAGGAATTCTATAGTAATGAAATGTTGATAAGAGTGACAATAATTTTGCCCGTTAATTTTAAATTAATCTGTAGCAAGATTTAAATTATCCATAATGAGACAAATCTTAACGAGCAATTTTAATTCATTAACCAAAATTATAAAGACATGCATCACGAGAGGCATTTTAGTGAACGTATAGGATGGCTGCGAGCAGCCGTCTTAGGAGCCAATGACGGTATTGTATCAACAGCCAGTCTGATTGTAGGTGTTGCATCTGCAAATGCGGCTCGCGGAGATGTGCTTATCGCCGGAATGGCCGGATTGGTAGCGGGAGCAATGTCAATGGCTGCAGGTGAATACGTATCTGTCAGTTCCCAGGCTGATACGGAAAGAGCGGACCTGGAGAGGGAACGCCGAGAACTGCAAAATGACGAGGAATTGGAGCGTCAGGAACTAACCAATATTTATATAGAGCGGGGACTTGAACCAGGGTTGGCAAGGGAAGTAGCCGAGCAGCTAATGGCTAAAGATGCCCTTGGTGCTCATGCCCGTGATGAGCTGGGACTCTCAGAGATCCATGCCGCCAGACCCCTGCAAGCTGCTTTTGCCTCCGCTGCCACTTTTGCTTTGGGAGCCGCACTACCATTATTATTGGTCATGGTCAGTCTGCCCGATTACATAATACCCATTGTAGCTGCAGGCTCAATCTTTTTTTTGGGCCTGCTCGGTGGCCTTGCCGCCAAAACGGGCGGCGCATCTATAGGAGTAGGAATTATCCGTGTTATGTTTTGGGGAATTTTGGCGATGGCTGCTACTGCAGGAGTAGGTTCTTTGTTTGGGGCCGTTGTATAAAGAACTGCTATTCCCATATGCAATTGCTTTTCAGCTGGTTCGATGTTGGGTCACCAGTTAAAAAATTAGGCTTAATTGGAGCTTCCCTTTCTATTTTGACAATAAAAAGATTTGCTTGGTGCGTCGAAATAAAAACTTATATAAGTTACTTATAAACAATTCTAGAGAGCTTTTTTAGAATAATTTCGGAATTAACCTAAATCAGACTATGAAAAAGAAGGAACCGGCGTGTCATATCTGCGGAAAAAAGAAACCGGCTGTTGAACTTATTCCTACTTCGGCGCTGCGTGTCGGGGTTCTCAATCGGATTTTAAAAGATTATCCCGATTGGAAACAGGATTATATGATTTGCTCAGACCATTTAAATCATTATCGATCGGAATATGTGCGTTCACTGCTCGAACAGGAAAAAGGAGAGGTAGAGCAGCTTGAAGAGGAAGTATTGAAGAGTCTGCAAGATCAGGAACTACTGAGTACCAACATTGAACAATCTTTCGAAGAAGGATTGTCATTTGGAGAACGAGTATCCGATAAGATGGCCAGCTTTGGCGGAAGCTGGCCATTCATCTTTATATTTTTCATAGTTATCGTTGTCTGGATGGTCGTTAATACAATGATCCTGTCATCAAGATCCTTTGACCCCTATCCATTTATTTTACTGAATCTTGTGCTTTCCTGCCTGGCCGCCATCCAGGCTCCGATTATTATGATGAGTCAAAACCGGCAGGAAGACCGTGACCGGCGGCGCGGTATTAATGATTACCAGGTAAACCTGAAGGCCGAACTGGAAATCCGGCAATTGCATCAAAAGATAGACCACTTAATATCTCACCAGTGGGAACGGCTGGCCGAGATACAGGAGATTCAGGTTGAACTTATGAATGAATTGAAAGGTACCCACAACTAACAGGAATGCTACCTTCGACACAAGAAATAATAGAACTTATTCATTCTTATGGTGCACTTGGCTTATTTTCTTTTCTGGCTCTTGGTGTTCTCGGTTTACCGATTCCCGATGAGACATTGCTGATGCTTTCGGGCTATTTGGTCGGCAAAGGAGAGGAATCATATTTTTTGGTAGCGCTGGCAGCCTTCTGTGGGAGTGCGATGGGCATCAGTCTAAATTTTATAATCGGCCATTACCCTGTTTACGAACTTATTGCCAAATACGGACACTGGATTCATCTTACCGAAGAAAAATATCAAAAAGCTAATTCCTGGTTCCGACAGCGAGGCAAAATATTACTTACCGTTGGTTATTTTATTCCGGGAATTCGTCATCTCTCAGCTATTGCAGCCGGGGCTGCGGGGCTGCGGTTTCGAATATTTGCTATTTATGCCTGGTCAGGCGCATTACTGTGGACGAACACTTTTTTGTTGCTGGGATTTTATACCGGTAAGGATTGGCTCAATATTACAAAGATCCTTCACCGATATATCATCTGGTTTGTCTTGGTCGTCTTCCTTGTTTTCCTGGGATATTACCTGGTTACCCAGAGAGCCCACAAATTTAAATAATAACTCTATGGGAATAAGTTAATATCGGGTAGTCCCCTGGTATATC
>DATFLI010000365.1:0-13545 GCA_035267805.1 Balneolaceae bacterium | reverse complement strand
CGTATAAGATGATGAAACAGATCTCTTCGGTCTGGGATGTGCAACTTCGTCCCGCTCTTGAAGAAGAGGCCTCAATAAAAATATCCAGTTACGATGATCTTACAGCTGCACAGAAAGAGCAATTAAATAAATATTTCATTGATCACATTTATCCTACACTCACCCCGCTGGCTGTCGACCCCGGGCACCCCTTTCCATTTATATCAAACTTAAGCTTATCAATGGCCGTTAAGCTGAAACGACCAAAACAGGATGATCATAACTTTGCCCGCTTAAAAATTCCTGCAAACCAGCCTCGATGGATTCCTGTTGAAAGTGACTCCTGGGCCTTCCAGCTTGTACCGATTGAGGATGTTATCCACCAAAACATACAGCGACTATTCCCCGGGATGGAAATTCTGGAGACCTGTCTCTTCCGTATCACCAGAAACGCTGATGTGCGTAGAAACGAGGAAGAAGCCGAGGATTTGCTGGCCCTCATATCCGAAGAACTCCGGGAACGACGTTTTGCCGACGTTGTGCGTATGGAGATTGAAAAAGACGCGGATCCGGAAATTCTGGACTTGCTCAAAACAGAGCTTCACATGGATGATAAAGACCTTATATATATAGAAGGTCTTCTGGATCTGACTGCCTGCTTCTCCATTGCCGTAAAGAACATCCCTAATATGCATTACGATAAGTGGCATCCGGTTATTCCCAAATCACTCTATCATGAAGGAACTCCTGAAGATCGTCCGTCTATTTTCAATATTATTCGAAGAGGCGATCTTCTTGTTCATCATCCCTATGAATCTTTTTCGGCAAGTGTGCGCCGCCTGATTGAAGAGGCCGCTGATGACCCTAATGTGGTTGCCATCAAACAAACCCTGTACCGCACCTCGGAAGATTCTCCGATCGTCAAGGCATTGATTCGTGCGGCGGAGAAGGGCAAGCAGGTGGCTGTGCTCGTTGAGGTGAAAGCTCGTTTTGATGAGGCCAGTAATATCGAGTGGGGCAAAAAACTTGAAAATGCCGGAGTCCACGTTGCGTATGGTTTAGTGGGATTAAAAACCCACGCTAAAGTTGCGCTCATTATTCGCCGCGAAGATAATCGCCATGCCACTTACTGTCACCTAGGCACGGGCAACTATCATATTCATACCGCAGAAATTTATACCGATCTTGGATTGCTTACGAATGATGAAGATTTAGGATATGATGTTATTAACCTGTTTCATTTCTTAACGGGCTATGCACCGGAACAACAATTTCGAAAACTGGTAGTTGCCCCCCATAACATGCGCAAAACACTTGACGCCCTTATTAATAAGGAGATTGAACTTGCCCGGCAGGGGAAAGAAGGACGTATCATTGCAAAAATGAATGCTCTCGATGATGTGGATGTCATCCAGAAATTATACACTGCCAGCCGAGCCGGGGTTAAGATCGACTTAATTGTAAGAGGGCATTCCCGATTACGTCCACAATTACCCGGGTACAGCGACAACATCCGCATCATTAGTATTATCGGAAGATTTCTGGAACACGACCGGATCTATTATTTTGGCAACGAAGGAGATCCCAAACTTTTTATCGGCAGTGCCGACTGGCGATATCGAAACCTGAATGAACGAGTGGAAGCGATCGTACCCATCACCGTTCCCGCCCTTAAAAAAAGAGTCATCTCAATTCTAAAAAAAGCTCTTCGCGATAATTACCTTGCCTGGGATATGCACTCCGACGGCTCCTACACTCTGCGTCGACCGACAGAAGGGGAAAAAGTTTATAATTTTCAGGATATGATGATGAAGAATGCCCGGAAACGCGCCTTTAGTTAATGGCAAATTAATAGATTAGTAGGTACTGCCCACATAGGAGCTCAGGATTAAATAAATGAGAACACCGGTAACCGACACATAAAGCCAGATCGGCAGTGTAAATTTGGATACTTTGCGATGGGTTTTCAGCTTTCCGGAAAATGCCAGGTAAAAACTGGTCAAAATCATCGGCACTACCAGAGCCGCAAGGATGATGTGCGATATTAAAATCGTAAAATAAATATATTTTATGAGTCCATGTCCCGGGAAATGAGTACTTCCATGGAAGTTATGATAAATCACGTAACTAATAAGAAACAGTGAGGAAGTAAAAAAGGCCGTAAGATTAAATTTCATGTGCCGGCTGAATTTCCGCTGCCGTATGGACTGATATGCAAATAATAAAAGTACAGCACTTGTGCCATTTAAAAGGGCATTCAACGCGGGCAGACTTTCGATGAGTGATGAATTGTAATTACTGCCTCCCTTGAAATAAATAAGCCACACCAAAAATCCGAAAGCAACGGCACTGATTGACAGGATGACCCCCAAGGCTTTTGCCAGGCTTATCTCTTTCAGAAGATCGATCGTAAATGGTTCTTGCGTATTCATTAAGCAAAAATTTGAGTCTTATTTTGAGCACATCTAAAGTACAAAGTTTGATGGGATTTTACAGGAAACTTTATTACACTTAGGGCGCTTAGGGTATTAAATATGTTCTATCTTATTGTAATTATTGAAGCTCTTTCGCCTGCCATGTTTTCAGTAGTTTTTGAAAACTATTCAGGAAACCGATTAAGCATTTTTGATAAATAGATTTTATTTTAGGGCCCTTGCTTTCGTGATGAATTAGTATCAATTATCAGTACTATTTAGATTCGATTTAAATATGATTAAGGTTTTTTTTCGGGTTCTAAATAAGTCTGATTTTCCATACCTTCATGCCGAAATGTTTCTTGAGTACATCTGGAATAAGCAACGATAAATCCCTCAATATTTATGGCTCAGATTTTCCCCAAATGGGCAAATGAAATTCCCCGACGGCTCATTGTCGGGAGCATTATTTTCACAACGGCATTAGTAGCGGGAGTTTGGTATTATTTTTCTCCCGAATATACAGACGTTGGCTACGCCCCTGAACAACCCATCGCTTTTAGTCACAAGATTCACGCAGGCAAATTGGGCATTAATTGCCAGTATTGCCACACAGATGTTTTTAAGTCCAGACATTCTAACGTGCCGGCAACACAAACCTGCATGAATTGCCACAGTCAGGTAGATTCAAAACGACCTGACCAAATTGCCAAGATCCGTAAGAGTTGGAAAACAGGTGAACCCATCCAATGGATCAAAGTTCACAACCTACCCGACTATGTTTACTTTAATCATGCTATTCACGTTAACAATGGCATCGCCTGTCAATCATGTCATGGCCGTATTGATCGTATGTCGGTAGTGCATCAGGCAAAACCGTTGAGCATGAGCTGGTGTCTTGATTGTCACCGTAATCCTGAAAAATATGTGCGCCCGGTTGACAAGGTTACTCAAATGGGCTACAAGGTGAACAATCAAATTGAATTAGGGAAAAAACTTGTCGCAAAAAGAAACATTCACCCTCCAACCTATTGTCAAGGTTGCCATTATTAATAAGGTATCATATACCGAACGAATCTGAATTAACTCTATCGTAATAGAATGAGCGAAGAAGAAGTAAAAAGTCCAAACTACTGGAAAAGCCTTGGCGAACTTGCCAGAAACGATGAGTATCAAAAGTTTGTCGAGCGCGAATTCCCTGAAAACGCAACTGAACTTACTGATAAGGTATCTCGGCGCAGCTTCCTGCGCGTGATGGGTGCTTCTATTGCCCTTGCAGGTTTTGCTGCATGCCGGCGTCCCGTACAAAAGATTCTACCTTATACTAAGATGCCGGAAGACCTGGTGCCCGGACAGCCTTTATATTATGCATCTGCGATGCCTTTTCAGGATGCCCTGGTTGGTATTGTGGTTGAAAATCATGAAGGACGCCCGGGAAAGATTGAAGGTAATGAAATGCATCCGGCCAGTAAGGGCAACACGAGTATTTTTGGACAGGGAGCGATGCTTAATATGTATGATCCGGATCGATCACGCTATGTCCGGAAAGATGGCAATCGTTCTTCGATGAACGCTTTCGCATCATTCGCCAAAGATTATTTTTCCGACACGGATAAAAACATTGCCTTTGTTTCCGAGGCTAACTCCTCTCCTACTTATAATAATTTGAAAAAGAAGGCGATGGATAAATTCTCTAATGCCCGATGGATTACTTACGAGGCATTCGGAGAAGATAATGCACTTGAAGGCACAAACATAGCCTTTGGAAAGCGCTTGCGAGCATACAATCTGTATGACAAAGCAAAGACAATTGTCGCATTTGATGATGACTTTTTGAATCCCGCCGGCCATAAAAACAGTGTTGAAAATACGAAACGATTCACCGATGGACGTCATGTGACTTCCACGGACGATGAAATGAATCGTTTTTATGCTGTTGAAAGTACGTTTACACTCACCGGTTCCAATGCCGACAACCGGCTTCGGATCAAATCCGGTGAAGTTGAGCTCTTTTTATATGCCCTGGCGGCCGAGCTTTCCAAATCGGTAAATGGTCTTTCTGCATTCAATGGATATACAAACAAATTTTCCGATCACGAATGGATTCCGGTTGTTGCAAAAGAATTATTGGAAAACCGCGGTGAATCTATTCTGACGGTTGGGCGTGATCACAAGCCTGCTCTTCATGCTACCGCTGCAGTAATGAATGCTGCTTTGGGAAATGACGGAGAAACCGTAAAGTATCTGGATGTTCCCCATATCGATGATCAAAATAACAATGAGGCTTTTGCCCAATTGGTTGATGATCTGAATAATGGGGATGTCGATGCGGTTGTGATGGTAGGTAATAATCCGGCATTTACGGCTCCGGCCGATTTGAAATTCGGAGATGCACTATCAAATGCCGATCAGGTTATTCATCTCGCTCAATATTATAATGAGACTTCAAAACTGGCTAACTGGCATATCAACCGTGCGCATTTTCTTGAAGCTTGGGGAGACGGATATTCCTATTCCGGTACCCGATCGGTTATTCAGCCGCAAATTGAGCCCCTGTTTTCGGGTGTAAGTGAGGTTGAATTCCTGTATACCGTACTGAATGGCGAACAAGCCAAAGGATATGATCTTGTACAGGATACCTGGAAAAAATATTATCCGACGAATTTTAAAAATCAGTGGGAACAGACCCTCAATGACGGTTTGGCCGGAGGGAATCAGTTCTCTACTGCATCCGTCAATATCTCGAGAAGTTTCAACTCTAGTGCCAGCAAGTTTTTAAAGGATGCCAAACCCGTGCCGGAAGGCCTGGAATTGGTCATTCGGGCTGACTCAACCATCTTTGATGGCCGATATGGCAATAATGGTTGGCTGCAAGAGCTTCCCAAGCCGATGACGAAGATCACTTGGGATAATGTTGCTCTGATGAGTAAGAAAACCGCTGACAAGCTGGGTGTCAAACAGGCCGGCCTTGGCCAGGCGAAAGTAGAACTGGTCAAAATTACGGTTGACGGTACGGAAATTACATTACCGGCTTGGGTACAACCCGGTCATGCTGATGACAGTATCACCATCACAGTCGGTTATGGTCGTGAAGGTGTAGGACGGGTAGCAAACAAAACCGGTGAAGACACGTATCCTGTTCGGACGACCTCGCACATGCATTTTGCCGAAGACATCTCATTTGAAAAAACGGATGAAGACTATGTTGTAGCATGTACGCAAGATCACAATACGATGGAAGGTCGTTCGCTGTTGCGCTATGCAACAATGGAGAAATATCGCGAAGATCCGCACTTTGCTACATACGAAGGTGCTTACGGTTCTGAATTACCGGGCATGGAATTCGCTAAAGAGCATGGTAAGGATCGACCTCAGTCGATATTCAATCCTATAGACGAAGAAGAATATCCCGATTACCAACCGCAGTGGGGTATGGCAATCGACCTGAATGCCTGTATCGGTTGCGGCACATGTACAATTGCCTGTCAGGCAGAGAATAATATTCCGGTTGTTGGAAAGCGTGAGGTAAGTCGCGGACGTGAGATGCATTGGGTTCGTACCGACCGCTATTTTGATGGTGATGTCAACGATCCCAAAGCACTTCACCAACCGGTGCCTTGTATGCAGTGCGAGCTTGCTCCCTGTGAGCAAGTTTGCCCGGTAGCGGCTACCACCCACAGCGATGACGGGATGAATCAAATGACCTACAATCGTTGTATCGGTACCCGGTACTGTATGAACAACTGTCCTTATAAAGTTCGTCGGTTCAACTTCTTTAATTTCTCACAAGAGTTTTTAACCAGCGGTTCCGATCCGGAAATCGTTCAGATGGCAATGAATCCAGAAGTTACGATTCGTTTCCGCGGCGTGATGGAAAAATGCACCTATTGTGTTCAGCGTGTTAATCGTGCCAAAATTTACACCGACATCAACACCAATGGAAAAACACAAAAACCTGCGGATGGCACAGTTAAAACAGCTTGTCAGCAGGCTTGTCCGGCTGATGCTATTTTCTTTGGCGATCTTACCGATCCCGAAAGCAAAGTCGTTCAGGTTAAGAAAGATAATCGCAGCTATATACTGCTTGAAGAGCTGGATACACGTCCGAGAACGTCTTATCTTGCTCAACTTCGTAACCCTAATCCCCAATTGGCCTAATTTCAACGAATTTTACAATGAGTACAACATATCAATACGTACCCAAGCCTAAAATTGTAAAAGGCGATCATACGTTTGGGAGTATTACAGAACTTATTACCAAGACTCCCTTATCTCCTACTCCAAAATTATGGTATTTGGCATTTGGATGTGCCAATCTCCTTCTTATCACCCTTTTGGGGGCTGTAAGCTATCTCGTCTGGGAAGGCTTGGGTATCTGGGGGATTAACAATCCGGCCGGATGGGGTTGGGCCATTATTAACTTTGTGTGGTGGGTTGGTATCGGTCACGCGGGAACACTGATTTCTGCAATCCTCTACCTGTTCCGACAAGGCTGGCGAACGGCAATAAACCGTTTTGCAGAGGCGATGACTATCTTTGCCGTGATGTGTGCGGGATTATTCCCTGCTATTCACGTCGGCCGTATCTGGGTGATTTACTGGGTCTTCCCTATTCCAAACCAGATGTCAGCATGGCCTAATTTCAGCAGTCCCTTGCTTTGGGATGTGTTTGCGGTAAGTACTTACTTCACGGTATCAGTCATATTCTGGTATGTTGGCCTGATTCCTGACTTAGCAACCCTCCGAGACAAAGCTAAAACAAAGATTTCTAAACTCGTTTACGGAACCTTCGCACTTGGATGGACAGGCAGTTTCCGCGACTGGTGGAATTACGAAAAAGCATATATGATTCTCGCTGGTCTCGCTACTCCGTTAGTACTTTCTGTTCACACTATTGTATCCTTTGACTTTGCTGTTTCGCTGATTCCGGGCTGGCACAGTACCATTTTCCCGCCCTATTTTGTTGCCGGCGCTATCTATTCCGGTTTTGCCATGGTGTTAACGCTGATGTTAATTGCCCGAAAGATTTACGGCATGGAAGATATTATGAATATCGACATCATGGAGAAAATGAATCTCGTGATGATGGTTACCGGAAACCTTGTGGCTTTCTCCTATTTGATGGAGGGCTTCATGGCTTGGTACAGCGGTTACATTTATGAACAAGGTATTTTCTGGTTGTATGTTGTAGGACCTTATGCATGGGGTTTTTGGATCCTGATGTTCTGTAACGTGTTAACTCCTCAATTCCTATGGTTCCGATCGGTACGCAGAAACGTTGGTCTTACTTTCATAATTTCAATTTTTGTAAATATAGGTATGTGGTTTGAGCGCTTTATGATTGCCACAGTATCACTTGCCACCGACTTCATGCCATCGTCCTGGGACTATTATTCGCCAACTTTTTGGGACATAATCATCTATATCGGAACCTTCGGACTATTTTTTACGATGTTCCTCTTATTCTTGCGCTTCCTGCCGATGGTTGCCATTTCTGAGGTAAAAGGTGTTTTACCACAAGCTGATCCTCATAATTATGATGATGAGACGAAAGAATATATTGAAGCGCCTAATGAACCCATAGTAGTAAAAGAGCAAACTGTTTAGTAACTCAATTTATGAAAGCAGAAAATAATAAAGTTCACGGTGTATTGGCGGAGTTCCGTAACCCGAAGGAACTGGTTGATGCCGCTACCCAAGTTAAAAAGTCAGGTTATAAAGACTTCGACACCTATGCTCCTTATCCCATCCATGGGATGGAAAAAGCAATGGGGCTTAAAAAATCTCCCTTGGGATGGATTGTCCTGGGCGGTGGACTAACCGGTGGTTTGGGTGCACTAACTCTTATGATATGGGTGATGACGACGGCTTGGCCTTTGAACATAAGTGGTAAGCCACTATTCGATATCCCAATTTATGTGCCTATTACTTTTGAGATAACTGTGTTGCTTTCTTCTTTCGCAGCACTTTTTGGAATGCTTTTTCTTAATGATTTACCTAAGCATTACAATCCAATTTTTAATGTTGACCGCTTTAAAAAAGCTTCTGATGATGGATTTTTTGTTTGTGTAGAAGCTTCTGATGACCTCTTCTCGGAGGAAAAAGTCACTAACCTGTTCCGTGATAACGGAGCAACTCATATTGAAACTGTTTACGATTCGGAATAAACCATAAAAAATCTCTAGTTTGCAAAACGATCCGATGAAAGCTACTAAAATATTTCTATTTGCAGCGGCTATTGCATTGCCGGTAGTCTTATCTTCTTGCCGTGGCACAATCTCAAAAAAGCCTCCTGTTCATCCTAATATGAATATGGACCAGCAAAGAAGGTTTGAACCCCAGGAAGAGAATGACTTCTTCGCTGATAAACGAGCACAGCGTCAGCCGGTTAAAGGTACTATTGCCCGTGGTCATCTGCGGCATAATAAACCATATTATCAAGGTATTAACGACGACAGCAGTTTTGTAAAGAAGATACCGGTGAAGGTGACTAAGTCATTCATGTACCATGGTCAGGATCGTTTTGATGTTTTCTGTACACCCTGTCACGGAATTGCCGGAGATGGCAAAGGAATCGTTACTACCGGTAATTATGGATTTGTACCGGCACCGAGCTATCATCAGGACCGCCTGCGTAATGTGCCTGACGGGTATATCTATTCCGTAATTTCAAACGGTATTCGAACGATGCCCTCTTATTCTACTCAAATTCCGGTTCGCGACCGATGGGCTATTGTTGCCTATGTACGGGCCTTGCAACACAGTCAAAATGTTTCGGAAAAAGACATTAAAAAATACGATGTAGATCTGGCTTCACTTAAACAGTCATACAAGCAGAAACAACAAGCCGAAGAAGCTCGCAAACAAGAAATTGCAAAAGCCAGCGGCGGCGGAGAAGTTTCTGCTGCAAAAGGAAAACAACTGGCTTCCGATAATGCCTGTGTCACTTGTCACTCAACCGACGGATCCAAAATGACTGGTCCGACCTGGAAAAACCTTTACGGCAGAAAAGTAACGTTGAGTAATGGCCAAATAGTTACAGCAGACGAAGATTATATTAAAGAATCAATCCTGCATTCACAGGCAAAGATTGTAAAAGGATATCCCGGCGTAATGCCTGACTTTAGCTATCTGAGTGATAGTGAAGCAAATTCTCTGGTTGCGTACATCAAAACGCTGAGTAACAAAGGGGAATAAAATTAATAACGATTTAACGCAGAAACCCGATTTTATCAAACTATGAGCAATCCCAAAATAACAGATTCTCTTACTTTTCCATCTGATCTAAAGGTCACACGATCTCTGTTTGGTGTAGGTATTGTGGCTCTTTTGGCAAGCGGTGTTGGATTTTTTCTGCAACAACAGGAATTTTTTTATTCCTACTTACTAAGCTTTGCTTTCTTTGCAAGTATCGCTTTGGGCAGCCTGTTCTTTGTAATACTACAGCACCTTACCCGGTCGGAATGGAGCGTGGCAATACGTCGTATCCCCGAAGCCATTTCTTCAAATATTTGGATTTGGGGATTATTTATTATCCCTATAATTCTGGGTGCGCATTCTTTGTTCAGCTGGACAAGCGCTGAAAAGCTTGCCAGCGATCCGGTTCTGCAACATAAATCTTATTATTTGAATATACCTTTTTATGTTATCCGTCAATTTATCTATTTCGGATTTTGGGGCGGACTTGGATATTTCCTGTATAGATATTCCGTCAAGATGGATGAAACCGGCGATTACGGACTTAAAACCTTCATGCGCCGTACTTGCGGTCCCGGAGCTTTCTTCTTCGCAATCACCATTGCTTTTGCCGCTTTTGATTGGCTGATGTCGCTCGATTATCACTGGTATTCAACAATTTTTGGTGTTTATTTCTTTGCGATGAGCTTTCAGGGTTTGTTTGCCGTACTCATACTCATTGTGATGTTCCTCTGGAAGAAAGGTTTGTTAACAAGTACAATTAAGAAGGGACATGTTTTTGATTTAGGTATTCAGCTTTTTGGTTTTACAATTTTCTATGCTTATATCGCTTTTGCTCAATTTCTACTCATTTATTATGGAAACCTGCCGGAAGAAACCTCCTGGTTCCTTGAACGACTGAACGGAGGATATCAATATTTGGCATATTTCTTTTTGTTTGGTCGTTTTGTGATTCCATTTTTTGTGTTAATGGGCAAAAAAGCAAAATCCAATTATAAAGTAGTTACCGGCATAGCTATCCTTATTCTGGCCTCTCATCTTGTCGAGCTTTACTGGATTGTGATGCCTACACTAAACAAAGGATTTAATTTTGACTGGATGACTGTTACCAGCTTTTTGGGATTGGGCAGCATCTTCTTCGGGCTATTTTTCCGTCGTTTTAAGATGAGTAAAATGGTTCCCATTAATGATCCCCTGCTGGCAGAATCTCTAGATAAATAATTTTCAATATTATTCTAACGATAATCAAAAGCTAATACGTTGAACGCAGTCAGGGCCTGCCCGCTGCGAACATAACTTCAAATTTCATGGCAAGCGAAGAGAAAAATTATACTTCTGAGTTTAAAAAAGAAGTTGCTCAAAAGGCACTGGATCAATCCAAGAAAAATTTGGATAAGTTATCTGAAAAGTATGATGTGCCGGTTTCTGTAATCCTAATGTGGGCTACAGAACTTGAAAAAGGCGGTATTGCCGTATTTGAGGAGGCTGAAGAAGTAGAACATCCCGAAGAGAAGCAGGAAGAATTTGATGTTGTTGTGTCAGACGACAAAGTAGCCGATTCTTTGAATATGGGGGTTATGCTTGATAAATTGAACTACAAGCGACTTATATTCTGGAGTGTTCTTGGAGTTGTTTTGTTTGTTATCTTTGTACGTTCGCTCATAGCAATTTATGAGACCGACCGGCAGGATCTCCAACAAGAAGTAGCTTCTCAAAGCCAATTTCATCATATAACCGAACTAAAGACTGAGGCCAGAGATAAAATCAACAGTTTTGGTGTCGTAAATTTGGATAAAGGCGTCTATCGAATTCCCATAGACAGTGCTATTAATGAAATGGCTTCTGATCAAACTGAAAAGCCTTAGCGGTTGTTCTAAATAAGTTTTTTAAGGTTCATATTTACAGTATTATAAATTAGTTGTACCGTCAAAGCATTGAAAAAGGAAAACGACATTTTCTAATTTGGTAAAGAAAGGTATTTATTCCCGATAATGAAGGAGCTAATAATATTTACCGATAGCGGTGTCAAATTCTTAAATCATGAGGACTTATTGATCGCTCTTTATGATTTAAAATACCTTTAAATGCTCAAGACACACAGTAAATAGTTCTTTTATCATAACCATCTTGGTTCCAGGTTTTGCGCAATACGCCGGAGACAGAAAACTAAGATGGCGATTGGGCGGGAACATCCCCCGTTTTAGGATGCGATATTTATATAATAATGAAAAGCAAATAATCAACAAGAATGAACGAACTTAGTAAGTTATTTCTCCCTCCGGAAGGATCCACGGTGGCCCATCAAACCGACGCTTTGTTTTGGTTTGTACATATCAGTGGTTTGATACTCACTGTCGGGCTGGTTGCCGTAATTGTTTACTTCGTGTTCAAATACCGTCGAAAATCTGAAGACGAAGTAACTCCTGTAATCACTCATAACAATACATTGGAAATTACCTGGTCGGTAATTCCTCTTATTTTTGTACTTATTGTATTCGGATGGGGATATAAGGTTTATATGAAAGAACAAACCGTGCCCGATGATGCGTATGAGGTAAATGTAACAGCGCAGCAATGGGCTTGGGGGTTCAACTATGAGAACGGTGCACATTCCATGAAAGAACTTCATGTGCCTGCCGGGCGCCCCATTAAGCTTGTTATGAAATCCCGGGATGTTATTCACTCGTTCTACGTACCTGCTTTCCGACTAAAGCAAGATGTCTTACCCAACCGTTATACGGAACTTTGGTTCAATGCTCCCAAACCTGGGCGATATCAAATTTTCTGTGCCGAATATTGCGGTACCGGGCACTCGCATATGCTTGGAACCGTTGTTGTTCAAAAACCGCAGGACTTCCAAACATGGCTTGCCAAGAATAAAGGTGGGGCTTCAGCTAGCAATCTATCACCGGCGAAGTTAGGTAAACAAGTATATGATCAGTATGCATGTTCATCCTGCCATTCGACCGACGGCAGCAAAATGACAGGTCCAAGTTGGAAGGGCATCTACGGTTCTAAAGTGCAACTGGCAAGCGGTAAATCAATAACTGTAGACGACGACTACATTCGTGAATCGATTTTGCATCCACAAGCTAAGGTTGTCAAGGGTTATCAACCTGTAATGCCTTCTTTCCAAGGGCAATTAAGTGATGACCAAATCAAAGGTATTATTGAATACATTAAAACTCTGAAATAATCATGGAAACAGCAGAAGCCAGCACAAATCTCAAGAAAATTCAGGTTCAGCGATATAAGCCTGAAGAAAATCCGGAGAATCATTTTCTCAATGCTAAAAAGGGAATTTGGTCGTGGTTAACAACCCTGGATCATAAGAGAATCGGGATTCTATACCTATGCTCAATCACCTTCTTTTTCTTTGTCGGCGGGTTGATGGCATTGATGATCCGTACGGAGCTTTGGACCCCTACCAAAACCTTCATTCAGGCAAACACTTACAATGAGCTGTTCACACTGCACGGCTCAATAATGATTTTCCTGTTTTTAGTACCGTCCGTGCCTGCAGCGCTCGGGAATTTTATTCTTCCCATCCAACTGGGGGCTAAAGACGTAGCTTTCCCAAGGCTTAATTTACTTAGCTACTACTTGTACTTAGCTGGTGCCGGAATTGTTATATGGGCTATCCTCGGAGGAGGTGTTGATACAGGCTGGACATTCTATACGCCTTATTCAACCACAACAACGACGGCTGTGACCATAATGACTTTTGGGGTCTTTGTGATCGGATTTTCCTCGATATTAACAGGGGTCAACTTTTTGACAACCATCCATAAAATGCGTGCTCCGGGACTTACGTGGGATAAACTCTCCCTTTTCACCTGGAGTTTATATGCGACAAGTGTTATACAAATTCTTGCTACCCCGGTATTAGCTATCACACTTGCCTTGGTTGCCATGGAAAGAATTATTGGTGTTGGCATCTTTGATCCCTCTCTCGG
>DATFLI010000364.1:0-7335 GCA_035267805.1 Balneolaceae bacterium | reverse complement strand
AAATCTAATTCTGCTACTGGTGCTTTGAGTGTTAATTTTGCTTTTAATAGCACCTTAGAGGAATTGAAATCAGGTCGATGATATTTATCAATCTGAGCAATATCATCCTTTTAATAGCACCTTAGAGGAATTGAAATCTTGCTCACCAAGATGCGCAAATTCGGGCCAATAAACTTTTAATAGCACCTTAGAGGAATTGAAATCTAATTCTGCTACTGGTGCTTTGAGTGTTAATTTTGCTTTTAATAGCACCTTAGAGGAATTGAAATCAGGTCGATGATATTTATCAATCTGAGCAATATCATCCTTTTAATAGCACCTTAGAGGAATTGAAATTTCAAGATTATCTACATTGGTTATTTAGTTTGTCACTTTTAATAGCACCTTAGAGGAATTGAAATAAGCCTGCTGCACCTGCTCGCGGTGTTTGTTCTCAACTTTTAATAGCACCTTAGAGGAATTGAAATTAGAAAATTTTAGCTGTTATGGAATAATTCCCGCCTCTTTTAATAGCACCTTAGAGGAATTGAAATTGGATAGGTACGGACGCGAGATCTCGCGTCCCGACTAACCTGTAAGAGGAATCAAATGAATACCCTTAAATCCAAAATCAAGTCTATTCAAAATGTCTACTCAAAGTGCTTTCGTTCATTTTCATAGTCTTCATCAGAAACCAGCCCCTGCTGCCAAAGCCCGGTAAGGTAATCCATGCGATCCATGGTGCCGGGATCATGATCCGGTTTCTTAGGTTTTGTTTGTTCTTTCTGCTGCTGAAGCTGCTTTTGTGCAGTGATGGCTTTTTCAAGCAGGTCCTTGAGATTTGCAGGATTTTCCATGCCCCGAAGCGTCATTGACGAGGCGGAAGTGTGCAGAATCAGGTCTCCGACGATCATTTTTTTCTGCAGCCAACTTTGGCGGACTTGAACCTTTTCGATGCTTATTAAATCCACATTGCGCTGGTATTTATTATCTCTGGATGAAATCTGCGTATCGCTTACGAGGTAAGAATTCTTTTTTTGTCGTTTGTAAACCCAATAAAGGGCAAAGAGCCCGATCCCAAAAACCGGGATTAAGAGAACGGAAATTATGTATCCGAGAATATGATTTTTCCAGCTGGGGGTGAGCGTAAATGTCTTGGATTGAGATTCGTCAGTCATGGTAAATACTTGATAATTTTGAACGATACAACATCACTGTAAACTTAGATAAATTTCGATAAATCTAAAGTAGAATAGATTAATTTTTCCCAAACAGATTTCGTATATTACCACGCTTTAAAACGAGCTTATACCAATAGCCGAAAATCGCATTGCTAATGAAACTTAAACCCTGGAAATATGTAGTTGCTGTTTGGATGACCGGGGTGATCATAGCTGGTTTTTTGATCTCCATCCCTAACATACCCATCCTCAAGCAGTCGGCGCGCAATCTGTTCTTTCATGTGCCCATGTGGTTTACGATGGCTGTTTGTTTTGCGGCGGGATTAGTCTACAGCATCAAATATCTGAATGGCCCGAGTCCGGAATTAGATCGCAAGGCAGAAACAGCTACCCAGGTAGGGCTTCTTTTCGGGATTTGCGGTCTGCTGACAGGGTCGATCTGGGCACGCTTTACATGGGGCACGTGGTGGACGTTCGCCGAGCCGCGCATGAACCTGTCGGCACTGGGGATGATGATTTATGTAGCTTATTTTGTATTGCGAACTGCATTTGATGATCCCGAGAAGCGGGCAAAAATTTCCGCCGTCTATAATGTGTTTGCGGCAACTACAATTCCTTTTTTATTGTATATCATACCGCGTCAACTGCCCAGCTTGCACCCGGGAGCGGAAGGTAATCCGGCATTCAGTGATATTACGGCACCGGAAATGCGTTACGTTTTTTACCCGGCCGTGGTAGGATTTATTGCTTTGGCTGTCTGGTTAATTGATATTATGAACCGGTATAAGAAAGTAAGACATCAAATTGAACAATAACGCGCATGATTTTTTCTTTAATTCAGGCACAAGAAGATACCACTGCAGCCGTTGATACATTAACGAAGGCATATTCCAATAAATGGGATGCCGCCTCGAACCTTCAGCATGCGAATTCTGTTTTGAAGGCTGCATCGTCGCATGACTTGATTTTTATTGTTTTGGGTGTGACACTTATAATATGGTTTGTACTATTATTTTTTATTATAAGAGTAGATAAGAAATTAGGGAAACTCGAAAACGAAATGGAACAATCTAACGTAAAAAGTACATCATGAAACCTAAATTAATACTGGGCATTGCTGCCATCGTAGGTTTTACCTCGTTGCTGATGTATAATTTTGGTAACAGCATAAGCACTTATACGAATTTCAAACAAGCTTCGAATATGGAGAGTGCTCATGTGGTAGGTACCTTGGATAAGTCGAAGGACTTTGGATTTTCTATGAAAACGAAGCAGTTTTCGTTTTACATGAAGGATCAGAACGGGAATGTGCGTCGCGTTATTTATCCCAAACAAAAACCAAATAATTTTGAACAGGCGAAACGGCTGGTTGTGATCGGTAAGATGAAAAACGGCGTCTTCTACGCTAACGACATGTTGATGAAGTGTCCATCTAAATACAATAATACTGATCCATCTCAATTCAGTAAAAATAACGCCTCAAAGAGTTAAGAGTTCATGATAGGATTTATTGGAAAAGGGCTCGTTTACGCTGCTTTTCTCTCCGCCATTTTAGCTGCCATCGGATATTTTTTGTATTCCCAGAAAGATGAGGAGCGCTATTTTAAAATCTCAAACTGGCTATTTGGCCTCCAGGGCCTATTTATATTAGCTGCTTCGGTGTTGTTGCTATATCTTGTAATGACGCACCAGTTCAACTACTATTATGTTTTTGAATATACCAGCCGGGATCTGCAACTCAAATACCTGATCTCGGCTTTCTGGGGCGGACAGGAAGGAAGCTTTATGCTGTGGATGATGTTGGCTACCATCGTCTCATTTGGGCTCATGAAGTGGACGCGGAAGCCGTATCGCGGGCCCGTATTGTTCTTCATGGCATTATCGCAGATCTTCTTGTTAACGATGGTTTTAGGGTTTCATCTTGGAGATTTCTCTATAGGAGCTTCTCCATTCCGCAGCCTGGCCCAGGCAATGCCCAATGCTCCATTCTTACAGGCAAATCCCAATTTTGTGCCACAGGATGGTAAAGGACTTAACGATTTGCTCAAAAGTCCCTGGATGGTTATTCACCCGCCGATATTATTTTTTGGATTTTCGATGATGACCGTCCCTTACTGTTATGCGATGGCGGCCCTTTGGAAGCGTAAATATAATGAATGGGTCGATCCGGCTTTGCCTTGGACTTTGGGTGCAAATATTGCACTGCTTACTGCCATCTTCCTCGGGGGATACTGGGCATATGTAACCCTTTCTTTTGGAGGATACTGGGCTTGGGACCCGGTTGAAAATGCAGCTTTGGTACCATGGCTGCTGGGAACGGCGGGTATCCATATGATGGTGGTGCAGCGAAAAAAATCGGCCCCTTCCAAAGCGTCAATTTTCTTTGCGATCATCGCATATGTGGGAATCGTATACGAAACGTTCCTGACTCGATCCGGGATCTTGGCTGATTCATCGGTGCATAGTTTTGTTGATTTAGGATTATATGGCCAATTGGTTGTATTTATGGCCGTTATTACACTCATTGGTTTGGGGATGTTTATTTATCGTTACAACGATATGCCCAAGCAGAATAATGAGCTGAATTTGATGAGCCGCGAATTTATGACCTTCTCCGGGGCAATGGTACTGTTCCTCCTCGGACTTATCATAGCGCTTGGCACGAGTGCCCCGATTATCGGACGACTGTTTGTTGACAATCCCACCCCGCCGGAAGTCAGCTTCTACAATAATTGGACCATGCCTTTGGCAATGATTGCCGCCATACTTACAGTCTTTGGGCAATATATTTTCTGGAAGCGTCAGGATCCCGAATCTCTGGCTCGTGAATTAACGTGGCCTGTTGCGGCTACCTGTGTAATCTCGCTGGCTACCATTATGATCGGCGGGATACATGACATTTATTATATGCTTTACATTCTAACAGCCTGGTTTGCTTTGATCGGTAACGGGGTGATTATGGTTCGGCTGTTGATGAAGAATCCAAAAGTGATCGGCGGGGCTCTGACCCATGTCGGATTTGGGTTGCTTTTGTTGGGAATCCTAGCTTCTTCAGCATATAATTCAAATCTTTTGGATCTTGCTACCAAGAATTATAATCAAGCGGTCGAGCAGGGTAAAGTTACTGACGATCAAGGTTTCAAGAAAACCCAAAAAGTTAATTTTCTTGAGTTGAAGCTGAATCAGCCCAAGATTATCAATAATAAATATAAAGTAACATACGAGGGATATACCCTTAAAAACCAGGCGCGTCCCGGGCAACAGCAATATCGCATTAAGTTTGAGCCCGCTGATGGCGATGGGGAACAGTTTACCATGAATCCGCAGGTTTATCCTATGTTGTCGGCTTCGACTTCCCAAAATATTCAATGGTCGGTAGATCCCGATGTACGCAGTGGCCTTTTTAGCGATATCTATATGTATGTTTCCGGGAGTTCATATGTAGAGCAAAAGAATGATGAGCTCACGAAACAGAATAAGAAGACAGAGGCACAACCGGCTTCGGCAACTGAACCGGATACCTCAAAAACGCAAAAGATTAAGCTTCAAAAAGGCGAAAGTGTGACTGTCGCGGATTTTGACATTCATTTCAAGAACTATAGTCCTGTTGACAGTACCAGTCTGCAAGACAGCACAATTGTAGCTGTTCGTGCTCATCTGGATATAAACCCGCGCGGCAGTGACAGTTCTATACCGATCAATCCGTTATTTTCGGTTTATAAAAAGAATGGTGAGAATTGGTCTTACGCTCCGCCGGTTTCCATTCCCGGTCATGACGGTGGCAGTATTCAGTTTAGCAGCGTAGATCCATCAAACGGACAAATTGAGCTGACGATTCGCGGTGTAGATAAGAAGGTGAAGGATCAATGGGTATTGCTGGTAGCCCAGGAGAAGCCTTTTATATCCATTGTATGGATTGGAACTTTTCTGCTGATGGCTGGATTTACCGTTTCCATTTTCCGACATTGGGATAGAGAACGAAAGAAATCCTAACCTGTAAAATGGGCTGACTCAACATGAAATATTCCCTGTCTTTGCTGATCTGTTTTTTGGGATTTTCGACAGGGGCTATTTCGCAGCCGTCTGCTCATTCTGATAATGCCCCGAATGCAAAGATAGCTTTTCTCAAATCAATGGTATTGCCTGGATGGGGGCATTATTACGTCAATCATTCGGACTGGAATCGTGGTAAATATCATATGGCTGCGGATGCAGTCTTGATATTAAGTTATCTCGGTTTTGCTATCCACTCGAATAGTATCCAACAAAACTGGTATTCTTACAGTCGGTCCGGGGCAGGAGTACCTATAAAAGGGCGTAGTCGGCGTTTTCAGATTGCGGTCGGTAACTTTGATAACCTGCAGGCGTACAACGATTACCAAGCCCGAAGTCGAAATTGGGACCTGCTTTTTGATGATACACTGCAGAATCAATGGAGCTGGGATAGCGAAGCTGCACGTTTAAAATATAACGATTTGCGGGATCGCTTTGAACGAATTGACAATCAGCTGCCGGGGTTTTTGGTCCTGATGGTAGTCAATCGTGTGATCAGCGGTATTAGCGCGTATAACCGGGCCCGTAAATATAATCAATCCCAATCTGTGACCAGCGATTTATACCTGTCGCCATACTATGCCATGCAGGGATTTGTTGCTAACCTTAGACTTCGTTTTTAGGGATGCCACGTTATAAAATATGTATCGAATATAACGGTAAAAACTACCGTGGCTGGCAGAAGCAACGTAATGCTAAAACGGTAGAAGAGGAGATAGAAAAGGCCCTGGCTCGTATTCTGCGTCAGCCGGTTGATATTATAGGGCAGGGGCGCACCGACAGCGGCGTCCACGCCGAAGGACAGGTGGCCCATTTTGATTTTCCCGAGTCTTTGGATCGGAAGCGATTGCTTTATGCATTATTGGGTGTGCTGCCCCGCGATATTGCAGTTTGGGATATGGAGGCAGTTAATACGGATTTTCATGCTCGTTTCGATGCGCTATTCCGCCGATACCGCTACCAGGTGGCTTTACGTCCCGTACCGCTTTATCGTAAGACTTCCGAGTTAGTACTGAACGAGCTTGATTTTGATGCGATGCACACCTGTGCTCAAAAAATTAAGGGCACGCACAATTTTGATAGCTTTACCAAGCCGGATAACGACAATCCAAATTCTATATGCGAAGTACAACTTTCGGAATTCAGCTTTGAGGAACCACTATTGAATTATCATATACAGGCCAATCGCTTTGTGCATCATATGGTACGCAGGCTGGTAGGCACCATGCTGGAGGTTGGAAAGGGCAACCGCACTGTTGTTGAATTTATTGATATGATTGAAAAACCAAGCAAGAAAAAGAATGGTTTTGGAGCAGCTGCGAAAGGGCTTATCCTGGAAAAAGTTGGCTACAAAAAAAGCCGAAATTAATCTTGACTTGAGTAACTTTAATCTATTATATTTGTGCTCTCTTTGAAACGGTTGAAGCATTTAAGCTACTATTGGATTTTCAGTAATCGTTGGCTATTACCCCATTTGGCTTTTCGGGTTGGTAGATGCGATTAATGGAAATGCAATTGTGTTTATAATCCTCGGTAGCTCAGGGGCAGAGCAAGCGGCTGTTAACCGCTGGGTCGTAGGTTCGAATCCTACCCGGGGAGCCATCACATAATGAAGTGCGAACTGATAGGTCATTTTTCTTATCAGTCTCGCACTTTTTTATTTCTTGCCATTCTGCTGAAAGCCATTCATCACACACGTAAGAGATAATTATTTCTCCTTCACCTTTATTACTTTGGTATTTTTTGAGAGAATTAGGAATGTAAAATAATAACACTGGAAGGAGTTTTCTTAGAAAGCAGTTCAGCTGGATGTTGTAACACAAGTTACCAGCAAACTGGTTATATCTGACGCTATAACCGCTAAATACTCAGATGTTCAATTTTCTGATGGGCTGAATCCACGACATCAAAATCAATACACTAACTAGGAAGTGCCAAATTTTCGAAATTTCCAGATACTAATGGCTCATCTTTTAGTGAGGTGGTCGTTGAAAGTTGCGGCTATTTGTTGAGGCATGAGATCAGTAGCGTCACTTTTCTTTAGATCCGCTTGAAATTTGATCAGTGAGTCGAATACTATTAAAGTCATTGGTAAAAAAAATAATTAATCAATAAAACTGTA
>DATFLI010000363.1:0-4443 GCA_035267805.1 Balneolaceae bacterium | reverse complement strand
TCAACAGCGGTTCCAGCCCGGTTTGCTGAACGCGTGCCATCCCACGCTGTAAATTCGTCCGTACTTCGTTCAACGCAAAAACCGCATGTCCCCCCGCCATGATATACTGATCGATAGCTTGAACAGTATGGGGCGATAGTTTCTGACTGGGCGCAATTACCATCAATGCTTCAATATCGGCGGGGACCGAAGTGGTATCAAGGCCGGAAACCGGAACCACTTGATACATTTGATCCAACTCTTTCGCGAGTTGAGGCATCTCCCGTTGCGAGGGTTCGCCATCCCCCTGCAGCAATCCAATTTTAGGTTTCTTTTTGATCGTCAACTGCTTGATGGTACTTGCAATTGAATACTCCAATCCGCTGCCGGGCCGAATGACAGGGACAGGTTGTTTTTTATTGTGATATTTGAAAATAGCCCCCAAATACGCTCGTTTTTGTGACATCTGATCGCGTTTACGCACATCCAGCGTTACCGGACGAATTCCGGCCTGCTGAGCTTTCTTTTCATCCATCTTGCTTTTGTTGGGGTTCACAAAATGATATTCCAGATTATTGCCGGAATATGCCCGAAATTCATCCAGGGAATTTTGCAGCTCATCCTTTACCCTTTGTAGTTGCGGAGGCAGGTCTTTCGAAAAATAGGCCGTCACCGTGACCGGATCCTTCAACGATTTTGCAATATCTACACTGGCCGGCGACAGGGTGTAGCGATTGTTGGCCGTCAGATCGAATCGTATTATCAGATCTTTGGCTAACATATTCGCCAGAATGGCGATCCCCACAATCAGCAGGATTTGTATCGTCGTGTTCTTTTTATCTTTTAGAAATCCTTGAAACCAATTCATCTTACCACCTCCTGCGTTTGACTGAAACGGTTGCGAGCAGGAAGCCGATCAATATCAGCGACACATAATAGACGATCGTCGATAAGCCAATCACCCCGCGCGACATTTCCTGGTAATGTTCACTTAAACTTAAATATTGCGCGATGTGCGCTAAACTTGTCGGTAACAGGGTTGCCAATTGCGAAAAGAGCATCTGGAAGAAAAATGCAATAAACAAACTCACGATAAATGCCACAATCTGATTACTGGTAAGGCTGGAAGCAAAAATCCCGATGCTCGTATAAACTCCGCTAATCAATGCGAGGGCAATGTACCCGCTAATGGTCGCCCCGTGATCGATCGGCCCAAGGTTGGCTACCGTGATGTAGTAGGGAATCGTAAGTGCCAGCGATATGAGCACCAGCGACCATGCCGCAAGCCACTTTCCCGCTACAATTTGAAAGGGTGAAACCGGTTTCGTCGCTAATAGCTCCATTGTACCGTCACGTTCTTCCTCGGCCATCATACGCATCGTAATTGCCGGGATAAAAAAGAAAAGCGTCCAGAAGGCGACCCCGAAAAAGCTGCCCAGGGACGCTTGCCCGACAAAAAAGATATCATTGCCACCCATAATCCAAGTGAACAAGCCGCTAAGCCCCAGAAAGACGATCAGCATAATGTAGGCCATGAGCGAATCGAAAAAGGCATTTATTTCTCGTCTGCAAATAACCCAAATATGTTGCATGATTCTTCTTGTTTCGAATGCAGTTTTTATTATGTAAAAATTCGTTTTGTACCGGCCATCATTAATTTTCTGTCAACTTTCGGAATATATCTTCAAGGCTCGACTCGATAGGTGTCATCTGCGTGATAATCCATCCTTTTTCTACACAGAGATTGAAAATTTCTTCTCGCGAATCCGTCTCAGGCTTGGAGTCGATAACCCATCCATCAGAAACTTTCTCCGAACGGTGAACCTGTGCTACAGTCGGCAATCCTAAAAAGGCCGATTCCACATCTTCGACTTCATCCTTCAACGAAATCAAGAGTTGGTTGGCTCCCATTGCTTTCTGACGAAGTTCGTCAGTGGATCCATTCGCTACAATCTGTCCACGGTTGATAATTAAAATCCGGTCACAGGTAGCCTCCACTTCTTTCAGGATGTGTGAGCTGAGCATCACCGTCTTTTCTTTGCCAATTTCTTTGATCAGTGATCGAATCTCTACAATTTGGTTCGGATCAAGTCCGGTCGTCGGTTCGTCGAGGATCAAAACTTCCGGATCATGGATCAGTGCCTGTGCCAATCCAACCCGCTGGCGGTAACCCTTTGAGAGCTCACCAATATATTTGTACTGCTCCGGCCCTAAGCCACATAGATCAATCATCTTTCGAATGCGAGACATTACCCGGGCTTGCGGTACATTCTGTAACTGCGCTGAAAGCTTCAGATAATCCATAATCGACATATCGGAATAGAGCGGGGTATGCTCGGGAAGGTAGCCGATGCGGCTGCGTATAATCTGGGAATGATCGTGGATATTGTAACCGTTTAGGCTAACGGTACCTGCCGTAGGGCTGATAAAGCAGGTAATGACTTTCATGGTCGTACTCTTTCCCGCCCCGTTGGGGCCCAGAAAACCAAGAATTTCTCCCGTTTGTACTTCAAATGATATATTATCTACAGCTTTTTGAGGACCGTACTCTTTCGTGAGGTTTGAAACCGTAATACTCATTTGTCACAAATTCTATCTCGTGTAAATTTTAAAAGCCAACATTCCAACACATTTTTTAAGACTTTCCAGATATATAACTCAAAAAAAATAAAATATTGTGTTACTCCTTACACTTTTCAATTTTCAACAAAAATTAGAACAACAAATTGTATTAAATGGCTAAAATCAAACAATACGAAGACCTTCCCAAGCTTCCTGAAAAGACGGAAAAAGAAAAAGCTCGCGCTAAAGAAATTTTGGATGCGCTTTATCAGTATTATCCCAACCCCCATTGCGAGCTGAATCATCGGAATGCCTTCGAGTTGCTTTGTGCTACTATTTTGAGTGCGCAGTGTACCGATGTGCGCGTCAACAAAGTGACCCCCGACTTATTTGAGGCCTATCCGACTCCCCAAGCCATGGCGGATGCACCTATCCAAGAACTGGAAGAGCTGGTTCGATCCACTGGATTTTATCGCAACAAAGCGAAAGCGCTGAAACAATCTTCAGAAACCATCGTTGAAGAATTTGAGGGAGATGTTCCGCAAAAAATGGATGATCTTTTAACACTACATGGAGTTGCACGGAAAACCGCAAACGTTGTGCTTGGCAATGCTTTTAATATCAACATGGGAGTTGTTGTGGACACACATGTGCGGCGGTTTGCCAACCGATATGGACTGACCAAAGAAAAAAAGAATACAAATAAGATTGAACGTGATTTGATGGCGCTTTTTCCGCGGGATGAATGGACCAACCTATCGCACCTGATTATCCATCACGGACGTAATGTGTGCAAAGCCCGCATTTCAGAACCGCCTGATCATCCGGTTTGCAAGAAATATGGAACCAACTGCGAATGTCAACAAATGAGAGCTGCACAAAACGATGAATAGACAACTTTTTGATTCGAAGACGGATCCTATTCCCCAACTCCGACGCGATTTGCAGATCATCCCCATAGAACAGAATGGCAATTCGTATCTTTACTTTCAGGATCAGAGGGGATATGCCCCACCGGATTTTGCTATTAACCGCCAGGTGGGAACGCTGTTATCGCTAATCGACGGCCGGAAAAGCATATCGGATTTGGATCCGTATCTTGGGGAGAATGTCAATCCCGATCAGCTGCTACAATTTATTCGGTTTCTGGATGAAAACAGGCTGCTTGCTTCTAAGCATCTGGAAAGTCATGCCCAAAAAATCGAAGAGGCATATGAGCAATCTACACTGCACGAATCGGTAACGGCCGGATCTTCCTATCCCAAAGAACCGGAAGAACTGAACGAGTACCTTAGAGCGGCTTTCGAAAACCATTCCAACACCCGGACGGCACAAAATATCAAGGCATTGTATGCCCCGCACATCGATCCGCGGGTTGCGCTTGATAGCTATGTGAAAGCTTTTGCTCCCATCCGAAATCTAAGACCAAAGCGGATCGTTATACTGGCCACTTCGCATTACGCGGGACTCTATCCCGATCATTATCAAAACACACCTTTTATTCTGGTGAATAAAGATTTTGATTTGCCGCTCGGAACGATCCGGCGGGATCAAAAAACGATCGAGATGCTGGCCGAACAAGACGGGATTGGAATTAGCACACACGACCGCGCACACCGTGTTGAGCACAGCATTGAGCTTCATCTGCTGTTTCTAAGTTATCTTTGGGATCACGATTTTTCTATTGTCCCCATACTCGTACGCGGGCTCGATGATCTTTATCACATGGAGGACGGCCATCTCGGTCAACAAGTCAAAAATTTTTCAACGATATTGCACAAACAGTTTGGGGATGATGACGAAACCTTCTTTTTGATTAGCGGTGATCTGGCGCATTTTGGTAAGAAGTTCGGGGATGAAAACCCCGCCTCAACCATGTTCGAGGATGTAAGATCTTTTGAC
>DATFLI010000362.1:0-2502 GCA_035267805.1 Balneolaceae bacterium | reverse complement strand
CGCCTTTACGCATGACGCCCAGCCACAGATAAAAGAAAAATATGGCCCAGACTATCTCGACCCAGCCCATATTCATTGTCAGAGAACTTCCTCCCATGCTCGAAGAGAGTATATTAGACAATGACACAATTAAGAAAAAGGCTCCTAATCCCAGAAAGAGCGTCATTTCATACGTCTCACCTCTAAAATAAGAGAGGATGCCAACGATAGAAAGAACTGCTCCTCCCAGAATTAAACCGGTAACAAGATCAACTTCTGGCATTTGTGAGGTAATCCAATGGGCGTTGAACATACTGTATATCCACCCAGTAATAAAGATAGCTGCATAACCAAGCACCTTCGAATCTGCTAGTTGATTATCCATAATATTACCCTTTTAAAAAAGTTAATAATATCATTTTATAGATATTATGTATAATAGTTAAGGTTATCCATTCCTTGTTAAAAAGGAATAAATTTTGTTTTTAATAATTCATTCATCGTATTGTCATTTAATGACTTACATTATTTAAACAAAAAATCTTGCATGTTAGTTTTATTTTTATTCGGAAAGCTACTTTAATAGCTATTTATATCAGCTATAAATAGCTATATGAGGGATTTATCGACGAAGCGGGGGATGGGAATGGGAGAATATGTATGCTTATCCCATATTCAGAAGGTTAGGTAATCTAATTACCGGCCGTAAGCAATAACTTTCAAAGGATCAGTTTTAGAGGCGATACGGGCGGGCAACCATGAAGCCAATGCGCAAAGAATCAAGGTGACAATTGTCACAATACCAAAATCCATCATATGCGGCTCAACGGGGGCATAGGCCATATAGTAATTTTGCTCGGATAGGGGAATGATATGATAGGTCGATTGCAGCCAGGCAAATAGCAGGGATAGAGAAATACCAATAAGCAAACCTACGACAGCTACAAAAAGTCCTTCAAGCAAAAATATCCACCGGATACTTTTATCTTTAGCTCCCATGGTTTTGAGTATGCCAATGTCGCGTGTTCGCTCAAGCACCATCATCAGAATAGTGCCAATCAGGTTAAAGGCCGCTACGATAATCATCACGCTTATTACAAACGGTATGGTCTGCTCCTGCAAATCGACCCAAGCAAAAATATTTCCATATTGGTCGTAGATGGTTTTTGTGAAGTAGGGAAACTGCAGGTCATTGGCTAATTTTTGGTCGAAGGATGTTATGTTAGATTGATCTTTCAACCTGATTTCAATGGCTGAGGCATTGGTTTTAGGCATCTCAAAAAGTTGCTGGGCATAAGGGCGTGCGATTAGGGCAAGGATATCATCAAACTGACCGACTCCCGTCTGGTAGATGCCGGTAAGCCTGAATTGTTTGATTTCGGGCGAACTTAAAGGGGAGGGCATGCCTTCCATAGTGTAAGCGGTGAGCACCGAATTAACCTTGGCTCCCAGGGTCTTGGCCAGATCTGCGCCAATTACGATACCGGGCAATCCCGTGCTGTCTGGCGACAGATCATATTTGCCTTTGCTGATATAGTGACGAATGTCTGTAACGTCACCTGATTCATCAACGCCTTTGAACTGAGCCCCCGTCACGTCATCGGGCGACTGTAGCATTGCCTGTCCATCGACAACGGCCTGAGCTTGAGCTATTTCAGGATACTTTTTGATGTCAGGCAATAAGGTGTCTGCGCGATAAATGGGATCGTCGCTAAAAGTTGTAACCGAGATGTGTGGGGCGAATCCCAGGACTTTATTATCGATGACCGATTTAAAGCCGTGCACGACTGATAAGGCAATGAGCAACCCGGCAGAACCAACGGCGACTCCTGTGATAGCCATGACCTTAATAAACGAGAGAAAGCGCGAACCCTTTCGTTTCCCCTTAAAATATCGTAAGGCCAGATACCATTCGAAGTTCATAATGAGCAAATTTCAAAAAGCAAATTACAAACAAAGCGGTTCACTTTGATCATAACACAGTAATAATGGGTTATTTGAAATTTGCTATTTTCCATTTTGGATTTAGCCTTTCTCCGGTTTCATCTGAGGAAAGAAAAGCACATCCCGGATAGAATTGGAATTAGTCATAATCATAGCCAATCGGTCAATACCAACGCCGAGTCCCGCTGTGGGAGGCATGCCGTATTCCAGAGCCTGTAGGAAATCTTCATCGATGGTCATAGCCTCTTCATCGCCGCCTGCCCGCAGCCGAGCCTGTTCTTCAAAGCGCTCTCGCTGATCGACCGGATCATTGAGTTCGGAAAATGCATTGGCAATTTCTTTACCATTGCAAATACATTCGAAACGTTCAACCAGTCCATCTTTTGAGCGGTGCTTTTTGGCCAGTGGACTCATTTCAATGGGATAATCAGTGATAAAGGTTGGCTGGATAAGGTTGGGCTCTACGTATTCCCCGAATATTTCATCAATAATCTTGCCTTTTCCGGCATTTTCTTCGATCTCAATATTCAGTTCATCCGCAACCTTTTCAAGTTCTTCGAGGTTTTTGCCGTATAGATC
>DATFLI010000361.1:0-11418 GCA_035267805.1 Balneolaceae bacterium | reverse complement strand
TATGCCCGGCGGGTTTGCAAAATGCGGTGATCCGTGGCACAGCTTGTGTAATGAAGTTAATTTTGCCCATGCTGTAGGATGGCAGCTGGCTTTTCCCAGTAATGTGCAGGACGCCGTGGGATTGCTTCGGACGGCTATGCGTAGCAATAATCCTACAATATTCTTTGAACATCGCAACTTGTTGGATTCAAAATATGCCCGTCAGCCTTATCCGGGCGATGAATATGTCGTCCCCTTCGGGAAAGCAAACAAACTACAGGAAGGAGACGATCTAACGATTGTAACTTGGGGTGCCATGTGTGAGCAATGCGAAGAAGCGGTCAATAAATCGGACTTTTCGGCCGACATTTTGGATTTGCGAACATTGATACCCTGGGATAAGGAAGCTATTCTGAAATCCTTAAAAAAGACGAATCGTTGCCTTATTGTGCATGAGGATACCCAAACGGCCGGATTCGGTTCAGAAATTAGTGCAATTCTCTCAAAAGAAGGTTTTAAATATTTGGATGCTCCAGTCGAACGGCTAACAATGCCGGATATCCCGGTCCCCTATAATGTTGGTTTAATGGAGGCTGTATTACCTAATGTCGAAAAGATTTTAAAAAAAATAGGAGATATACTTTTATTCTAAATTAAAATAATTACAATCATTTACAGGTTTAATTCAAAACCTCTTTGAGCCCTCAGAAAATTGAAATGCTTTTTAAAGACCGAGATACTACTTGAGAAAGATGTTTTATGTTCGTACATGGTAGTGTTCAAAAGAAGTGAATAAATTTTCGTTATTTGCTCAGAATGTTACATAATAAGATATCTATATAAAACTCATTGTTTGATAAAGTTTATCGGGATACTGGGGAAATTTCACAGATTTTTTAATCTACATGAAGATAAGAACAAAATTAATCCTAAGCTTTTCGGTAGCAGTTCTGTTGGTCGGTGGAATCGGGATTGCATCCTCATACTTGAATGAGACTGTCAAAGATCAGACCAACAGTGAGAGTAAGCAGGCTATACAAGAGATTGAACATGCCGGGGAGATGGGATTACAACTATATCGAAGTCTCACCAAAACCCAGTATTTATTGGAGGATAAATACCGTCGAAGCTTGTCTATGAATTTCAGCAGGGGCTCAATGTCTAATGATGTAGTTGTCAAAAATATAGATGAAGCTCTCAAAAATTTTCGTCAGAGACTTGATGAGACCGAAAAATTGGTTCGTAAAGATCATCCGGATATTGCTAGGAAATCATCAAATGCCCAGGTAGTGGATTCTTTATTAAAGAAATTGGATAAAAAGTTCACTATCTATCAATCTCTTATAGAGCAGCTGCAAAAGCTTAGTTCAGAAAGTTATAAGGATGGCAAGGAGTTTTTTACCGTTACTATTGAGCCTTATTTTCGTACCAGTTTACTGCCTCTTATCGAGGAAGTTCGACAAAAGATACAGCTAAATCACGAGCGACGTATTGCAGATCTTAATGATCAGCTGGCGAAGGTTAGTCGCATTCTGGTTGTTGCAGTGATTTTAATTCTGATATCAATTGTATCTATTACGTTCTATTTGTATCGGTCGATAGCCAATCCCATCCAAAAATTGGCTTACGCCGCTCAAAGTATAGGGGAGGGGAATCTGGATAATCGTATTGATTATGATTCCAATGATGAGCTGGGACAACTCAGCCAAACCTTTAATCACATGGCCGAAAGTTTAAGCCGTACAACAGTGTCTCGTGATTATGTTGATAGTATTATTGAGTCTATGGCTGACTTACTAATCGTAACTGATATCGAACATAATATCACCAGGGTGAATTCTGCGGGCTTGTCAATGCTCCATCGATCAGAAAAAGATTTATTGGGAAAGGATGTCCGATCTGTATTTGAGATATCCGGAGAGGATTCAAATGATACAATCAATTCTGAATCTACAAGTATAAAGAGTCAGAATACGGAGTTGATAACCGATGACAATGGGAAAATTCCTGTTAGCGTTTCGCAGGGTACGTTACAGGGAAGAAACGGGGAATTGGAAGGTTATGTGATTGTGGCCAGTGATATAAGTCCTGAAAAAGAAGCGCAGCAAAAGATAGCGCAATCATTAAAAGAAAAGGAGGTGCTGCTTGCTGAAATTCATCACAGGGTGAAAAATAACCTGGCTGTTATTTCAGGATTGCTTCAAATGCAGATATGGGAATCGGAAAATGAATCTGCTATTTCGGCTTTACAACAAAGCCAGCTAAGAGTGCGCAGTATTGCATTGGTCCATGAAAAATTATATCAATCCGAGAGCCTTACCTACATAGATTTCGACAAATATATTCGTGATTTGCTAGACGCTGTAAGCAATACGTATCTGCGGGAGGATTCGAAAATTAGCGTTATTACTGATTTGGAAAATGTTATTCTTAACATAAACCAGGCCATCCCTTGCTCATTACTGGTTAATGAGTTGGTAGTTAATTCATTTAAACATGCTTTTGATGAGGATTCTGAAGGCGAGATCAATGTTGTAATGAAAAAACAAGAAGGTCAGCAGGTTATGCTGCAGGTAAGAGATACCGGCAAGGGATTTCCCGAGGAAGATGCAGAAGCCGAATCTCTGGGAATGTCTTTAATTGATACGCTAAGCCAACAAATTGGTGGTGATTTGGTTTTTAAAAACGAGGATGGGGCCAAAGTGACGATTACCTTTGATACGGAAGGTATTTAATATCAATTTCATATAATTTATTTAATGGGTTGTGATACCGTAGTTTCAAGATTGAAAAAAAGGGCATTCCTAAAGTTTGGTTTCATACTTTTTTTCCTATTCATCCAAGCACAAACATTTGCCCAACAGCTTGATTTAAAAATCTATTCTGTTAGCGATGGCCTACCTCAATCACAGGTCCATGATCTTGTTCAGACCAGAGACGGTTATATCTGGATGGCAACTTATGGTGGAGGCCTGGTACGATTTGATGGACAAAATTTTGTGAGCTATACAATGAATGATGGGCTGCGGGATAATTCTGTAGAACAAGTGGCTCTCGATTCAAATGATGACCTCTGGGTTGCAACATCAAAAGGGGGCATTGCTACATTCCAGGGAGACAGTTTAGTATATCCTATCAAGAATGATACGTTAAATAAATACGCGGTGACCGGAATCGAAGCATTGAGTGGCGGGAAATTGTGGTTGGCAACATATCAGGGTGGGGTATTCATCTACGATGGACAGCACTTATCAAGACTTACACAAAAAGATGGTTTGCCCAGTAACTCGGTCTGGGATTTTCTTGAGGATGACGACGGATCTGTATGGATGTCTACGCAGGATGGAATTGCTGTCTACAACGGCAAAACATTCAAAAATTACACAGTTAAAGATGGACTAAGTGGTCGTAAAGTATATAAGATAGCTGAATCATCGAATGGCGATAAATGGATTGCTACCAGCAATGGGGTGTCTGTTTGGGATGGAAAGCATTTTAAAAAAATAACTGAAATAAATGGCACATCATTGGGTTCGGTTTTCGATGTGATGAAAACGGATGACGGTAAAATGTGGATAGGTACAGAAGTTAACGGGGTATTTGTCTTTTCGGATGGGCATTTTAAGCATATCACGACCAAAAATGGGTTGAGCAGCAATCATATTTACAAATTTTTTGAAGATCAGGATAATAATATCTGGATTGCAACCGATGAGGATGGAGTAAACTTATACCGGAAAGACGGGTTCTCCTTCTATAATAAAAATACCGGTCTGCCCAAAGAAGCTATACTAAGTATTTATCAGGATTCTGGCGGTGTGCTTTGGCTTGGAACAACAGAGGGTATCGAGTCTTTTGATGGAAAAAATTATAAAGACTATGCTCAGCCGAAAAAATACGATGATCAAAATATTTGGAATATAACGGGTTTGCCTAATGGTGATAAACTTTTTACAACCTCAGACCAGAAATTACTTAGGTTTGATGGAAGCTCATATTCCAACTTTGCCAAGGAATATAACCTGGGCAATCTATTTGTTTATGATCTCTATCTTGATTCTAACAACCGTCTCTGGATTTGTGCGGAAGATGGACTTTATGAGATTTTTTTGAAAACACATAAAGTGAAAAAGTTTACGACTGATGATGGGCTTGCCAATAATACTGTCTATTATATATATGAAGATGAGCATGGAACCAAATGGATTGGCACACTCTATGGATTGAGTATTTTTGACGGCGAACACTTTAAGAATGTTCGTGTCTCTGACGGCCTTGGCCATGATGAAATCAACTATATCACCGAAGATCACAAAGGGGATATATGGCTCGGTACCGGAGGAGGGGTAACTTTGTACCGGCCTGCCCAAAATGGAAAGCCTTCCCAAATACATAATTTTGATAAAAGCAATGGGATGATGTTGGTGAATACACATTTCTTGTGGTTCGATAACGACGGATATCTTTGGCAGGGTACAAATGGTGGCCTCCAGTTGTTGGATGTTCCAAGCTATCGTAAGACAGGGAAGATGGATGTAACACATTACGCTCTTTCTAATGAGGGTATTGGACTCGAATTTAATTATCATGCATTGCTACCGAGTGACAGCAGTGCTTTTATGGGTAGCATGAAAGGACTTGTGCATGTAAATCCTGCAAGGCTAAACCGAAATCCAACCCCACCGCCGGTAACGATCACCAATGTAACACTAAATTCTTTACCTTTAGACTGGCATAAATACAGGGATAGTTTGCATTATCATAATGGCATCTTTGATTTACCTCCGGTGAAGTTTCCATCCGGGAAAAACGTTTATGGATTCACTTTTCAAGGTTTGTCTTTTTCGAATCCCAATCAGGTCGTGTATCGATTCAAATTGCAGGGGTTTGAGAATGATTGGATGCCGGTAACACAAAATAATTCTGCCACTTATACGAACCTTGGCCCGGGGGAGTATACATTTGTTGTTGAGGCCAAAATTGGGGGTGGTACTTTTTCTAAAACAACGAGCTATAGTTTTTCCGTTGCTTACCCCTTTTGGCGAACGTATTGGTTCTATGCGATAGTGGCTTTAATTATAGCAGGTGCATTTTATGCCTTTACCCGTATACGATTAAATTATTTGGAGAAAAATCGGCTAAAAGAGTTAGTTGATGAACAAACGAAAGATCTGAAGAAAGCGCTTGAAGAAAAGGAGGTTCTCGTTAAAGAAATACATCATCGGGTTAAAAATAATTTGGCTGTAATCTCTGGCTTGCTTGAATTACAGGTGGATTATTCCGGTGACAGTTTTGCGAATAGAATCCTACGTGATAGCCAGCGTCGTATCCAATCCATTTCCATGATTCATGAGAAATTATATCAAAATGATCGACTGGCAGAAGTAGATTTTTCTAAGTATATCAGGGAGCTGATCGATGTTATTATTTATTCCAATCGCAAGATTGATAAAAATATTGATGTCCGGATAATAACAGGGGATATTAAGCTGGGAATCAATCAGGGAATTCCTTGCGGTCTTATTATCAATGAGCTTATCAGCAACGCCTATGAGCACGCTTTTTCAAATCAAAACGAAGGGATAATATGGATTGAATTTAAAAATTCAGGTAATTCAAACATCCAATTAGTTGTCAAGGATAATGGAATAGGTTTTCCTACAGAATTGCTTGATCCCAAGGCAGAGGTGAATAGCTTAGGGATGGTATTAGTTGAAACGCTGACAAATCAGCTTAAGGGGGAGTTGCGTATTGAGAACAAAAACCCGGGTGCTGAATTCAAGATTGAGTTTAAGAAGGAAAGTCCGGGCCCGAAAATTCCTTTGGATAGCTAGGATAATGGGAGTTCGATATAAGGGCAGAAGACCAATCTCCTCCTCTTTCATTTCAAAGGATCGGGATCAGCAATATCTCGAAGAGCTTGCCGGGCTGTAGGCTTCCCCATCCTCTCGAACGATCATGAGTTCTTAAAGTTTTTTATGAAATTCTTGGTGTAATCAGAAAGAACCAGTCGTCCACTGATTTCAGCTCTTTTTCCCAACAGGGAATTCCAATCATCGGTCCCTTTCCATAATACTTTCTTGAGTTCGTTCATAGCTTCAGGGCTATATTCGGACAGTTGTTTGGCAAGATTCTCTACCTCGCCATCGAGGTCTTTTCCAGATTTACATACTTTAGAATATAAACCTTTTTCACAGGCCCAATCTGCGGTATTCCAGTTGGATGCATCCACAGAAAGGGTACTGAAAGCCGAAGGTCCTATTTTTCTTTCAACGGCAGGCCCGACAACAAAAGGGCCGATACCGAGTGCCAACTCACTAAGCTTAATAGAAGCAGATTCATGTGCTATGGTGTAATCTCCCGCTGAGGCTATACCAACCCCGCCGCCGACTGTTTTTCCCTGTACTCGTACGATAATTAGCTTGGGACATTCTCGCATGGCGTTAAGTACTAAGGCAAACCCCATAAAGAAGTGTTTGCCTTCTTCATAGTTGTCGATGGCAATCAATTCATCAAAAGAGGCCCCGGCACAGAAAGCCCCGTCGCCACGACTCTTTAAAACTAAGACATGAACCTCCGGATTTTCCCCGATTTCCGTGATCCTAGCAGCTAATTCTCTAAGCATTTTACCCGGCAGCGAATTCCCTTTTGGGTGATAAAACTCGACGGTTCCAATATTGTTTTCAATGCTAGTCGTTATTTCTCCGTTATTGGGCATTATTCCATTATGAATTTAAATTAAAAATGTGGGAAGATTGCAGTCTTCAGCTTTCAGTAAAATTATTCTGACTACTGATAACTGAGAGCTGGTTTACTCCTCTTCAAAGATATCCATATCCAGAACTTCTCTACGTTTAATCAGGGTGAGAATCGTATAGTCCGCTACAATTTCATCATGCTGGTTCGAGACTTCCACATCCCAGTAAACAATACCAAAGGGATATTTATCTTTCGCTTTCTTTTGCCTGACTGTCTTGCGTTTTACAATCAGTTTCGCCTGAATTGTATCCCCGGGGGCAACCGGCTTCGTAAAGCGAAGGTTTTCTAGTCCATAGTTGAGTAAAACAGGGCCCGGAGCCGGATGCACAAACAACCCTGCTGCCGCTGAAAGTACGAAATACCCATGCGCCACCCGCTTCTCGAAGAACGAATCTTGGGCGGCAATCTCATCATAATGGGCATAAAAATGATCACCGCTGACACCACCAAAATTAACGATATCAGCTTCAGTAACCGTGCGCCGGTGCGTGGTTAATGCCTCTCCGATTTTCAAGTCTTCAAAATATTGCTGGAACGGATGTTTTTCGGCCTCATGTGTTTTGGCTCCTTTGATATACTGCTGCGTAATATTTTTTAGCGTAGTCGGTGAACCCTGTAAAGCCACTCGCTGCATATTATGAAGCACCGCACGGTGACCGCCCAGCTCTTCGCCTCCTCCGGCATGACCAGGGCCGCCGTGAACCATATGTGGCATCGGCGATCCATGTCCTGTGGATTCTTCAGCACAATCCCGGTTTATCACCATGAATCGTCCATGGTAAGGAGCACATCCGAGCGTAATTTCTCGTGCAATGTCATCATCGGCCGTGAATAGTGAGCCAACCAGCGAGCCGTCCGCTTTATTGGCCAAGCGAATCGCTTCATCATTATCTTTGTAAGGCATAATTGTAGTCATCGGGCCAAAGGCTTCAACTTTGTGCACCTGGTCTACTTCTAATGGTTTATGGCAAAGTAAAATTTTTGGTTCGGTAAATGCCCCTTCGTCAGGACCATTCTCATTGCCGTACACCGATTCCGTCATTTCCAACAGTGATGAAATTTGTTCCCCAAACCGTTCGGCTTGCAGTGAACTTGCCAGGGGGCCCATGCGCGTTTCCTTTTTTGCCGGGTCTCCAATAGTAGTTTTGTTCAGTCGATTTTTAAGAGCTTCGATCACATCATCAGCTCGGTCCTCGGGCACAATTGTGCGGCGGATAGCCGTACATTTTTGTCCCGCTTTAACGGTCATTTCATTGGCAACTTCTTTCACAAAAAGATCAAATTCCTCCATTTCAGGAGTAACATCAGCTCCCAGGATAGAACAATTCAGCGAATCAGCCTCTAGATTGAAGCGTACGTTATTTGCAATAATATTGGGATGCACTTTAAGCTTCTGTCCCGTTGATGCCGAACCGGTAAAGGCAACAGCATCCTGGCTGTTAAGATGATCGAGCAGGTCACCCGGTTTATCGGCAGCAATAAATTGAATGGCTCCATCGGGCAGTAATTTTGATTCGAGCATATCCCGGAAAACCTTATACGCCAGGTAAGAGCCCGTAGGTGAGGGCTTAATGATGGCAGGCATTCCGGCAATAATCGCAGGAGCCAGTTTTTCCAGCATCCCCCAAACCGGAAAATTAAAAGCATTGATATGAACACCGACCCCATGATAGGGCACGCAGATATGCTGTCCCACAAAAGTGCCATTACGCGAGAGGCGCTCGTGGCTGCCTTCTACGTGATAAGGCAGATCCGACAGTTCAATGCGTGATTTGCTGGAAAGCGTAAACATGCTTCCGATACCGCCCTCGATATCAATCCAGGAATCCTGACGTGTAGCTCCCGTATGTGTAGAAAGCTCGTAGTATTCTTCTTTGCGTTCGATGAGGTACTGGGCGAGGAACTTAATTTTAAAGGCGCGTTCGTGGATAGACATTGACCGGAGTTTGGGGCCGGCCTGCCGACGGGCATACTCACAAGCTCCTTTGTAATCCAAATCGGCTTCAACCATCTGTGCAACCGGTTCACCGGTGACCGCACTGATTAAATCAGACTCTTTTCCTTTGTCAACCCATTGTCCTTTGATGTAACTTTGTACTTTCATGAATTTTGTCTCTTCTTAAGGCCACAGATTTTCCGGACAATACGGAAAATCCGTAATAATCTGTGCGGATCTGTGGCTATTATTTTTTTCGATTTCCCCAAGTTTCGTAATTCGCCGATTGGCTTGTTCGGTCTTCGGGTTCTTCACGCAGCGGCTCGCATTCTTTCAATGAATGATGCAACTGACCGGGTAGTTGTTGATACAATTTCGTGCCTTCGGTCTTCCATTTAATCATATCATCGTTGACGTCTTTTATAATTCTAGCTGGGTTACCGACTAACAATTTTCTTTTCGGAATTTCCATGCCTTCTTTTACAAAACTTAGTGCTCCCACGATGCATTCATCGCCTAGCTCCACGCGATCCATGACTATTGCATTCATTCCAACAAGGCAATTCCGGCCGATATGAGCACCGTGGATGATGGCTCCATGGCCGATGTGGGCACCTTCTTCCAAAACAACAGTTACCCCGGGGAACATATGGATGGTGCAATTTTCCTGTACATTGCATCCGTTCTTGATGATTATCTTTCCCCAGTCCCCGCGAATGGCCGCTCCCGGAGCAATATAGACGTTTTTGCCGATTACCACATTGCCGGTCACCGCTGCTTGCGGATGTACGAAGGCACTTTCATCTACAACCGGTTTATAGTTTTCAAACTCGTAAATAGCCATGATTCTTTTCAATTATCCCTTAGACACTTATATCAGTAAGTATATAGGTGATAAAATTAGTGGAATTAGTGCCTTAATGCTTAAAATTATTAACATTTTTCTAAAACAACTGCCATGCCTTGACCGACGCCCACGCAAAGCGTGCACAGGGCATATTGCCTATCTTGTTCGTGAAGTTCAATAGCTGCGGTTTGAAGTAGCCGTGCTCCAGACATTCCCAATGGATGACCTAGCGCGATGGCTCCACCATTGGGATTAACACGCTCATCGTCATCATCAATATCAAGCTCGCGCAAAACGGCCAGGCTTTGTGCAGCAAAAGCCTCATTAAGTTCGATAATCCCCATATCATCAATGGTCAGATCGGTACGTTCCAAAACTTTTCTCGTAGCACCGACCGGTCCCATCCCCATGATTCGGGGTTCCACACCGACGACTGCAGAAGCAACAATCCGAGCCCTGGGATTGAGGTCAAAATCTTTAATAGCTGAGTCTCCGGCGATAAGCATGGCGCAAGAGCCATCGTTGAGGCCACTTGCATTCCCCGGCGTTACGGAACCTCCATCCCGAAACACTGCGGGTAGTTTGCTTAGGATCTCGACAGTAGTATCAGGTCTGATAAACTCATCTTTCTCAAAGATAAATGGATCTCCCTTTCGCTGGGGTATCTCAACCGGCATAATTTCCTTTGCCATACGCCCATTTTCAATGGCTTTGGCTGCCTTCTGTTGCGACCAAGCCGCAAACTTATCCTGATCTTTACGGCTCACCTTGTATTTTTCAACAATATTTTCGGCAGTCTCTCCCATCGCTTCACTGCCATACTGTTCATCCATTTTGGGATTTACAAACCGCCAGCCAAAGGTGGTATCGTGCATCTCGTTCGTGCCGGAATAGGGCGCTGATCCTTTTCCTAAAACCATAGGGCCGCGAGTCATATGTTCCATACCGCCGGTTATGAATAAATCTCCTTCGCCCACTTTGACAGACTTATAGGCCATCACGGCACTACTCATCCCGGAAGCACAGAGGCGGTTGACTGTTTCTCCGGGCACTGAAGTCGGGAGTCCTGCCAGCAAGGCAGCCATACGGGCAACATTGCGGTTATCTTCGCCCGCTTGGTTTGCACATCCCAAAATGACATCTTCGATACGCTCGGGATCGATATTTTGATTACGATTTATCAATTCTTTGATGGTCATAGCTGCCAGGTTATCCGCCCGGATAGGGGAAAGGGCGCCTCGCAGCTTACCAATTGGAGTTCGAATGGCATCAATGATATAAGCTTCAGACATATTTCAAGTAAAAAGTTTTAAGTCTAAAGTAGAAAGTGTAAAGCAATTATTTCAGTCCATAAACATGAAGTACTAACGACTATTTACTTAATACTTTCTACTTATTTAAAATGTTTTTCTTTTGTTATAAAAACAGTGCCTCGAAATGACGCGATTTGCGTACCTTTCTGATTCGTTACTACAACATTATACACGGCGATACGATTTCCTTTGCTTAATTCCTCGGTTTTAGCCGTAAGGGTATCGCCGGCTGTTATCTTTTTAAGGAATGAAATGTTATTCTCGATAGCCAACGCCACTCGTCCATAGCTGTTGGAAGCAAATGCCAGGGCACTGTCAGCCAACGAAAAAGCGACCCCTCCATGTGCTACATTGAATCCATTTACCATTTCTGGCCGCACCTGCATTAGAAGTTCTGCGTACCCCGGTTTGATATCTTCAACTTCCATGCCCAACCACTGACTGAAAGCATCATCAGCCAGCATCTTTTCAACTACCTTTATCGCTAATTTTTGTTTATCCATAGTATTTAGCACTCAGAATTCAGTTAGGAAGTAAACTGGCAGCCGAATACTGATTGCCTGTTAATAAAATGTTTTATTGTT
>DATFLI010000360.1:0-4227 GCA_035267805.1 Balneolaceae bacterium | reverse complement strand
TAATCTTGCCGGGCACCAACGTACGTAACTGGGCATGTTGTTTGGCAACCAGGTTACCGGTTGAAGTAATTTCGCGGCTAAAATTATGAGGTTGTACTTTTGTCGTTTGTACCGTCGCCGTATCCGATCGAAAATTATTTTGATCGGATGCAGCTCCATTCATTTGATCATTACCTGCCTGTTTGGATCCACATGCACTAAAGAGCAGAAGAACCGACCCGGCAGTTAAGGAAATTTTAAACCAACGTGAAATTGGAAAATTCATATTCATTTTACTAGTCATTAAATGATTAAACACTTTCTTTACCTTGTTTAGAAAATAAGCCTCTGAACCACTCAGAAAGATCATCCAGCATCAGATAGATTATCGGGATAACCAACAACGTCAGAAATGTCGACGTAAGCATTCCGCCCACTACCGCAATGCCCAGAGGCTGGCGGGAACCGCCGCCTTCACTTAAAGCTAATGCCACAGGTATCAGGGCAAAGATGACCGCGAAGGCGGTCATCAAAATAGGACGCAGCCTTAGCCGGCCGGCAATAAGTATTGCCTCAACTTTATCTTTGTTATGCTCCTCGCGTTGCTGATTGGCTACATCCACCAGCAGGATGGCATTTTTTACAACCAATCCGACTAACATAATCACACCGATAAAGGAGAAAATATTAAGTGTGGCACCGGCGACGAATAACCCTCCGAAAACTCCAATCATTGTCAACGGCAGTGAGATCATAATGGTGAAAGGATGGATAAACGATTCAAACTGTATAGCCAGAACCATGTAAATTACCAGGATGGAAATTTCAAGGGCTTGTATCATATAACCGAATGATTCTTGCATATTCTGACTCTGACCTCCCAGTGAGGTAGTATATTCACCGTTATCAGGCAGGTATTTATTAACATCCTTTTTTACGACCTGTAATGCCTCTCCCGCCGATATTTCACCGGTAGTATTGGCATACAGGTTTACCGCATGAATCCGGTTATATCGATTTACAGAACTGGGCCCCTGTCCCACGTTATAATCGATCAGGTTGGAAGCTTTGATTAGGCGCCCGTTCTTATTGCGTGCTTCAATATCATTAAGATTTTGCGGCTTATCCCGCACGTTGCCTTTCGCTTTTACCCTGATCTTGTAGCGATAACCATTATGGGTGTATTTAGCTACGTCGTTTCCTCCGAAGAGCGCATAAATTTCGGTTGAGATCGTTTGCACATTAACGCCCAGGTTATAGGCCAGATCCCGATTTATATCTACATTGACCTCCGGCTTATTTAATCGTAAATCAGTATCCAGATCTACAAAGCGGCCATCTTTTTTGAGGTCTTTGATAGCATTATTGCTGATTTCATTGAGTTTCTTCAAGTCCGGACCCTGAATGATATACTGTACGTCCGCCCGCCTGCTACCGTTATTACCGGCAGCCGAAACCGGTTCGACAGCTACAACCATGTTGGGAAATTTATTCTCTAGTTTTGTACGTACTTCTTTCATCAGATCCTGTTGACTGATGTCGCGTTGATCGGTAGACACCATATTCACAAAGAAGTTTCCCTTGTTTACTTCTTGGCTGGCTCCACTGCCGACCGAAGAAAACAAACTTTGAATCTGCGGGTATTTGGATAAGGTGTTTTCAATCTTATACAACCGCGAATTCATCGCATCGATGGACGTACCCGTAGGCATTTCAAAACTGATCTGGAAACGTGATTCATCCGACTGAGGAATAAATTCGGTACCGATAAACGGTAAAAGAGACATGCCAAGCACGAAGGTTACAATAGCTATGGCAATTACACTCCATCGATGACGGGTACCCCATTTGAGTGTTTTGATATAGCTTTCCTCCAGCCATTTAAAGAATCGCTCAAGGGTCATGTAAAATTTGCTATGCTTTTCATCATGTTTCAGAAAACGGGAGCAGAGGAAGGGCGTAAGGGTAAAGGAAACAAAAAGAGAGATCGATACCGTTACCGCAACGGCCATACCGAATTGGAAGAAAAAGCGACCGATGATGCCCTTCATGAATGCTACCGGTAGAAATACTGCGACAACCGTAGATGTTGCCGCAAGCACGGCAAATCCAACTTCGCTGGTTCCGACTCGCGCTGCCTCCATGCTGTTTTGTCCCTCTTCAACATGCCTGAAGATATTTTCAAGTACCACAATGGTATCGTCAATAACCAGTCCTACCGCCAGCGACATGGCAAGCATGGTCAAATTATTTATCGTGAAGTTGAGAGCATTCATAATAATGAAGCCGCCAATCAACGAAACCGGTATGGATATGACACTGATGGAGGTGATGCCCACGTTACGGAGAAAGAAGAACATAATCAGTGCTGTGAGGATCACGCCTAAAATGATGTCAAATTGAGCGCCCCCAATTGATCGTTCGATAAACTTGGAATTATCAATGGCTACTTTCAAATTGATTCCGTTGGGGGCATCAGCCGACAGCGTCTTTAATTTGGCTTTAATACCATTGGCCACGGCTACCGTATTAGCCCCGCTTTGCTTTCGAATGCCCAGGCCGATCGTCGGGTCACCGTTATAATGTGCAATGGTCCGGTAATCTTCCGTACCTGTTTCTACCCGGGCTACATCTTTTAGATAAACCGTTTTCCCGTTAACACTTTTCACGACCAAATTTTTCAAGCCTTCGGGTGTTTTATATTCGCCCTGAACCTTAATGGAATATTCTTTCTTGGCCTCTTCGATACGTCCGCCCGGAAGTTCCAGGTGATTACTGCGTATGGCACCGATAACATCTGCGGCCGTCAGACCCCGTGAATGCAGTTCTTTGGGTTCTAGCCAGACGCGTATTTCGCGCTCACGCAGACCGGTAACTTCCACATTCCCGACCCCGCTTACCGTTTGTAATTGTTGTTTGAGGGTATGGTTGGCATATTGGGATAATTGCAGGTAGGGGACCTTTCCGGACACGGAAATCCATAGGATAGGACTGGAGTTTACGTCTAATTTCTGTACAATCGGGGGATTGATGTCGTTAGGCAGATCCTGTTTGGCAAGATCAACTTTGGCCCTGACTTCCTCGGCTGCAACATTGGCATCTTTCGACAGCTCGAACTGGGTAGTTACAATCGAGAGCCCGTCATAACTCTGGGAAATAATATTTTTTATCCCACTGATTGTGTTGATTTGCTCCTCAAGATTATTGGTCACTTCCTGGTCCATTACATCGGGACTGGCCCCCGGATACGAAGTAGTGACCGTAACGATGGGGAAGCTAACTTCTGGAAACTGGTCGATACCCATTCTTGAGAATGAGATGTACCCAAAAATTAACAGTGCGCCCATGAGGATTAGCGTGGTGACCGGGCGTTCTATAGCAGTATCTGAAATCCACATAAAATTTTAATCTTAATATTCTTTTAAAACGTTATTAAGGCATTCACTTGTTGGAATCGGCCTTATTTGAAAAATTCATCTGCAGCTGACCGGTCGCGCGTAAAAGATCGAGTCGCGCTACTTTATGCTGATACAAACTCGAATAATACGAAAGTTCGGCTTCACTGAGAGCCTGGCGTGCTTCCAGCAGTGAGACTTGGTCGATGGTTCCTTGTTTGAACTGAGCTTGCGCTAATTTCAATCCTTCGGTTGCTTGTTGTACAGTCAGTTTTTGAGCATCCACCGATTGTTTTGCGTTTTGGAGTGCCATCTCGGCACTATGCACGTCATAGATGACCTGTTGTTGGGTGTCCAGAAAATCCAGCTGTTGCTGCCGCAACGTTGAACGCTCTTGCATGATGCTGCCTTCGCGATCAAGATTGAAAATCGACCAGTTTAAGCGAAATCCTGCATTCCAGAGATATCCCCAGCTTTGTGACGGCGGAATCGTAAGGGGCGCCGGATTTGCCCATGTCTGATCAAAGTAGGCACTTACGGTAGGCAGATAGCGCGAATAGGTCGATTTTAGTGATGATTTTTGAAGCTCGACATTTAGCTTGCTGCTTGCCAAATCCGGCCTGTTGAGTAAGGCTTTATGAATGGCTTTCCCTTCATTGGTATTAACCGGTTGATAGTCCAGGCTGTCGTCCAGCATTACCTGGCTGTTTTGGGATACTCCCAGCGTATTGAAAAAGGTGGCCTTTGCTTGTTCAAGGTCATTTTTCGCACTTATTTTTTGTGTCTGGGCATTGGAAAAGTCGACCTGTGCCCGGATGAGATTAAAATGGGTAGCCGTTCCATACTTGACTTT
>DATFLI010000359.1:0-2071 GCA_035267805.1 Balneolaceae bacterium | reverse complement strand
ATTTTCCATCGGCTTCGCTGGCTTTTGATTTAATGAAAAACTCGGGTTTCACAAATTTTTTGTGCAGCTGATAGATGGTCTGCTGCATAAAGTTCTTTTCATAAATTAAGTCAACGGGCAAGTCTAAATCGGTAACCAGCCATTCCACATCCCGAAAGTGATTATATCTGATTGGAGAATCGGGATCATATTGATAGTCTCCGGTGACACGACCTATGGCCCTAAATTTATGATTACCATTTGGGATAACTACATAATATCCTGTTTTAAGGTTATGGATAAACATCGCCATCGATCGACTGTCATGGTCATCTATTTCCGGATTGTTTTGACTTAGATTGCGAATTTCGCCCTCTTCCATATCGCCTAAATCCTGTCCGCCGATAAAACCAATGGCAACTTTATTGTTCTTTATACAATAGTTATAAATATCTTCATCTTCCCGCATATTAACGTCACCGAGTGACAGCTTGTAAAATTCTGCTTTCTTAAACTGTTCACGATCCCATTTCAACTTGCCTTTAGTTTCCTCTACAGCACCACCAGAATCTTGTCGGGCCAGATTACTTATACGCTTAAAAATGCCATCTTCAATCGTATAGCTTATGGAGTTTTGTTCATCCTGCTCTTCATCAAACTGCTGCTCTTCGGTTGACGTATCTTGCTGGTTATTTGAAGTTAGTTCAGGTTTGATGCCTTCAATAAAATCTTCGTAGGTAAAACTTTGGTGGAAGGTTGTGGCAGCTATGCGTCCTTGTTTGGGATTATCCCAATCCGTGATGAGCAACTCTCTGAATCGATCAACAAGCTCTTTACGATTATCTTTATGCTGCTCATAAAACTCCGGATCTACAATGCTTAAGGCGTAATCAACCGTATGAAATGTTTTGCCGGTGCCGGGAGGGCCAAACAGTATCGTATTTAAGCCTGATATTGACGTATCGGACATAACTGAATCCATGATATTTTCCTCTTGTGTGTCTTTGTACCTTTTCCAAAGATTGGTAGTGTAATCAAAGTAGGATTCATTTTCAGGTTTTTGGTTGATTAGATACCGATGCAGCTCTGATATGGGCTTTTGATCTGCATTTTGCAGCCCTCTCTGTCGGGCGACATCATAAATGGCCTTTCTCTTAAAAATATTAACCACTCGATAGTCGGAATAGAGAAAGGCAATTTTCCACTTAACGGCATCACCGAGATCGATGGAATCGATTTTGCTTAAGTCATCCTGTTGGGCCGCCTCAATGATATCGGCAATCATTGATCGAATCCTGCGAAACGCCTCCTCGGGACTTTCTCCGTATTTTGCAACCCAACCATATTCTCCGTCCGTACGATACCCTGACCGGCTATCTTCTTTATCGGTGTTATTTCTCTTGTATATTCCAAACTTATAAGCCGATCCGCCCCAAATGCTTCCTATTTTGTCGGTGGTGGATTCCAGCCAATAACAAAAAGAATCCTCCCTGTTTAAATTAGTGTATTCTTCTAATTGCATTCCTTTAACCCGCTCAAACGGCCACGTATTAAGAAATGACTGCTTTAGCTCTTCTTTATTATTACCAACTTTTTGATCTGCCATCGTACTTACTTTTTATTTTTCAAACTCCAATGAATTAATTCTTTCCGTCAATTTTTCCATGCGCCCCAGCAGCGCCTCAAAAGTCAGCGTCTCGCCATAAATCATACTCTCCTGCATATTCTTATAATCCTGTTTCCACTCCTTTTGAACTGAATCAGGTGGATTAAGATTGATGCTGCCAGGCCAATGACGATCATAATCGATTCCTTTCAAACCAATTAGGTTGCGACGGTGTCTAACAATGTCCCGGTATAGTGCTTCATCTTCCAATGCCTGCTGGGCATGTTCTCCATCCATCATTCTTTCTACGTCATAAAGATGACGGCTTAATCGCTCTGCACGTAATTCTTCCGGATTTTTCTGAAACTCTTCATGCAAAAGAAACACTTTCTCTAAAAAGGTCCGCTTAGGCAACACACATGGGATCGCCGCCCCACCATTTTTGATATCCAAATTTGATAAAACCGGACCGATGAACGGATCGAG
>DATFLI010000358.1:0-5606 GCA_035267805.1 Balneolaceae bacterium | reverse complement strand
ATATATCAAATAAAACTGACAACATAGTGTCAGCTATCTTTTGAAAATGGATTTAATGATAAAAATGTGCAGTTGGAGATTTCTTCAGTATTACTACGATTTATCACGTTATATTTCTTTCTTTTATAAAGTAGAATCAAAACCATTACGCGGAGAATCACAGGACATTTACAGAGTCTCACTGAGTTTTTTAAATGCTTCCAATTTTTTGGTGAATCTTTGTGTCTTTTTTGTGAAACTCAGTGATATAATTATTTAACTTTGTCATCTTTGTTCTGATATAAGACAAAAGAGACGTTACATACGATTATATGCATTAATAAATAAGGCGTTTGATCCCGTTTTTTAAAAGGGTAACGTTAAAATTAATAAGTAATCCCAGTTTATAACCACCCAGTTTTAAATAGGTCAATAATTGAGCGATATGCACATCTGTAAAAGTTTCTACGGTTTTTATCTCTATGACTACTCTTTCTTCGACGAGTAAATCTAGCCTATAACCGTGATCCAGATGGATATCTTTATACACAATTGGCAAGGGTAATTCTTCCCGAACAACTAAATTCTGTTCGGTTAATTCAAATTGCAGACATTTTTGGTATGCAGATTCAAGAAGTCCTGGACCAAGATTTTTGTGTACCTCAATTGCACTATGAATTATTTCGCCGGTTATTTTATTCAAGTGTTCATTCATAGAAATGAATATGAAGTAGTGTTTTTTACACAGGGTTCAACAGAGCAGTCACAGAGTTTCGCGGAGTTTGTTTTTATTTGGTACAATTTTCTCAGCGGTTCTCAGTGTATACTCAGTGAAACTCTGTGGTATAGTTATTTATTTCTTTTAACTAATTTTTAATAGTAAGACCCTTAAGGCAAGCAATCCTTACAAAGATTATGGATTTAAGGCGTTCACGACTTCTGTGAGTTTGGAAATAAGTAGGTGGATTTGGTCCGAGGTGGTATAGGGCGCGGGCCCCAGTCGCAGGATATCACCGCGGGCGTCTGTAAAAATGTTTTGCTCCAGCAATTTCGCCCGTATTGTTCGTGCAAACGGAGATTGCAACGCCAGGAATCCGCCGTTTTGTTCCAGCGGACGATTATGACGCAACTTGATTTTCGAAGTATCAAAATTCCGTTCCAAAAATAACTCTCTAAGCAAACCTACTTGGTTTAAATATTGCTGTCGAAGAACTTCAGGCGTTAATCCCTGATCTTTGAAAAATTCTACTACTTTTGCTGCTCGAAACTGAGATGCTGGATCATATGTGCCTGTTGCAAACCGCTGATTGCCGTCGTCGTATGAAACCGGGTTATCGGTTCGAGGCTCATCCAAGGAGCTAAAAGCGGCAAACCATCCTGTAATCGCCGGGCGTAGCCTGCAGTTATCTGGGAAGCGCAGGAAGCAATTTCCCTCACCCCACTGCAGGTATTTATAGCCACCAATCAGTAGGAAGCAATCTTCAAGGCTTGCTTCACGAAGCGAAAGCGGTACCACATTTGTACCGTGGTAATCATCAATCAAAAGGGACACGTTATTTTGACGCGCCACCTCAGCAATTTCGGAGATCTGTTGATTTACCACGCCACTCTCAAAATATACGCGAGAAAGCATGGTTGCAGCAGTGTCATTGTCAATCTCTTGTTTGATTTGGGCAACGATTTCTTCCGAATGAGCATCCACAGGCACTATTTGCAGTCCCTCTTCTTCAAGGCGATGTAGCTGGCGAAACATCGAATGGAATTCGGTATCCGTAGTTATGACTTTGGGCTTGTTTTTGAGATCAAAACTGGAAAGCCAGGAAACCAGTAACAAGTGTGTGTTTTCTGCCAAGCAATACATACCGTTGGGATCATCGTAGTAATGCCGAAGATAATCCCGCAAAATTTCAGCCTTTTCGAATGCCGGTTCCCACTTATTGTCCACTTCTGAAGCAGCGGCTGTAAACGATTCTTTAAGCCCTTCCAAGGCTACATCAGGCCAGGCTTGATGTGAATGTCCCGTAAAAAGCAATCGGTTGCTTACATCAAAATAGTTGTAATGCGGTTGGAGATTCTTAGCAAGTTTGTCAATATCGTTCATGCTGTTTATTTCTAGGTGAATGCTTGGTTTCCTAACAATTATATTTCCGATCTGATTTCCCAAAGGTCCGGGAATATGCGCTGGTGTAAGGTGTTTCGCAGGTAATCGACACCGCTTGATCCCCCCGTTCCCATTTTGTTGCCAATGGTTCGTTCCACCATCTTCACATGGCGATACCGCCACTCCTGCATACCTTCGTCAAAGTCCACCAATAGTTCGCAGAGCATTGCCGTTTCTTCATCATTATTCATAATGTCAACCAGAATTTTCTGGTTCTTTCGGTTGGGTTCGTATAGTAATCCTTCTTCATTCACCCGCTCGGGTGTTTTAACATCATACCCTTTATTTTGCAGGTATTCGCAGAAGCATTCCCAGATCGTCTGTTCTGTCATCCGTGTTTTCATCCGGTCGACATATTGGGGCTGATTTTCATGCACTTTTAACACATGGGGGGATCGAAGTCCGCACAAAATTTCCAATTCCCGGAATTGCACTGATTGAAATCCACTGGCTTCGTCCAGAAATCCCCGGAAACTTTCAAACTCAAGCGGCGTCATCGTCTCCAGAATGTCGATTTGGGCAACCATCGTCTTTAGAATAGTGAGGACTCGTTTCATTGTTTTGTCGGCTCTCCATGGCCGACCGTTCTTAAGATCTTTGCGCAGCTTTTCAAACTCGTGCAACACTTGTTTAAACCAAAGCTCATAAGTTTGATGGATGATGATGAACAACATCTCATCGTGCTCATTTGGATCAGAACGAAGTTCCTGTAATTCAAGTAATTCGTCGATTTTCAGGTAATTGCTGTAAGTAAGTTTCATAGCTTATCTCTTTTTTTATACGCCGGCTAAGCCTTAGATTATAGGTAGAATTTTAGATAGTCTCTATTGCCAACTTCATTTGCAGTACGATGCAAAAAATGCTTAGATTTGGCGCTTAATTTAAAAGTAAAGGTTTTTCATGAGTATTTTGATAGCTGACAGTGGCGCAACCAAAACAGAATGGTGCTTAATAACAGATGGAGAGACGAAGACTTTTCATACCGAGGGACTAAATCCCTATTACCATACTACCGAAAGTATAACCGAGGTTGTGGATCATCATTTAAAGCCTAAACTGGATGGTGCAAAGATAGAAGAAATTCATTTTTACGGTGCCGGATGCGACGGTAATGAGAAAGACGCGATTGTTCATCAAGCGTTGCAAGGAGCCTTTCCTGATGCTTCTGTGAATGTATTTCATGATTTGTTGGGAGCTGCCCGGGCATGTTTTTTACGTCAGCCGGGCATAGCTTGCATCCTTGGAACGGGTTCAAATTCTTGCCTCTATGACGGCAACGAAATTATTGAACATATTCCCTCGCTGGCGTTTATTTTGGGGGATGAGGGGAGTGCCGGCTATTTTGGCAAGCGACTCATCAATAAATATTTCCGGAAGGAAGTTCCGGACGACTTAAAGCAAGACCTGGAGAAAAATTACGATATGTCGCTTGATCATATAACAGCCGGTCTTTATGACGGGTCACAAAAAAGTCGATTTATCGCCTCATACGGGGCTTTTTTGGGAGAGCATGCCGATCATCCGTTTATTAAGGAGATATTGCATGAGGGATTTGAGAATTTTATCACCCGCATATTGCTCAAATACACCAACGCCACCGATTATAAAGTAAGCTTTATTGGATCAGTGGCTTTTGCCCACCGAAAAATGATCACAGAAATTTTGGAAGAAAATGGATTAATGGCGGAATCCTTTATTCGTCATCCCATGAACAGACTCGTTGAATTCCATAGTGTCGAAGTAGCATAGAATAATGATTGATACGCATTGCCACATCTACCTCGAACAGTTCGACAATGATATTCAGCAGGTGCTTGATCGTGCAGCCAAAGCAGGAGTAACGCACATTTTTATGCCTGCGATCAATTTTGATTCACTGCCGAAGATGGACCGGCTCCATCATCCTAAGATTATTTTCCATAAGATGTCGGGCATTCATCCCACAGAAATTAATGAAGGTATTTGTACGACCGAGGGTGAACTCTATGAATATTGCAAGCAAGATGATATCGTAGCTGTCGGAGAAACGGGTTTGGATTATCACTGGAGTAGCGACTATAAATCCAAGCAAAAAGAATCACTGCATATCCACTGTAAAGTTGCCAAAGCTGTTCAAAAGCCTATTATTCTTCATAATCGCGATAGTACCGGGGATATGTTCGATATCATCGAAGAGGAGCAGGACGGTAGCTTGACCGGAATTTGGCACTGTTTTAACGGTTCGGCGGATGAGGGGAAACGAGCCATTGATTTGGGACTTGAGCTCGGAATTGGAGGCGTGCTGACCTTCAAAAATGCCGGTGTCGATGAATCTGTTGCCCGGTTGCCGCTGGAACATATGATGCTGGAGACCGATGCACCGTATTTGGCACCGTCTCCCAAACGCGGCAAGCGTAATGAGCCGGGCTTCGTGCAGTACACTGCAAAACAATTATCGGAGGTTTTGGATATTTCTCTGGATGAGGTTCTGGCAAGGACCGACGAAAATGCCCTTTTATTATTCGGCATCAGTTCATAAAAAACAGCACCTGCAAGATTCCGGTAAAAATAAATCTGTTTAAAAGTTTGTAGCTTGGACCGGGAAAAATGAGCAGACCTCCTCAAATAAAAAAGGAGCCCGGAAATCCGGACTCCTTCAAGTTTTAAGGTAAGTTTGAATTAATTCACATCCCAGAAAATATGGGTTGAAAGCTTGTCGCCTCCAATAGCTGAAGCAGCCTGATTGTAATTTTTCGTGTTTAAATTCTGCTCGCTAACCGGATAGGTGAATCGAACCGGGATATCACTCATTGTCATACCCGGTGGAGGGTTAAACATTGGGGCATCCAGTCTTCTCCATTCGGTCCAGGCTTGGAGACCTTGTAAATAAAGCCCCAGGTATTTTTGCTGGGCAATACGCTGCATCTCTGTGCCATTTGCAATTGCCGTTGCATAATTTACATCCGACTGACTCAGATATTGAGTGATAGACGAGTCAGCTACGCCCCAGTACTGCATGTCAGTACGAATCGCCTCGTTGTAATGAGATTGTGCAGAACCACTGATGTTGTATCCCCGCTGGGCAGCTTCAGCACGAATAAACTCGATCTCTGGATATTTCATAATAAAACCCGTTAAGTCGCGGGCTAATATCTTCGAGCTCATATGAGAATAAGCGCCATAGGTATTGGTCGTACCGTAAGTTCCTCCTTCATAAACCGAAGTATCGGTCTTTACGAAGAATTCTTTACGGCGGGGATCATTTAGATTGTTCATCATATCAATGAGGGTATTCGACGGTACAAAGTCATTTCTTCCGCTTTGGACCAAGCGTTCCCAAATGGGATTTGTACTGGGCGGGGTTTTTTCGAAATGAATCAATGCATCGTCATCATTGGACTGGAATGCATTCGGCGAAGCCGACTCTACAGCCTTTTTGGCTGTTTGCGGATTCGAATCGGCAAGTGTAATACCCAGCCGCATTTTG
>DATFLI010000357.1:0-2875 GCA_035267805.1 Balneolaceae bacterium | reverse complement strand
ACAAAGTGGCATTCCATAGGGCCGGCTACGAATCCCGACCCGGCTACGGCCTTCGAGCGGGACTAATTCCATGGTCCTTCTGGCTGGGTGCTAGCAAACCAATCATCCATATTGGTGGGAATTGTTCACCCTCCGCTTTGCGGGCTGTACTCGCGATTCTAATGCCGGATTAGCCCTTCCAAATGCAAGAGGTCCCCCTTGTAGCAATATCTTTTTTCCTTGGTATTCAGCTGGAACTGAAGGGGCCAGGGGGAAGATCAGCAAACCATATTTTCATTTCCAGATAAAATGCTTATCTCGAATTCACGTTAAATGTGTATCTTACAAATATTTTTTGACTCTATTTCCTATCATTTAGAATTTGTATAAATTCAGAATTTATAATGGCTTATGTTGTGACTTAAAAGCTCAAATAAAAAAGTTACTTATCTTAAATAGCTTGGTGTATTACAAAATGAAAACCTATGTTTTTTGGATGGGAATGCTGTTCTTGATGGTGGTGGGATGCACGAAAAATGATACTGCCGACAGAAGTCCTCATATCAGTTCTGCTAACCAAATCGAGGCCGGACGCTATATGATTATTTTAGGCGGATGCAATGACTGCCATACCAACGGATACCTGATGAACGAAGGCAAGGTGCCGGAAGCCGATTGGCTGACCGGCTCCCCGGTTGGATGGCAGGGCCCCTGGGGCACGACCTATCCCCCAAATCTGCGGCTTCGTGTTCAGGAGATGACCGAAGACGAATGGGTTGAGCAGTTAAAAACCAGAACCGGTTTGCCCCCGATGCCTTGGATGAATGTTAATAAGATGAGTGAAAGTGATGCAAGGGCCATCTATGCCTATATCAAATCGCTGGGACCCAAAGGGGAAAAGATGCCCCTGGCCGTAGCTCCGGGAGTATTACCTCAAACCCCGTATTTGTCACTATTCCCTCAAAACATGCCGACGGCAGAGGTGAAGCAATAGATTATTTGCATCTTTGAGCTCGTTCTGATTTATCCGGTTCTGTACTTTAGGTGCGGCACGTTCCTTTGTTGTAAGGATTCCAAACTATTTAGTAAGCTATTTGTCAGAATAATGAATTGCGCTGACAAAATAGAATTATTAGAAATGATGATGGTTTTAGCCTAGTTTTGTAGCTAGAAATAACCAGTAAAGAAAGCTATTTAAACAGACAATGGATGCATCAGAATTGCGAGCCTTGCAAGCACCTCTTAAAGATCAATACAAGTTGGATCCCAAAGAAGCAGAATGGATTCTACATGCCGAAGGTAAACTCGGGGAAGAAATAACCTGTGAGGTCAAAACAGATACAGGGGCTGTTGAGGCCGGGCTGCATCCTGCCACCGGTGGGGATGGCTCTAAAACTTGTTCGGGGGATATGCTGCTGGAAGCTTTGGTGGCTTGTGCCGGGGTGACTTTGAAGTCGGTAGCTACGGCTATGCGGATTAATATCAAGAGCGGACAAGTGAAAGCCGAGGGGATACTGGATTTCAGGGGGACTCTTGCGGTTTCTAAGGATGCTCCTGTCGGGTTTAAAGAAATCAGCCTGAATTTTGAGTTGGATACTGATGCTGATAAGAAAAAAATTGACAAACTCATTGAACTCACCGAGCGATACTGTGTGGTGCTACAAACCCTGAAGAATAGTCCGAATACCTCGACGAACGTGATGATGAAATAATATCGAACAAGGAATCGATGAATCTCAAAGTCCTTACATCATACGAAATTCTTTGTCCGGTTTTCGATATTCCATATTTGATTCTCGTTCGGTAATCGCAATCCTGCCATTTATGATTCATAACTTTTGTAGGGTTTTTCCCACGTTGTAACTAAATCGATTTTTATGTCGTAAACTTCCGTATCTTTGAAAGAGTTATTAATTTTTCATTGGTAGGCCGATGGAAAAATCATTTCTAAAAACCATTCGTCGTTCATTGTTACGACATCGAGCTAATCTTTTTACGTGGCTGGAGAATGGTAAGTCCAATCGTTATCTGCAATTGGGAGAAGAAAAAGGTGTACCGAGAACTCATGATCTGCAAATTGTTTCTGAAATTGATACGGCCATAGCGAAACTGGATCAAGGTACGTATGGGAAATGTGAAATGTGTTCGGGCGAAGTAGAAGAGGAGCGGTTGATATTGGACTTTACGACCTGCATCTGTCTTGATCACTATTCCGAAGCACAAAAGAGAGAGCTGGAACGCGATCTTGAACTGGCGGCACAGGTTCAGCAACATTTGTTACCCGGTAGCCTGCCGGCATTGGAGGGCGTGCAAATGGCTGTTCTTGCTCGCCCATTTGGAGCAATCGGCGGTGATTATTATGATTTTTTCCGCTATAAAGATCAGTGTCAGGGATTTGCTATTGCCGATGTGATGGGCAAAGGGGTTCCGGCAGGGATGTTAATGGCCAATCTGCAGGCCGCATTGCGAATTATGGGTCCTGACTTTGATGAGTTAGCTAAATTAGGTATCCGGCTTAATGAGCTGTTCCGATATAATCTAAAACAAATTCGGTTTATCACGTTGTTTTTAGCAGGATTTGATCCTGAATCGCGAACGCTGCACTATGTCAATGCCGGCCATCATCCACCGCTACTCTGGAATGCAGAGCAAGCATCGGAACAGTGGCTCAAGCCGACGGGACCGGCTATCGGATTAAATCCCAATGCAAAATATCGCTCGGAGTCGATTTCACTTAACAGCGGAGATTGGCTGATTCTCTATACGGATGGACTGGTGGAAGCGCGAAATGAAAATCAGCAGGAGTTCGGCTTCGAAGGGCTCCGGCGTTATGCTTCTATCCAGACAGCTGTATCCCCGGAGTTATTTTTAAATGGATTGATGAACGAAGTCGAGT
>DATFLI010000356.1:0-8896 GCA_035267805.1 Balneolaceae bacterium | reverse complement strand
GATCCTTCGTGTAATGACTGCTCCACCCATCTGCGGATCTTTTTGCTAAGTGATCCGTGATGTAACGCAATAGTTCCGGCAAGATCGGGTTTCGCCTCTAGTAGTCGTTGGAACCAGATTTCGGATTGCGACCGCGTGTTTGTAAAAATAAGCGTAGATCGACTCTCTTCAATAATAGGCAGTACTTTATGCAGCAATTTGGTACCGAGATGACCGGACCATGGAAATTTTTCTACATCATCCGGAAGGATGGATTGAACGCGTAGCTTTTTCTCCATATTGGCTTTGATAATGGATGCTTTTCGCGTGTCGGCATCAGTGCCTAATAATGTATCCAATGCTTCTTCAAGGTTACCAATGGTAGCAGAAATGCCCCATATCCTAAGTTCCGGGCGTAAATGCTTCAATCGGGAAAGCCCCAGTTCGGTTTGAGTTCCACGTTTGGATCCCAGCAGTTCATGCCACTCATCAATCACTACAGCGTCAAGATCATTGAAATAGCGCTTATAGCCTTTTTGAGCCATAAGGATGTGTAGGCTTTCAGGTGTGGTGATTAACACCTCCGGCATCTGCTTTTTCAACTGCTGCTTTTTATGAGATGACACGTCCCCGGTACGCCGTGCTACCTCCCAGGGGATTTCCAGATCATAAAGCACCTTTTGTAAGGCTTGTTCAATATCGCGGGCAAGAGCACGGAGCGGCGTAATCCATAACAATTGCAGACCATTATCGGTCAACTCCTGATAAGTTTGGGGATGTTCGTCGATCCATTTGATAAGCATGGGCATCCACAGAGCAAAAGTTTTGCCGCTGCCTGTAGGTGCGTTCAGCAGGCCGTTTTCTCCTTCAAGAAAGGCCTGCCACACCTCCCGCTGATAATCAAAGGGATGCCAGTTCCGTTGTTTGAACCATTTTTCAACAACCTGTAGCCCCGGGCTTTCTTCTGACTTCAAATTATATCGTCTTTATTACAATACTTCTGTTGGATTTGAAGAGAGTTTAACGCAATAAAGACTAATATAATTTAATCCGAGTCGTGATCCATATTTGTATTAGGCACAGCGGTCTGATTGGGCCGAATTTCGGTATGTCGAATATGCCCGCCCAGGTAGGCTGTATAGATCAGGCTGCCAACGCTCACCAATCCCAAAATCAGGGTAACGATAAGCAATGGTTTTTTAAATGTGAGATTTAGGTTATCGGCAAACAGCCATATCAAACTTAGAACGCCCAGGGCAATAGAAAGCCAGAGTGAGGTTTCAGCACTTTCTTCGTGTTCTTCGATAAGATGATGAGTGACGGTGGGTATATCTTCGACCACTTCTTCTGCTGCATGACCGGTTTCGACGGCAACATAGCTGGAAAGGGCTCCCAGCACAAAAAGAACCGCTGCAATCTGCTTGATGGACTTACTGTTTTTGATCATTCCCCAGATTAGTATGCACACACCGAATGCGACACTAAAAATTGGAATATGATTTACAATGAGGTGATATTCTGCTCCATTCATAGTTAAATGATAGATAGTTTTAGATTGAATTAAATATTTGAGTTTTTGCCGTCAGTGTCAATGATTCTTTTTGATTAGGGCTTGATTATCTGTGCAAATTATTTAATATGAGTTTGTAGACATTTGAAAATTATTTTCAACTAAAATTCGACTGTTATGTGGCTAAATATCGATTCGTTTGAAGAGTATAAAGAGGTATACAAAAGGAGTATTGAGAATCCCGAGGAGTTTTGGGAGCATGAGGCGGGAACATTTTATTGGCGCAAGCGATGGGATAAAACACATAGCGGTAGTTTTGAAAAAGGCAATGTGAAATGGTTTGAGGGCGGTAAGATGAATATCACCGAAAATTGCCTGGATCGTCATTTGAATACGATAGGTAACAAAACGGCCTTTATTTTTGAACCGAATCATCCAGACTCTTTTCGAAGGACAATTACCTATCGGCAATTACACGAAGACGTCTGCCGGTTTGCCAACGTGTTAGAATCTAAAGGGATTGAAAAAGGCGACCGGGTGGCTATTTATATGGCGATGACCCCTGAGCTAATGATCGCGGCATTGGCTTGTGCGCGTATCGGGGCTGTACATTCTATTGTTTTTGCGGGATTTTCTGCCCAGTCGCTGGCCGAGCGCATCCAGGATTGCGATGCCAAGATGCTGATAACAAACGACGGACTTCGCCGGGGAGAAAAGCACGTGCCTCTTAAAGATATTTCTGATGAAGCTCTTGAAGATTGTCCTTCGGTGGAAAAAGTGATTGTCTGCCAGCGAACCAACCGCGATATCGATTGGGTGGAAGGTCGTGATGAATGGTGGCATTTGCTCATTCGAAATGCTTCTAAAGAGCATGAAGCTGTAGAAATGGATGCCGAAGATCCCCTCTTCATTTTGTATACTTCCGGTTCCACGGGCAAGCCCAAAGGGCAGTTGCATACCTGCGGCGGATATATGGTGTATACCAGTTATACTTTTCGGAATGTCTTCCAGGTGGAGGAAGAGGATATTTACTGGTGCACCGCTGATGCCGGCTGGATCACGGGACACTCTTATATTCTATACGGACCATTGTTGAATGGGGCAACGGGAATTATCTTTGAGGGAACACCGACGTATCCTGATGCCGGCCGCCTGTGGGAAGTTTGCGAGAAATATAACGTGACACATTTTTACACGGCGCCCACGGCTATTCGGGCATTAATGAAAGAAGATATCGAGTATGTCAATAAATACGATCTGAGTTCGCTTAAAGTGCTTGGGACGGTGGGCGAACCCATTAACGAAGAGGCCTGGCATTGGTATCACGACCACATTGGAAACGGCAAGTGCCCGATTGTTGATACGTGGTGGCAAACCGAAACGGGGGGGATTATGATTTCTCCCCTTGCCGGAGTTACACCTACCAAACCCGGGTATGCCACATTACCTCTCCCGGGCATTGAACCCCAGCTGATGGACGAAAAGGGTAATGAGATTGAAGGCAACGGCGTGCAGGGGGATCTGGTGATCAAACAGTCCTGGCCGGGAATGACCCGTGGCGTATGGGGGGACATGGAACGTTACAGGGAGACTTATTTTACCAAGTATCCGGGGTACTATTTCACCGGGGATGGATGTCGTCGCGACGAGGATGGTTACTATCGAATTACCGGGCGTGTGGATGACGTGTTGAATGTATCGGGTCATCGCTTGGGTACCGCCGAGATCGAAAATGCCATTGATGAGCATCCCAAAGTCGTTGAGTCGGCTATCGTAGGCTATCCTCACGATGTAAAAGGCGAGGGTATCTTTGCATTCATGATTTGTGAGGATGGCGTAGCCAAACCCAAAGATTTCAAGAAAGAAATCAATGATCTGGTTACAAAGGTAATCAGTCCTATTGCCAAGCCGGATAAAATACAGGTCGTACCCGGGTTACCGAAAACTCGATCGGGTAAGATCATGCGTCGTATCCTGAGGAGTATTGCGGCCGGCGAAACAGACGATATGGGTGACGTATCCACTTTATTGGATCCCAGTGTGGTCGAAGAGATCAAAAACGGTAAAGCTTATTGATAATTTGTATACGAGGTGGAGGTTATGCATGAGATCTCCACCATTTATTCAGTTTTAAACAGAATCCGCAAAGCTTGGAACGCTTTGCGGATTTTTTAACGGATATTGTTACTAGCAAAGGCTGCGGTTTCGTTCACATATTAAAGCTTGGATATCTTTTAGTAGATATGGAGCAGAAATCCTGCTACGAAAAGCAAAAGGCTGACCACCAGAAGGACCAGGCGAAAGCGGGTACGCATCATTAAGGGATGAAACAGTAATCCATAGGTGAGGGTATGTTCGCGGAGCCAGTCGTAATAATGATTGCGATGGGCTTCGCCGAGCGCCATGGTCACGTGTCCGTGCAGGATAGTAATCATAAAAGGAACCGAAAAGAAGATACATCCGGTGTATGCAATGAATTTTTCAATCCCTACAAAGTTGGAAAGATAAAGGTAGGGCCATGAAAAGAGCAGAAAAAAAGGCAGGCTCAACAGCCAGTTGATGATGCTGATGCGTTTAAAATTCCGGGGATTCAGTTCCTGATGATTCATAAGATCTTTCTGCAGCTGGATTTAACTCTGATTTTGAATTCCAAACATGAACATACCAATAAATTGGCATGGCAATGCCATTGAGTGTAATAACTACCACCATCCACAAAAATTTCTTTTCACTGTCCAGAATATTGTTTCTGCCGATATGGACTAGGTAAAAGATGATAAGAGCCAAGTCGAAAAGTCCAAATAAGAATAAGAAAGGGATTATATAGCCCATATATGCAAAAAGCATCATCGGCATGTACGGATTTTGGGTCGCCATGATCGAGACGAATTGGTAGATGACATAACCAACGGCCGCGATACCAACAATAAGCGGCAGAAAAGTTAACACGCCAAGGAAAATTTTGGTCGGCTTATTCATAATCATCGGATTATCAAAAACTATATTTGACTGGCTATTAACATCTCAATTTCACGATAAGGCATGTCAAAAATTTTTGATAGTGCTTTTTTGGTGAGATGTTTTTTATAAACGTACGTACCATTGCGGAGCGCTGTATTGGTCCACAAGGCATCTTTGATGCCGCCCGCGTCTCCAATAGCCAGAAGGTAAGGTACGATGACATTATTGAGCGCATAAGTGGCCGTTCTGGCAACATTTGATGGGATGTTTGGCACGCAGTAATGGATAACATCATGAATGACATAGGTAGGCTGAGAATGCGTTGTAGGTTCGCTGGTAGCGATACAGCCGCCCTGATCAATCACAGTATCCACAATGACGCTGCCCGGTTTCATGCTGGCAACCATCGGTTCGGTAACGAGGCAGGGGGCCCGTTCGCCTTCCAGCATGGCAGCACCGATAACAACATCTGCATACTGAAGTGCCGAGGATAAATATTGATAATTGGCTGTAGCTGTAATAATACGGCGATCAAGAGCATTTTCGAGATGACGGAGTCGTGCCAGATCATTATCCATTACGAATACCTGTGCCCCATATCCCAGTGCTGTTCGAGCGGCATATTCGGCCGTGATTCCCGCACCCAGAATGACAACTGTAGCGGGCGGTATTCCTGAAATTCCTCCCAGCATGATACCCTGTCCGCCGTCGCTCTTTTCAAGGTAATGTGCGCCAATTTGCACAGCCATGGAGCCGGTGATTTCGTGCATCATACGAACGATGGGAAATTCTTTGTCATCTCCTTTAATAAATTCAAATCCAATGGCGGTGATAGCTTTGTTGATCAGTATCTCAATAAACTCTTCGGTCGTATTACCGAGATGGAGTGCGGAAAGTAAAATATGGTTGTCATCAAGCAGCTCAAATTCCGATTCTGTCGGAGGAGCTACCTTGACGATCATTTCAGATTTTTTATAGATTTCGTCTATGCTGTAGGCAATTTCGGCACCGGCATCAGAAAATTCCTGATCGGAGAAATTAGCTTCGTTTCCGGCCCCTTTTTCCAGAAACACTTCATGCCCGTTGGCTACCAAAACGGAGACACCGCCGGGCGTTAAACAGATACGTCGTTCGTCGTTAGAAACTTCTTTAGGAAGGCCTATTTTTAAAGAAATCTGAGATTCGGATTTCATTAACTGCTGTTCCAGTGTCTGGATTCCGATCTTTTCAGTTTCGAGTGGATTAATATCCATGTATTGTTATTTTCATCAGCATGTCATTTAAGATAATTTAATTCAAGCAGCAACGGTAAGCAAAAAACGTAATTAGGAATTACGAGTTAGGAGGTTTATCAAAAGAAATTCCTAATTATTAACTCTACATTCTCAATTATAAAATGAGCATTAGACCTAAAAAAAGTTTAGGACAGCATTTTCTAACGGATCAAAATATCATTGACAAGATAGCGGAAGCTATTCCCGCTAAGGCGGGCGATCGTGTGATAGAGATCGGCCCGGGTACCGGGGCATTAACCGGTGCATTACTGGATCGTTTTGGAGATGTGGTTGCCGTGGAGCTGGATCAGCGTGCGATCGAAGTGTTGGAGCACAAGTTTGAGGATTTGGAAATCCATCACGAGAATGTACTGGATATTAATTGGGAAAAGCTATCCATTGGCAAAGAGAAAACACATATCATAGGAAACCTGCCATATTACATTACCAGCCAAATTCTTTTCGGATTGCTAGAGAATCGGACTTTCTTTGCGGATGCTTTATTGATGATGCAAAAAGAAGTGGCCGAACGACTGGTGGCAGAGATACGTACCAAAGATTATGGAATTCTTAGCGTACAGACGCAGCTGATGTGCACACCTGAAATTTTATTCCCGGTTTCGAGGCACTGTTTTAATCCCCAGCCTAATGTAGACAGTGCCATTGTTAAGCTTACTTTTGATAAAGGGGCGTTGCAGTGCAGCGATAAAAATTTAAAAACCGTTGTGCGGACTGCCTTTAATCAGCGCCGTAAAAAATTAAGTAATGCCTTAAAGCCAATTATCAGCAAAGACTTGCTCCCCAAGGGATTTGATTTCGACAAACGTGCAGAGGCTTGGGAGCCATCCGAATATGAAAAGTTGACAGCACGTTTGACTGAAGATGGCATTTTGACCTGAAATTTCGACTAGCTGTCCCGGGTTGATTTTTCTCTATAGGCATAAATTGCAGGTATTTTCGCATTTCAACGCTTTTAAGGGTGGGTTATGAGAAAAATCCCAAATTCATTCAAAGTTTGGTATGGTACTTGCTCATATATTGTTCCTGTTAAACGAGATAGAATCGTTTAGAAATTATTTAAAAGTATTTCCAGCATCCTGATGCTGAACAACGAATTTCAATTTCAACTAATAATCTAAATGTAGGAGTCATACTTATGGCTAAAACTAAAATTAAACCATTAAGTGATCGCGTTTTGGTTCAGCCTGAACCTGCCGAAGAGAAAACCAGTTCCGGAATTATCATTCCTGATACGGCTAAAGAAAAGCCACAGGAAGGAACAGTTGTAGCGGCAGGTCCCGGTAAAGTGGAAAACGGAACCAAGATTGATATGTCGGTGAAAGAAGGCGATAAAGTGCTGTACGGTAAATATTCGGGCACTGAAATCACGCTGGATGGTGAAGAATACTTAATCATGCGTGAATCCGACATTCTTGGAATTGTTTCCTAATACATGTCTTTTTTTTCAAAAATATTTAACTACAAACTCATAAAATTAATAGGAGAACTATGTCTGCAAAACTAGTTCATTACGATATGGAAGCCCGCGATGCTCTCAAGCGTGGCGTTGATAAGCTTGCTAATGCTGTCAAGGTTACTTTGGGTCCGCGTGGACGTAACGTTGTAATTGAAAAATCATTTGGTGCACCAACCGTTACGAAAGACGGCGTCACCGTAGCAAAAGAAATAGAGCTGTCCAATAAGCGAGAAAATATGGGCGCTCAGATGGTGAAAGAAGTTGCTTCTAAAACGAGCGATAACGCCGGTGACGGTACGACTACCGCTACGGTTCTTGCACAATCTATTATACAAACCGGCTTGAAAAATGTTACAGCCGGCGCCAACCCAATGGAATTGAAGCGCGGCATCGACACTGCTGTTGAAGCTGTTGTTGCGGAACTCAAGAAAATGAGTAAAGAGATCAGCGACCGCAATGAGATTGCACAGGTCGGTACAATTTCTGCCAACAACGACGAAGCGATTGGTAATCTGATTGCAGATGCCATGGAAAAGGTTGGTAAAGATGGTGTTATCACTGTTGAAGAAGCCAAAGGTACTGAAACTTATCTTGAGACGGTTGAAGGTATGCAGTTCGACCGCGGCTACCTGTCACCTTATTTCGTGACAAATTCAGAAACGATGACCGCCGAAATGGAAGAGCCTTATATTCTGATCTTTGATAAAAAGATTAGCAATATGAAGGATCTGCTTCCTATCCTTGAAAAGGTTATTCAAACCGGTAAGCCTCTGTTGATTATCGCCGAAGATATTGAAGGCGAAGCACTGGCAACGTTGGTCGTTAACAAGCTGCGCGGGTCTCTGAAAATTGCGGCAGTCAAGGCTCCAGGATTCGGTGATCGTCGTAAGCAGATGTTGGAAGATATCGCAATCCTGACCGGCGGTACCGTAATCTCCGAGGAACGCGGATACAAGCTTGAAAATGCGACACTGGACTATCTCGGGACGGCTGATCGTGTAAACATTACCAAAGATGATACTACATTGGTTGGTGGCCAGGGTAAAGATGAAGATATCAAAGCCCGCGTAAATCAAATCAAAGGTCAAATTGAAACTACAACTTCGGATTACGATCGTGAAAAACTGCAAGAACGTCTTGCTAAACTGAGCGGTGGCGTTGCAGTTCTCTACATTGGTGCTGCATCAGAAGTTGAAATGAAAGAGAAGAAAGCCCGCGTTGAAGATGCGCTGCATGCAACCCGTGCTGCCGTTGAAGAAGGTATCGTAGCCGGTGGAGGTGTTGCACTGCTGCGTGCTCAAAAAGTGCTTTCGGATCTCAAGGGAGAAAATCCCGATCAGGAAGTTGGGTTCGACATTATTAGTCGTGCACTTGAAGCACCGCTCCGTACGATTTCTAATAATGCCGGCGCTGAAGGATCAATTGTTGTTCAGAAAGTTAAAGAAGGCAAAGACGCCTTTGGCTACAATGCTCGTACCGAAGAGTATGAGGATCTGATCAAAGCCGGTGTTATTGATCCTACAAAAGTAACCCGAACCGCTCTTGAAAACGCTGCTTCTGTTGCCGGCTTGATGCTGACAACCGAAGCTGTCGTATCGGATAAGCCTTCCAAAGGCGATGATGACGATGACGACGGACCTGCCGGAGGCGGCATGGGCGGAATGGGAGGCGGAATGCCCGGAGGCATGGGCGGCA
>DATFLI010000355.1:0-4123 GCA_035267805.1 Balneolaceae bacterium | reverse complement strand
CGATTGTTTCGATCCTGATGAATGAGCTGGAGGCCAATGAGTCGGAAGGAGAACTCGACATGGTGTGGATCAACGGGCAGACCTTTTACCAGTTGCGTAAGATCAGTGCCCTTTACGGTCCTTTTGTAGATCGGCTCCCGAACAGCCGCTATATTAATTTCAGTAACCCATTTATTAAATATGATTTTCAGCAGCCTATCAACGGTATGGAAACGCCGTGGGGAAATGTACAATTTACAATGATCTATGATTCGGCCCGTGTACCGCATCCTCCGCTGAGTAGGGAAGCACTGGCCGGCTATGTTAAAAAACATCCGGGCACATTTACCATTGCCAATGACTTTTCTGGGATGACGTTCCTAAAATCACTGCTGATCGGTATGGCCGGTCCCGGCACGCTGGATGGCAAATTTGATAGTACAGCTTATCAAAAATACTCGTCTCAGCTCTGGAATTATATCAACCACATCAAGCCCTACTTCTGGAAAAATGGTGAAACCTTTCCTTCAGGTGTCTCGCAATTGCATCAGCTTTTTGTCAATGGTGAAGTGAACTTTACGATGAGCAACAACGATACCGAAGTGGACAACAAAATCCTGGAGGGTTTCTTCCCCAAAACGGCCCGGGCATATGTTTTTAAAGATGGCACCATCCAGAATTCGCACTACCTGGGGATTCCCGTTAATGCCCGGCATAAGGCAGCGGCCATGGTTGTTTGCAACTTTCTGATTAGCCCCGAGGCACAGTACCGCAAAGCACGTCCCGACGTGTGGGGCGACGGCACGGTGCTGGCTATCAAAAGACTACCCAAAAAATGGCGCAAGAAGTTTGCTGCAATGCCCAAGCGGCGTTATGCTCCATCGAAGGATTCCCTGCAGTCGCATGCCCTGCGGGAACTTGCACCCGAATATATGATACACCTGTATGAGGATTTTCGGAAAAAAATTATTCAAAAATAAAGCAGAAGCCACCGCGATTCTGCTCTCCTTACTCTTGGCTGTCCTGCCCCTGGTACTGGGGATTGTCTATGCGCTGGGTTATAGTTTAGGACTTATTGGGATCCTTAGTCAGGGTTTGACCCTAAAATACTGGCAACAAGCCTTGTCAGACATCGAATTCTGGTTTTCGCTGGGATATACTTTTTACATTGCCTTTGCTACCATCGGACTGACCGTCATCCTGGCCCTAACGCTGACTCTCTATCTAAGAAAACCCCTAAGGAGTGGTTTTGCCAGATTCTCGGTATATGTGCCGCTCGCTTTCCCCGCCATCGTGGTGGCTTTTCTGGTTTTTCAACTAGCCTCGCAATCCGGTTTTTTTGCTCGCATTGTATACCAGCTGGGCTGGATTACGGATTCTTCCTCTTTTCCGGGGCTGGTCAACGACCCTCTGGGCATTGGGATTATTACTGCCCATACTTTTATGGCGGTGCCTTTTTTCACACTCTATTTTATGAACCTGCATGACCAAGAGAATATAGCCGTACTTTCGCAAGTCGCTGAAACGCTCGGTGCATCCCGGGCCGAGCAAATACGACGGATCGCTGTGCCGTTGTTATTGCGAAGGGCATTTTCCACACTCGTGCTCTATACCATTTTTGTGATGGGATCGTATGAGATTCCGTTGCTGCTGGGACGTCAATCTCCTCAGATGATGTCGGTGCTGGTGATTCGGAAACTTCGGAAGTTTAGTCTGGCGACCATTCCGGAAGCTTATATCACGGCCCTGGTTTTTATTGGGATTATTATAGGGCTGCTTATGGTTATTTTTAATTGGGGTAAATCAAGCTATGATTTTGACTGATATGCTGAAGATAAATTAAAGTCTGTCAATCGACATTGAGAATTGAATTAAGTGAGTATTATAAGGTTAGGCTTTCTACAGTTCCGGCATTAGAATTGCGGCTGGAGCACGGAGGGCCAAAAGTAGAATTTCGTACCGGTGCAGTAATCTATAATAATCACTTGATTAGAAGGACCATCGAAATTCTCCAGCCTGTAGTGTGGAGACGGTTCGGAGGATTCCACGGGGCCGGTGAGTTTTTTGATTACTTTTTTGCTCATTCAAAAAAGTAATAGAACAATTAAGTAAAATCATGAGACATGCGGATTAAATCGTTTTGGGCAAAAGTCGTCGCCGTCACCTTCTGTTTTCCGGTGGCGTATCTACTCCTGCTTTCGGTGGCCGGCCGCTGGATTTTTCCGCATGTCCTGCCGCAATCTCTTAGCCTGCACCGCTGGGCTGCCCTGTTGACAGGCACCAACGATTTGTTTGGCAGCTTAATGTTGTCGCTGGCCATTGCGCTTTCGGTCGCAACGATTTCTACCTTTTTAGGATTTTTTACCAGCAGGCATATTGCGTATCACCGGAGAAAAGCATTATGGATGCGTTTGTCTTATTTCCCTTTCGTCCTTTCGCCGGTCATCTATGCGGCCGTAATTTACTATTATTTTATTCGACTGGGACTTTCCGGCAATATTTTTGGCGTCATTCTGGGACAACTCCTGATTGCCTATCCTTATGCTGTAATTCTATTCAGCGGTTTCTGGAATAACCGCATGCAAAATATGGAACAACTTGTTCAAACGTTGGGCGGGGGGCGCTGGCAGACCTATAAACGGGTTTTACTTCCCATGGCACAGGGATTGCTCCTGGTCTGCTTTTTCCAAACCTTTCTGATATCCTGGTTTGAATATGGGCTGACGACCATCATCGGGGTGGGAAAGGTGCAGACCCTCACTCTCAAAGTATTTCAGTATATTAATGCCGCAAACTTTTATAACGCGGCTCTTAGCAGCTCACTGCTGGTTCTACCTCCCATTATTTTGCTTTATTTCAATAAAAAGTATCTCTTTAAAAGGCACTGGTAATGTCCCTTGTCGCTCAACATATATCGAAAGCATTTAAAAACGAGCAGGTGCTCGATGATCTGAACCTGCAGCTTGATAAGCACGAAACCCTAAGCATCCTCGGTCGTTCTGGTTCCGGCAAAACCACCCTGCTTAAGATTTTAGCCGGACTGACAGCGCCGGATGAGGGGAGAGTACTTATTAATGATCAGGATGTTCTGTCCTTAGCCGCTCATGAGCGTGAGATCGTATACCTTTACCAGGAAGCCCTGCTCTTTCCCCATTTGAATGTCTTCGAAAATGTTGCCTTTGGCTTGCGACTTAGAAAAAGGGAGGGAACGGAAGTCAATGATCGTGTTGATGATATGATTCAGCACCTGGAGCTTGATGGCTTGCGGGATAAGATGCCCCATCAACTTTCCGGCGGGCAGAAACAGCGGGTCTCTTTCGGACGGGCACTGATTACCAATCCCCGTGTTTTGCTATTAGATGAGCCCTTTGGCAACCTGGACGCCGATACCCGGAGCAGCATGCAACAACTGTTCAAACGCATCGCCAAAGAATTTGAGATCACCTCTGTCTTTGTCACACATAATGTAAAAGAAGTGATATTGATGGGAGATCGTATAGCCAAGCTGAGGAACGGTCAACTAAGAATATATCCAACTCTTGAAGCCTTCCTGGGGGCTGAGGATAATATGGTTCAGGAAGAAATTGACTTCTGGCAATCCGTTTCAAATACCAAACATGGATTAACTAACTAGTTATTTATTATGAAATCTATTGCTGTAATACTTGGAAGCGCCTTTGGTGAAAGCATCCCAAAGAAACTGGACATGCAGCAAATTATAATCGATACACGATGGGGCAAACAGCCGCTATTTGCAAGTAAATCGGACGGTGGCAGAAATATTTACGCTTTGATCCGTCACGGATCTCCGCACCGGCTGCTACCCAACCAGATCAACTACCGGGTGCAAGCAGCCGCACTTAAGACTGTTGACTGCGGCGCACTGCTTATTAACAGCTCCGTTGGAGTGCTGGACCCTGATCTGCCCCTTTTTGAACCCATGCTACTAACCGATCAGTTAATGCCGGAAAACCGGCTCCCGGATGGATCCACTTGTACGATGTTTGCAGAGCCTACTGAAGATCAGGGACATCTGGTACTTAATGAGGGTTTGTTTTCCGAAAAGCTATCGGATCAGATCTTTGAGCGGCATACAGATGCCATTCACAGACCAGATTCCGGGGTGGTATTCGTCTATGCCGGT
>DATFLI010000354.1:0-2153 GCA_035267805.1 Balneolaceae bacterium | reverse complement strand
TTATAGATCTCGAAAGAACCGAAAGAGATATATAAGGCAGCGCTGAGTGCCATCATCAAAAACCCTGAAGTAAATTGTACGGACCTGGCGATTACCGGTTGGGAGAAGCTAAAGGAGACCCATTGCACTTTTTTGAGCCGGTAAAATGAGCTCCATAAGTAAAGGCCTGAGAAAACTTCGAAGATGATGATATTACCCAACAATATGGATAGCAGGTTTTCTTTGCCCATGAGCAGAATTACTTCGGTGCCGCTGACGATCACAAGCATGGTCAAAGGTAATATAAATGCGCCCTGTATACGTTGTTTTAATTGTTTGTCCAGCAAGACGGGGAATTGCATTTCTTTAAGGAGCTCGCGGTGTTCATACCCAAACATGTTGCCCAGGAACATGAGCTGAAATCCCATCGGCGCATACATGAAAAAGAACAGGATGATAAATTTCGAGGCGCCGAGCTCATCAATCCGGGAGATCATAAAAGGGATATAAATGATAGGGAAGCCCAGAAATATGATCGCCTGTATTTTATTGTACGGATGTGTGGCTACATAGTAGACGTATTTGCCGGCATGACTGCCGAATTGTGTGCAAAGCCAGTCTTGGAACCTGCTGGATTTAAGCTCGTGGTTTTCTTCTGCAGGAGCGGACTGCAACGCTTTTCTTGTGTTAATCAGATGGTCCCAAAACAGAACGAATGAAATCCCCAGGCAAAAAACAGAGACTGCGATTTTGATGCTTAAACCATGAAGGAGGGTCGGCGCAATGGTTACAAGTCCCCCGGGCAGCAGGGTTGCAATATAATTAAATGATCCCAGGTATTGTTGGAAGCGTTCGAAAAATGAGTTGGAGAGCAGCTGCTGAATCAAAACACCCATAATGGGCAGGCTAAAAAGAATCAAAAGCAGGAGCCATTTCTGGTAATTTTTGATGGCTTTAAGTACACGAAATTTTGCCGAATAAATGATTGAAAAGTTGGCCAGCACTATGGTCAGAGCCAGGGGTATGTAGTGTGCATTTCCAAATTGTAGCATCAACAGGGTAAACCACGAGATGTTAAACAGTAGATTCAGCGGATGGAAAAAAGCCAGAAGGCTCAGATAACGCGCAAGCTTTCCGAGCGGAAAGCCAAAAGTGAGAAGCTTACGATTTTCTTCCAGTTTCATCAGCCGGATGTTGGTAAAGAAAAACTGTGCCAGCCAGAGGAGATTCACAAAACCCAGCAAAATGGCTTTTCCCCGCTCAGGAGTGTACCAACGGAACATGCTGTTAAGCTGGGGATTCTGTAGCATGATAATCGCGTAAATAGTACTGATGACCTGCGAAAAAATCAGGAATAACAGTAAGCCGTAAACGATCAACACCATCAGCTTGGCAGCCGTCAGTGAATGCCGAAAGAGCTTCCAATTGTACTCAACGAGTTTTTTGAACATCCCGATATCCTAAATATTAATGGAGTGGAAAGATATAAATATGTTTGAGGAATGAAATTATTAATAATGTGTCTGCCGGTTGAGAAACTGATTCTAAGTCTTAAATCCGTTAATAATGAGTTAATCTGCCTATTCTACCTTTGAGAGGAAGGGTTTAGGGAGATTCTAATCCCGCATAGAACCCCCAGTTTTTTTTACTGTAAATGTATTTTGAGCTTATTCAGAGGCCGGATTGCATCATTAAACCTTCGCCTATTGATCTGCTTCCAACCATATTTTGTGCATGATGTGTTTGTTAAAAGCCCGCACAAGCACATTCATATTACGCCACAGGTAAATTGTGATAGCTATAATTAGAGCTCCCATAACGTACAAGCGATAGGGGGCATATTGGCCGATGGGGGCAAAGACCGAATATCCCAAACCAAAGATCAGGAATGTCATCATAAAAGTAACTTTTTGGGATATGATCGGGTGTTTGAAACTGAAGGAGGAGTACTCGGCCTTTTTGTAGTAGTAGAATGACGACCAGATAAAAACGAGCATGAAACAAACAAAAAAGAAAGTATTAGCCACGTAGATGCCTACAACGGAACCCAATTGGGGCAGGTAGATAATTTCGGCCGTGGTGATAAGGTAAAAAATGAGCAGTGGCACAACGATAATCCCTAAAAACCGTTCTTTGAGTTGTCTTTCAAACGGGCAGGGAAATCGTTTGTGAAG
>DATFLI010000353.1:0-2222 GCA_035267805.1 Balneolaceae bacterium | reverse complement strand
GCTATCGACCTGCTTTCAAACCCAAGTCACCTTGAATCCGTGAACCCGGTTGTTGAAGGGGCTTCCCGTGCAAAACAGGATCGCATCGGCAATGGGAATGCTACTAAAAAAATCTTGCCTCTGCTCGTGCATGGCGACGCGGCATTCTCCGGACAAGGTGTGGTGGCTGAAACCTTGAATATGTCGCAATTACGCGGATTTAAAACGGGTGGTACCATTCATATCATTATTAACAATCAAATCGGATTTACGACTCTGCCCGAAGACGGAAGATCCACACAATATGCTTCCGATCTGGCCAAAATGATTTTGGCACCGATATTTCATATTAACGGTGATGATCCCGAAGCTGCTGTTCATTCCATGAGAATGGCGCTGCAGTATCGTCAGAAGTTTGGTAAAGACGTAGTTATTGATCTGACTTGTTACCGGAAATATGGTCATAACGAAGGTGATGAACCTGCTTTTACGCAACCCGGTTTGTACAAAGAGATTAAAGATCATCCAAGTGTACGCGATATCTATCTCAAAGATTTGATCCGCAAAGATGAATTGACTGAAGAAGAAGCTGATCAAATTTTTAAAGAATTTGATAATATGCTGCAAAAGGCCTTTGAAGAAGCGAAAAGCTCGCCGGATGTCAAACTTACGGAAGAACATATCGATCGGAAACAATCCAAGCAGGTTGAGCGTCAGTCACCACCGGATACCCGTTATCCAATGGATGAACTCCGCGATGTGGCCAAGCATATATTAACGGTGCCACAAGATTTCGATGCCAATCCGAAATTATTGCGCATCCTGGCTAAACGTCATGAGATTGTAGAAAAGGATAAAAAGAAAATTGAATGGGGTTTTGCCGAAGCGCTGGCTTTGGGTTCTTTGCTGAAACAAGGTATTCCTATTCGGCTCACCGGACAGGATGTAGAACGGGGAACGTTCTCACAACGTCATTCCGTCCTTCATGGAACCGAGACGAATCAAAAATTCACGGCGCTCAATCATCTTTCCGATGATCAGGCTCCTTATTATGTGTATAACAGCTTATTGAGTGAATTCGCTGTACTTGGATTTGAATTCGGTTACAGTACAGCAGCTCTGGATTCGCTAACTATTTGGGAAGCACAATTTGGTGATTTCGCCAATGGCGGACAGTTGATAACCGATCAATATATTTCTTCTGCCGAAGCCAAATGGGGACAACAGACCAGTCTTGTGATGTTGTTACCTCATGGTTATGAAGGTCAGGGTCCGGAACACTCTTCCGGACGTTTAGAGCGTTATTTGCAGCTCTGTGCGGAAGATAATATGCAGGTTGCCAATTGTACGACTCCAGAACAGTATTTCCATATTTTACGTCGTCAGGCTCTGCAAGAGAAAAGGAAACCGTTAATCATCATGACTCCTAAGAGTCTGTTACGTCATCCGGGAGCTGTCTCCAGTGCTACAGAATTAGCGGAAGGCTCCTTCATGGAATTGATTCCGGATCAGGATGTTAACGATCCGGGTAAAATTGATAAACTGATTATCTGCTCGGGTAAAGTTTATTATGACTTATTACAATACCGGAATGAACAGCAGGCGTCCGATAACATCGCCATTGCCCGTCTTGAGCAGTTCTATCCATTCCCGGATAAAGATATTCAGGACATGTTCAAGGTATACAGCCATGTTAAAGACATTGTATGGTGTCAGGAAGAACCCAAGAATATGGGTGCCTGGTCGTTTGTCAGCCGTTTGATTGAAAACGAATTACAAGGTGAACAGGAACTCCGTTATGTAGGTCGACCGGCATCTGCATCACCGGCTACCGGCTCGGCAAAGCTACACAAAGCCGAACAGGAAGAACTGGTCCGACAAGCCATCGAAACCAAACCGGTGTTTGCCTGAGACAATTAATAAAAGGAAAATGACCTATTATTGATTAGTTAAAAAACTAACAATAAGCTAAAACCTGACAGATGTAGTAGTCTGTCAGGTTTTTTTGTGATTTCTTTGATACTAAAAAACCTCCAAGGTTTCGAAAACCTTGGAGGTTTAATTTTTAATATGATGATTATCGTAAACCGCCGGGAATTCCTTTACATATTCGGCTTACCGCATCGTGGCTATGCAAACTTTCCATGTGAACACAGCGTACGAGAAAATCGCGGATGGCATCCGCCTCATTTAATTTGTCGTAGAGCAAACGCGCGGCGTCTTCTACAAATTTCTGATAAGCG
>DATFLI010000352.1:0-11465 GCA_035267805.1 Balneolaceae bacterium | reverse complement strand
GTCACCGCTGTCGCCCGGGAAAGCACAGCATCGCGCGCCGGGGTGCGGATTGCCTTTCCGAGTCGTTCCGTTATGATCAGGCCGCCGGCCATCTGCCAGCTTCCCGCCAAGGCAAGCAAAGGTACCGCCATCAGATTGACGCCGTATCCTGCAATTATAAACACCCAATACCAACCCGTGCGATCGGCTAACCAACCGGTAAAAAATCGCAATCCATAACCGACCAGTTCTCCCAGGCCAATCAAAACACCAACGGTGGCTGCCCCGGCACCCAAGAGCTGCAAAAAAGGACCGGTAACGCTGCGAGCCCCCTCATAGGTAACGTCCGCAAACAGGCTGACCATCCCGAAAAAGAGGATAATGCGCAGCGCCTTCTTTGTTGAGAATTCTTTTGCCACTCTTTTAGTTACTTCATTAATAAATATCCTGCAAGTAGTGATTAATTAGTTAAAAAGCCAAAGCTTGCCGGAGGTAGTATTCAATATCGTGCGGATAAATGATACAAAACACACCATTCTAAACACAAAATACAACCGTTTTCTTTTTCCAGGGTGACTTTACGGCGGTCATAAAACCACCTGCTTTATTATTTAGCTATTTTAAAATAGATTCATTGTTTTAATGATAAAACCATTGCATATGGATGAGCAACATGAATTTCGGAGGTACTTTCAGTGCATTTAAATATTCAGCATTTGCTGCACCATTATGGGTATTGGGGAGTATTCTTCATTTTACTCATAGAAATGATAGGCATCCCCTTTCCGGCTGAGACTACCTTAACGTTATCGGGATTTGAATGGGCCAATGGGGCTTTCAACTTATTTCCCCTGTTAATAGCGGCAAGTATCGGAAATATCATAGGCTCAACCATAGCATATGGTATCGGACGCCTGCTGGGACGCCCGGTGATTGTTCGATTCGGTAAATATGTAGGAATAACCCATGAGCGGTTGGACAACTCTTCGCACCTGTTCCATAAATTTCAACGCTGGTTTATTATCCTCTGCAAGTTTGTGGCCGGAATACGTGTTTTCATTCCGTATGTAGCCGGAATCAATGAAATGAATTTCGTCCTATTTTCCATCTTAAATGCTATTAGCGCTTTTTTATGGGCAACGTTGTTTATTTTTTTAGGACGATATATAGGTATCGAATGGCTGGATCATTATAAAATCATTTCCAAATACTTTTTCCCGTGGGGAATCGTACTGCTAATAATTGCGGTTTTGGCAATACTCTTGAGAAGGTGGCATAAGAATAAGAATTAAAGATTCTGCCACGGGTCTTGTACGTTTCAATGTTCGAATCTTCAATCCCCTTACAAACTTCGCAAGACTACCGGAACCGAATTCCAAATTTCATCAATGGATTATTAATCACTAAAAATAACTTATATGCATTTAACGCGGATTATAGAGACCAGCCTTTATATTCAGGACCTGAAAAGAACTGAGGTTTTTTATCATAAGAAACTGGAATTTCAGGTTATTGGTAAAGAACCCGGGCGCCATATTTTCTTCAAGGCCGGTTCGTCGGTATTATTATGTTTTAAAGCTGATGCGACCCAAAAAGGAGATTCTCTGCCCGTCCATTTTGGCGAGGGACAAATGCATCTGGCCTTTGAAGTTCCCAAAGAGCACTATGAAGAAGCCAAAGGATGGATTCGATCAAAAGGCATTGAAATTGAACATGAGCAGCAGTGGAATAGTGACTTCCAATCCTTTTATTTCCGCGATCCTGATGACCATTCTCTGGAAATTGTACCGCAAGGTTTATGGGATTGAGATATAGCACCAGATTATATGCGAGCTATATTACAGACACCGGAAAAGTAAAGAAGAATTCGATCTCAAATCATTTGAATTCATAGCATTTTTCCGTGGGCTGATAAACACCCGCACTCTGCTGGTAAACCAGACTCGCTCCCAGGTGAGCCGTGTAAATCAGCCCTAAACCGCCGGCGACCAACAAAATTGTTACGAGCCATCTTTTAAGCCTCTTTACACTTTTCGAGACATCAAAAGCTTTCAAACTGACGGCCTCTACCACGCTGGCAAATGTAAAAAGATAACCGAGCACATAGGCCGCATTCCGATGGTCATGCAGCACGCTGGGATCGCAAAGCTTAGTCGATACAATTCGTCCTGCCTGGATGCCCGTATATATCGTTATCCAAAGCGCCACTGTCCCGGCATAAAGAGACCACTGGCTTATCTTCTCGAAAATCGGAGTTTTCTCTGATCCCGAAAAATATACCAGCAACCGCATGACCATCGCTATTAATAATAGGACAATAGGAAAGTGAACCATCATCGGGTGCCACAATTCCGTTCTCCAAATGCTGGGCAATTTATTCATAACCAATAGGACTCAAACTGTTCACATAAGTACTGTTATCAGATATTAAATAAAAAAGTAGCGATTCCAATAACAATAAGTACCCAGCCGGCAATCGCTTTTTCGTGATGTTCTAAAAAATGGAGATCATATCTCTCCAATCCTTTCAGCCCCAGATAGACCCAAAGCATCATTCCCGATACGGTGATCACCAAATAAACAATAGAAACTGCGATGATGGCCTTCCAACCATGCATTCCGGCCGTAAAATAATAGGTCTCCAGTTCCAGGCAGGGCGAAAAAAACATTGCTACACTCAGCGTTCCGATCAGGGATATTTTAGAGACATTTTTCTTTTTCTTGATCTCATCGTAGTGATGATGATGGTCTCCATTCCGGCGATCCAGCACAAGATAGATTATCCCCAAAAGGACAAGCACGGCAGGACCAACGGTATAAATCACCCACTCATATTGCGAGTAGATAGCATAGCCGGTCCATCCGACCGCAACGCCAATCAGGATAGAGCTTAACACATGGGCAAAACCCACTATGCCCGTAGCTGCGACGGTCTCGTTCCTGCTCCATTTCTCGGTATTTCCGATAGCCACGAGCGGCATCCAATGGCTGGGAATAGTTGCATGAATAATGCTCAGTGCTACACTGCTAAGCAATATTTGTATCATCAGTCAGCTTTCTGTTATCAAATTTCAAAAGACCTTAGTATACAAAATTAGTATCTGCTAAAGTAATCACAGTATCATGCTTTAGACTTTCTTAAGATTTGTTGTTTATACTTTGAGGTGTTCAATTGTGTGAGTTAATCAAATTTCTTCATGGAGAATCAAATAGTTCCAGGTAATAAGGAATATATCCAAATTGTCGACCGGACAAGGAAACTATTATTTCTTCTCGGCCTATTCCTTTTTGGTATGGGATTTAACCCGGCTTTTGCCCAGAAAGCTCAAATTTCCGGAATCATAAAAACGAACAAGGGAGAAGCCGTCCCGTATGCTTCAGTAGCCCTTTACGATTCCACCCGTCAACTCCCAGTCACCGGGGAAGCCAGCGATTCCACGGGCCATTTTTCGCTTTCAGTCGAGCCCGGCTCCTATACTCTTAAGATCTCCTTCCTTTCGTTCAAGCCATATCGACGACAACTCATCCTTCATGCCGGGGAACAAAGGTCGCTGGGTGTAATCCGGCTGGAGCCTGCCATCCAGTCCATGCAAAACGTGGTCGTCCAGGGCCAGCGCACGCAAATGGAGCTCACCTTCGAAAAGCGTACCTTCCGGGTGGGCAAGGATATTACTTCTCTGGGCGGCTCGGCCCTGGATGTGTTAAATAACGTGCCTTCGCTGACAACGGATTTTAACGGCACCATCAGTCTGCGTGGGAGTAGTTCCGTGCGGATACTGGTCAACGGTAAACCGTCCAGTATCTACCAGAACGGTTCCAAGGCCCTGCAAAGCCTGTCGGCAGATATGATAAAAGAGGTGCAGGTTATCACCAATCCCTCGGCCAAATACTCGGCGGAAGGGAGCGCGGGCATCATCAATATTGTACTCAAAAAGAAACAGCATCACGGTTTTCACGGTTCGGTGGGATTCATGCAGCGCCATCCGGAGGCTACCCAGCTATCGTCCAACCTGAATTATCGCACCGACAATATCAACTGGTTTTTCAACGGGAGCGTAGCCCATGCCGAAGACCCCGCCCACAACCGAACGTACCAGCGTTACAATACCGCTGATACTTCCTATGTGTATCGCGCTTTTAATAACGGCAACGAAACCGATTATCACGGGGATTTTAAATTGGGTGCCGATGTTCACCTGCCGGCCAAACAAACGCTTACGGTAAGCGATACCTGGCATTTCGAGAATAAGGCAGACTATTGGAATGGCGCATATCTGGATTCCACTTTTAGTGGCGTATTTCTGGACCGGATCGACCGGCATAACCGGATTGGCGGCGGGGAAGGAGAAAATGAAACCTCGCTGGAGTATAAGAATCCGCTGGGTGGTGATCATCACAGATTAACTGCTGATGCTGAATACAGCTATAGCAATCACAAAGAATTGCCACATATCCGGGAGGTGAACCTGCAGAATCCCTCGGATACGCTGTTTCACCAAATCAACGATACCGGCAAGGGACACAATCTGCGATTCAATGCAGCCTACGTACACCCGGTGGCCGATTCCGGCAAAGTGGAATTAGGCCTGCGAAGCAGCTATAACTGGCTGGACAATAATTACACCGCACGGGAGCGACAAAACAGCGGCGGCTGGCAGACGCTGACCGCTTTCAATAACAATTACGCCTCCTACGAAAATACAAATTCAGCCTATGCCACGCTTTCTTCCTACTGGGCATCGCTCTCTTACCAGCTGGGACTGCGCGTCGAACAATACCATATTCAAACTGCTCTTGATGCCACCGGAAAAACCTCCAGGCAGACCTATCTTAATTTGTTCCCCAGTGCATTCTTGACCTACAAATTTAACGACCAACGATCGCTACAACTTAGCTACAGCCGCCGCATTTCCCGTCCCTATGCGCGCCTGCTGCTTCCGACTACGAGTTATTCCGATTCCCGCAGCCGCTTCACAGGCAATCCCGGCCTAAAACCGGAATACGCCAACTCTTATGAGGCCGAGTTTCTGCAATATTGGGATACCGGCTCCCTGCTGTCCAGCGTTTATTATCGTCACCGAACCGGTGTGATTCGCGACATCACCAAGTTGGACAACCAGGGCATTATGCGAACTACGCCTTTTAACCTGTCCAGAGAAGATGCCTGGGGCATTGAGCTCACGGCCGAAAAAGATGTCACCGATCACCTTACCCTGACCGGCAGTGCCAACCTGTTCCGCTCAAGCTCTAAAGGAATATACCAGGGAGAGCTTTATCAAACTTCTACCAACCGGCTGACAAGCCGCCTTCAGCTACACTGGGAAATACCGAGCAGCATAAAGTTTCAGACTTCGATTCGTTATAACGGTCCAGCCAATACTATCCAGGGACACCGGTCTGCTACGGCTTTCGTGAACGCCGCACTGTCCAAAGATTTTTGGGACGGGAACGCTACTGTTTCTATTAATTCGGAAGATTTGCTAAATACGAGGCGGGAAGAGTCTACCATTACGAATCCCGATTATTTTTCCAGGCAAAAATTTTGGGAACCGAGCGGCATCCGCCTGAATTTCACCTACCGGATCAATCAGAAAAAAGGAGACGGAGAAGACTAATATGCCGTTACCTCACCTCAAGATGACAGTTGCTCGGATTTGTCTTTTATCCTCATAGGATTCATGTTAACATCATTTATTGTGCCTCTTCAAAACTAACACGCCAAAGGTGTTCGACTGCCTATCCCCATTGAGCATAGTAGCCGTATAAATTGTATGAGTATTAGGATTCAACTCCATCGTTCGGGCACCTCTCACAGTCGGAACGGTATCGATCACTTTGAAGTGATCTGGGGACATCTCTTTAACTACCGTTATGGTTCCCTCACCATTTGAACTAAACGCAAGATGGGTTTCAGGATCATATCGACAGGCATCTACTCCCGATCCGATAGGGAGAGTAGTAACCATTTTACCCGATTCCGCATCCACAACAGCCATCATCTGATTATGACAACCGGCAAATAATCGGTGGTTTTTTACATCAAAAGCCAAACCCGTCGGGCTTTCACAAGGGTTAATCTTCCAAGTACGAACTACTTTCAAATTCCGGGGATCGATTTGGCTAATCTCACCGGCTGATTCGATATTAACAAAAATCGAACCTTTCTGGTCCGTCACAGCAAATTCAGGTTTTCCGTCAAGAGCAATGGTACCTGCCACCCGGTCTGTTTTAACATCTATTGCTGTGGTATTGCTGCTTCGACCGTTAAAAGTAAACACCCTATGTGAAAACGGATCATACATGATCGCATCGGGGTCTTTCCCTGAAATCGAAATCGTTCTCAAAACCTTTAGTGATTTTAAATCAAAAACAGTGACCTCATTGCTTCTCCCATTACTGATATACCCTTTCCCCACATCGTTAGCAATAGCAACTCCGTGAACACCACTTAACGAATCGATCTCACCTACCACGGTGTTACTGTTTACATTGATGACATACACTTTACTAGCATTGGTAACATACAGACGATGAGACACCGTATCTACAGACAAATAATCCCAAAACCCGTTACTATGAAGATTGATTTTCTTATCGACCCGGTATCCCGAGGATTGAGAATATGATTTGGGAGAAAAAAGGAGTAAAAAGAGCGGTAAAAGAAACAGCCCGCGTTTTGATAAAGATTTCATGGTAGTCTTTTTTAGGGTTTATTTCAGGTCTAATAATCTAATTCAACAACATACACACCATCTTTGTAGTAATAATTAATCGTTAAATTAGAATCTTTTGTTATCGCTAAGACAATTGGTAATCCCAATCCCAGCGAATCGGAAGAAGTATTCTGTTTCTTAAAACGTTCGAAATATTCATCCAAATCGTCTTCGGGCTCAGGACCGGTGTTTACAATGGCTAAGCTATCTGATCTCAGGCTAATATCGATTCTGCCGTCGTTTACATTGTGTTTGATCGCATTCGACAACAGATTGCGGAGCATCATCTCGGCAAGCTCGGGATTCATTTCGACTATTGCCCCGGATTCAATATTCAAATCCATACTTATATTCTTCGCTTCTGCCAGGGACCGATATTCCGGAACCAGGTTCTTCATCAGGTCAGCAAGATCAACAGCTTTGGATTGGGGATACTGACGGTTTTCGATTTTTGTAAGCAAAAGTAATGCTTTATTCAATCGCGAAAGCTTTCGGGCCGCATGCTCAACCTGTTGCAATCGCTGCCATTGATCTTCCGAAAGAGATTCATCTTGCAACATTATTTCAATCCGGTTTAGCATGGATGAAATGGGCGTCTGAATTTCATGAGAAGCATTTTCAGAGAAGGCTTTCAAAGTCTGATATTCCGTCTCAATCTGCGCAATCATATCCTTTAGCACTTCATTCAGCCGCTGGAATTCGTCTACCTCGGTCTCCTCCCATTCTATGGATTTACCCTCAAGCTCATAGCCGGTAAGCTGTTGCAAGGTATTATAGAACGGACTCCAAAGTTGCTGTAAAACGGTACGGTTGATGAGAAATAATCCCCCGATGAGCAATGCTACGAAGATAATTTCCATGATTAGGATAGTCTCAAACAGGTCGTCGTACTCCACCATTGACCTGCGCATGGTAATCTGGTATGCCTTGCCGCCAATGCGGGCTTGTGTGCTAACTTGTCGATAAGGAAAGGTTTCCTGCTCTACCGAATTAAACATGGTAGTATCCCGAAACTTGACTGTGGTATCCCGAACACCGGGTCGTGCTTTAACAGTCAGGAATTGGGTTGAACTAATTTCCATGGCATTTTTCCTCTTAGCCTGATCCACTGCCGCTTGCAATTCCGATTGCAGGGTTTCATCAATATTATTTTGAATGGCCGAGGAAATCGCATATAAAAACACGCCGCTCCAAACGATGAGCAGCACGATCACAAGAGTCAAATAAATACGCTGAGTTTTGTTGATTAATTTCATACAGTTTTAAATTTATATCCCATCCCATAAACCGTCTTGATCGGATCATCTCCACATTTCTCCTGGAGCTTCTTGCGAAGATTCCGGATATGGACATAGATAAAATCAAACGAGTCTACCATATCATAATGATCACCCCATACATGCTCTGCGATGGCCTCTTTGGTCAGCACACGGTTGGCATTTGTGATGAAATAATTCAGCAGATCATATTCTTTGGCTGTCAGATCCATTTGCTTGCCCTCGACTTCGACCTCTTTCTTTTGCGGATATACTGTCAGCTTACCTACCATAAACTTCCGGTCGCCTTTATATTGCTTGCGGCGCATCAGCGCATTTAACCGGGCATTGAGTTCGGACAGGTAGAAGGGCTTCGTAAGGTAATCGTCGGCACCAAGTTCCAGACCTTTGATCCGATCATCCAGCGAATCCTTGGCGGAAATAATGATGATACCCGACTCGGCATGCATCTTTTTTAACTCATCAATCAGGTCCAGACCACTGCCGCCGGGCAAAGTGATATCCACCAGCACACAATCGTAATCATAGACATGAATCTTCTGATGGGCTTTACCGTAATCGGCTACGATCTCGCAGACATGCCCTTCCTCTTCGAGGTATTCTTTCAGGCTCTCCGCCAGCGACGATTCGTCTTCAATTATTAACAATTTCATATCAATATATTTTCATCATATTCGTCACTCTAATTTTTATTGAATGACGCTATACCACGAAGATACACAAAGAATGCACGAAGTTTCACAAAGGTTACCCTCTCTAAGTTAATAGCAATTAATCTCCCCTGGAGGGGAGTGTCTGTCCCGGTTTTCGGAACTGACGAGGGGTGTCTTCCACATTATCACTAACAGTTTAAATATGTTTAATAGATCGTTGCAAAACACCTCCCGACCCAACCCCAATAACCCGGGATTGGCCCACCCTCCAAGGAGGGATTTTAGGGGACCATCTGTTTAGTTATTATTCATTCCGAATTCAATTTATTGACGATGAATTCTTAGTCACCACTTTGTCCCTGGGATTCTACCTCTTTTTTATCCTGCCAGACATATCCGAAATAGAGGAATGTCGGCAATACAATCTGCAACAGCGGAATTGCAACAAGGAATCCTCCGATCACGGCAATGGCCATCGGTTGCTGCAGGTCATCACCTGTACCAATAGCCAAAGCCAATGGCAGCAGGGCGGTAATTGCCGCCGTGGCCGTCATGATCTTCGGCCGAAAACGAGCTGATATAGCTTGTTGCAGTGACTTTTTCACCCCGTTTTCCCGGTATCGGCGTAAAAACTGCCGGCAGGTAAATATGCTGTTCTCGGCTATAATGCCGACAATCATAATCAATCCGGTATAACTACCGACATTCAGTTGTATTCCCGTAAAGTATAAGGCAAGTACGGCACCTGAAATACTCAATACCGCAACGACAAGAATTATGAATCCAATTCTGAAATCACGGAACAGAAAAAGCAGAACCGTAAGAACAAGTAGTGCCGACAAGATCATGATCATCATAAGCTCATGGAAACTCTGCTGCTGTTTTGCGAAATCGCCGGTTATGGAATAATGATATCCCTTGGGCAGAGGTAATTTTTGCTTTAGTGTGGTTTGTATATCCTTTATAGTACTGCCAAGATCGCGATTGCTGAGCCGGGCCGTTACGGTAACCATCTCCTGCAGGTTCAACCTATCTATTTCGGTACTCCCCTTATTAATTTTAATGTTGGCCAGTGAGGGCACCGGAACTCTTGATCCGTCCGGCAGCAACACATTGGCATGATTCAATTTGGTTAAATCGTATCGCAGACCCGTAGGGTAGATCATTCGAATAGGCGTTGCCTGGTTCTGTTCAAGGATATCCCCCACGACGACTCCATTCAGCTGTGTTTGCAGCTGTAAGTGCAGATCCGACGGCGTCAGATGGTATGTGCTCAAATCGGCCTCTTTCGGAATCACACTAAACGATGGCCCGGCTACCGTAAGACCGTTAAACACATCTGCCGTACCACGCACGTGCCTTATCAGGTCTGCCACTTTGTTGGCATACTTGTGCAGAGTGGCCGTATTATTACCAAATACATTAATCTGTATAGGTTGAGACCCCTGTTCTGTGAGATCTCCCAACCGGTCGGCAATGACCTGCCCAAAATCCACATCCACAGAAGGTACTTTGGCTGCAATTTTGCTTCTCAACTGGTTGATCACATCATCGGTAGATACCTTCCGGTTGTTTTTCAGTTGGATCAGGTAATCTCCCCTATTGGGTTCCGTTATAAAAAATCCCATTTGTGCACCGGTGCGACGCGAAAAATGAGTCACATAAGGGTTTTCTTTAACAATTTGGTCGATTTTAGACAACATTCTGTCCGACTCATCAAGCGAAGTACCGGCAGGAGTAAAGTAGTCGAGCACAATACTTCCCTCATCCATATGAGGGAGGAATCCGGACTTCAAATGAGGCAGAGACCAGATGAGTCCGCCGATTAACGCTCCGGCAATCACAAGAGAGATCCACCAGTTGTTCAAAAAGAAGAGAGGCCACTGATACAATGGTTCCGGTTTACCTTCAACATCTTTCGGTTTTTTGACCTTTTCCATAAATAAATATCCAATAGGCAACAACAGCCAGCTGACCAGGAATGAACAGGCAAGCGTAATGATCATGGTATTCGCCATTACCGTAAACCATGCACCGGCTACACCGCTCATTAGGGAAAAAGGAAAAAAGATGACAATAGTACTTAACGAAGATCCCACCATAGCAGGCAGCAGTCGAGGTATAGCTATCTGTATGTGCTTGCGCACCGATTCGTTTGGATGTTCCTCGTTCACCCGGTGGATAAACTCCGTAACCACGATGGCATCATCCACAACCAATCCAATAGCTGCCACAAGAGCGCCAAGTGTCATGAGGTTTAGGGTATATCCGAGCATGTAGATCACCGCCATTGAAAGGGCAATAGATACCGGAACGGCTACCAACAAGGCAAAGGTAGCACGAATGGATCGCAGGAAAATGATCACGATGATAAGTGCAAATGCGATGCCGATCCACAACGCATCTTTACCGCTGTGAATGCTCTGGGACACATATTCAGCCTGGTCGTAATATGGAGTCACATTCAGTCCCGCAGGTAAAATATCTTTCATAGCCTTTACCTTCGCCTGAACCTCGTTCGAAAGAGCAATCAGATTTTCATTGGGCTGTTTGACGATATTAAATAGGACTCCGCTTTTGCCATCCACATTTATCCTGACATACTGTATAGCATTATGAACCTGGACTTTAGCGACATCGGAAAGATAGATAGGACGGTTATGCCTATAGGTGACTACCAAGTTCTGTAACTGATCAATATTTTTTACACTGCCGTCTGTTAATGACAGGTACAATCTCCTGTTGGCCTCCCCATATCCACTTGATTTAACAATATTTGATTTTGATACGGCGTCCATAATTTGCGAGGGCGTGACTCCCAGCCGACTCAGATTCTTCGGCTG
>DATFLI010000351.1:0-20528 GCA_035267805.1 Balneolaceae bacterium | reverse complement strand
CTGTGAGATTTCGGAGTCATTGGCTTTGGATCCAATGGTGTTGATCTCTCGATTAATCTCCTGGCTTAAAAAATTGAGTCGCCGCCCGACGGAATTATTGTTATTAACGGCCTTTCTGAAAAATTTGATATGTGACTGGGTACGGACAATTTCTTCGGTGATATCCATCTTATCTACCAGCACGGCTACTTCCATTTCCAGTCGATCGGGATCAATCTTATCGTTGTCGAGCAAGTTATTGATGCGTTCCAGGAGCTGTTTTTTAGTTTCCTCGGCGCGACCATTTGTTTTTTTCTGAATAACATCCAGCATTTCTTCGATATGATCTATTCGTTGATTTAGGTCGTTCTCGAGCTGTTGTCCCTCTTGCAGGCGCATCCCTTTCAATTCTTTTGCTGCTGACTCCATCGATTCCTGGGTAAGCTCCCAAATCAGCTCGATCGTTTCTTCATCCTGCTCACGGGATTTAAAAATATCATTAAATTGCAGGAATGTTTTGAGCGTGATAGGTTCTTCAATTCCGGCAGCATCCCGCAGATCATTCAACATTTTCTTATATCCGGCAACCAGTTTTTTATTAAAAGTGATTTCCGGTTCACCGGTGTCGGCTTTATCAACCCGAACAGTTGCATTCACCTTGCCTCGTTCTACATGCTCCTGAAGCTGTTCTTTGAGATCAAGCTCTTTCTCCTGCAGAGATTGAGGTAGTCGAAAAGAGATATCCAGGTACCGGCTATTAACTGATTTAAGTTCAACCGTCACGTTGATCCCATTGGAGGAAGCTTCACCCCGCCCAAAGCCCGTCATTGAAGTTATCATAAATTGCTTAACTCGGTGAAAATTAAATTTTTAGAATCCTAAGATAAGAAAGTCAGCAGCGTGATAAAATATTACTGTATCGACTGTACAACTTTTTCGGCCAGCTCCTTCGCTTTTTCCGGTGATGTGCCTTCCGAATAAACCCGTATTATTGGTTCGGTATTTGATTTTCGGAGATGCACCCATCCAGCCTCAAAATTGATTTTGACTCCGTCAGTGGTATCAGGATTATACTCCTTATAAACCGATTCTGCTTTCGCGAGAACGGCGTCACCGTCGATGTCGGCAAGAGGCATCTTGGTCTTTCTCATATAATAATTCGGGAGTCCGTTTCGGTAATCATCCGCTGTGATATCGCGCTCAGCCAGCAATTGCAGCATCATTGCAACGCCTACCAGCGAGTCACGTCCGTAGTGCAAATCAGGATTGATGACGCCACCGTTGCCTTCACCGCCGATAACAGCTCCTACTTCCTGCATTTTCTTAACTACATTGATTTCGCCCACCGCAGAGCGGTAACATTCCTGCCCATGCTTCTTAGCAACATCCTCGGCCACTCTTGAAGAGGAGAGATTTGTCGCACAACTACCCGTTTTTTTATCAAGAATAAAATCGAAAGCGGCTGCCTGGGTATATTCCTCTCCGAAAAGGTTGCCCTTATTTGTGATCAATGCCAGCCGGTCTGCATCGGGATCAGTGACAATACCCAGATCACAATTTTTCTTTTTGACCAGCGAGCAAATATCTTCAAGGTGCTCGGGCAGCGGTTCAGGATTATGAGCAAAAAGTCCATTCGGGTCCCCATTTATCTCATGGATGGTTTCGATACCCAGAGCTTCGAGCAGGGCAGGAATCCCGATAGTTCCCGTCCCATTCACCGGATCGAGCGCAATTGAGAAATTCTTCGATTCAATGAGCTCCTTATCAATATAGGGTAGGTTAATAATTTTGTGGATGTGATAATCTAACGCTTCATTATCGGTTGTTACCGTCCCAATCCGGTCGTATTTTTTGTACCTGTAAGATTGCTCTTCACTGATTTGTATGACTTTTTCTCCCTGTTCGGCATCCAGAAATTCGCTACTGCCATTGAGCAATTTTAGTGCATTCCATTCTGCCGGATTATGGCTGGCCGATATAATAATTGCACCATCTGCGTCATGATTGAGTACTGCCATCGCAACTGTGGGGGTCGGCACAACGCCTACTTTCACAACGTTACATCCAACCGATTGAAGGGTGGAAACAACAATATTTTCGCAAATTTGTCCGGTAACGCGGGTATCGCGGCCGACGACGACTTTTCCGGCTTCTGTCCATTCGCCAAAAGCTGCCGTAAAACGGGTAATATTTTCAGGGGTAAGGTCAGTTCCAAAAATGCCCCGGATACCCGAGACCGAAATCATTAGACTCATATGTACTCAGTTTCCAGTTAAAAGTCGACAGTATGTTTTTATCATTGTCATATTTTAATAGCAGGCATGTAGGCGGCAGTTGCAGACAGGAAAAATCCAATTTATCGACACTGCTTATTGCCAACTGTCTATTGCCTATCCGGCTTCCAGGTTTCTTCGTGGATACCCGCCTGTTTATTTTCGTATCGTGCTATAACAAAAAGAAAATCAGATAACCGATTTAAAAATGTTAGCGTTTCATCAGAAATATTTTCCGTTTCATTGCAGGAAACGACCGCTCGTTCAGCTCTCCGGCATACTGTTCGTGCTATATGTAAGGTAGCGCCTGCTTGGGATCCGCCCGGTAGAATGAAATTTTTAAGTGGTTCCAGCTCGTCATCCAGATCATCAATAGCATCTTCCAGGAATCGAATATTATCTTCTGCGATTCGTTTAATTCGAGTTTTTTTGGATAGGGGCGTGGCCAAATCGGCTCCAAGAACAAGCAGTAACTCCTGAATCTTCCGAAGATAATCGGCTCCTTTTTCTGATAACCCCCGGCTTGCAGCCAATCCCAAAAAAGAGTTTAACTCATCCACCGTGCCATAGGCGTTAATACGTTTTGTCGATTTCGAAACCCGATCTCCTCCAAATAGAGAAGTTTCTCCCGTATCACCTTTTTTGGTATATATCTTCATGATGTTCAATTATCTGAATAATTAACCACGCTAAAAGTACGGAGCCACCGGCAGACTTTCAGGTCTAAAATTCATCAGAATCTGAAATACGTTCTTACCCATTATTAATTGGGGATATTGTCGTATCCAATGCATTTTATTCCCTTCATTCGCAAGTACACCAACTTTCAAAGCTCCGAATAAAACATACAAAATTGCCTACCGCAGCTGAATTCGTTACATGTTGTAAGATATGAGGTTAACCTTTCCTATGAGCCGCAAGGTGTCGGAGACCTAATGACGAAATAAAATCTAATCTTGCATAGTTACGAACCCGGGACCTAATGTGTCAATTTCGATACCGAGATGTTCCATTTTTTCAAGTTCTGTCGAAAATCGATCTGCCTGGTCTTTTCTACAGGCTATTTCAAGAGTTACCTTCTCCAGATATTCCGAGTCTAGCTCTTTTAAATCAAAATTGTTTTTAAGTTGGTTGATTCGAGTCTGTTGATTGTAGGGATAAGTAATCTTGAAGTTTGTGGTGGCTATTATTTTAAAATTGTTGGCGCTGTGCAGGCAAAGCTCTGCAGTGTATCCATATGCCTGAATAAGGCCTGATTTCCCTAATTTTGTCCCGCCAAAGTATCGCACTACTATACATCCGCAATTTACCATTTCATAGGATTTTAATTTATTGAGAATGGGCAATCCCGCCGAACCGCTGGGTTCCCCGTCATCCTGGGCAAATTCTTCTGTATTGTTGGGATTAATTCGCCATGCGTAGCAATGGTGGGTAGCATCGGGGTATTCTGATTTTATTTTCTCCAGTTTCTGTTCGAACTGATCTGTGGATATAGCAGGAAACAGGTACCCAATAAACTTGGATCCCCGGTCGCGATAGTTTCTTCGTATAGTTTTTTGAATTGTTTTCAATCTGTCGGATAAGTTTCCAATATATTCCTATTCTTAGTAGTTGAGAAAACTTCACTTAAAATGATCAATATTTCTAAATAAATAACTGATAATAATTTAGAACATTTCTGAATAAGATTTTAGCGCTTAAAGTCAGGCCGGTAACCTTGCCTTTTTACTGATTTCATCCCATCTTCAACCCTCGGAACGAGGATCCGTGCGTTGGCGTTACCCCAACGGATCGATAACAGATAGAATTAATTATCAGACGTAACGATGCCATCATTTCTAAAAGCGATAAAGTCTCAGGTTGGACGAAAATATATTACGGGAATCACGGGCATGGGCCTAATGATTTTTATCATCGAACATTTGTATGGCAACTTGCTTTTGTTTTCGGATTCTCAAGCCTACAATTTATACACGTACAATTTGGAGCAGATGGGTTGGCTTTTATACATCGCTGAAGCCGGACTTGCCCTGTTTTTTATTTACCATGCGTATTTGGGGATATCTATTTATTTGAATCGAAAGAAAGCTCGTCCCAAAGGATATATTAAGTATAAAAGTCAGGGCGGCCCGAGTCATCAGACGATCTCAGCCAAAACGATGATTTTTACGGGGATTATTATTCTGATATTCTTATTCCTGCATCTTAACACATTCAAATTCGGTAATCCCAATATGATTCCCGTACCCGGGCATCCTGGCCAACAGATGCAGGACATGAAATCGCTGGTCGTAAATACATTTCAGAGTCCGCTTTATACCTTTTTCTATGCCTTTGTAATGATTTTGCTTGGTTTCCACCTGGGACATGGTTTTTGGAGTGCATTTACTTCGCTTTCAATGAAACACAAAAAGTTTTCAAGTTTTATTTATACCGTCGGTGCTATTTTTGCTGTATTGATGGCGGTGGGCTTCCTTTTTATCCCGCTGTTTATCTATTTCACCGGTGGAACAACGCTGTAATTTCTTATTTATATAGAACGCAGATAAAGCATAGACATATTATTTAAATAAGTAAATCAAGCGCTTTTCTCGTTCAAAATTTTAACTAGATCTGATTATGAACTTAGATCCCAAAGTACCCGATGGACCACTAGAGGATAAGTGGTCTAATCATTTGGAACATATTAACCTTGTTTCGCCCAATAATAAGCGAAAGCACAATATCATTGTTGTCGGCACCGGCCTGGCTGGTGGCTCAGCTGCTGCAAGCCTGGCGGAACTGGGATATAATGTGACAAGTTTTTGTATTCAGGATTCTGCTCGTCGGGCTCACAGTATTGCAGCCCAGGGCGGTATCAACGCAGCTAAAAATTATCCAAATGACGGGGATACGGTTTGGCGCCTGTTTTATGATACGATCAAAGGGGGCGATTACCGGTCTCGTGAATCAAATACGTATCGGCTTGCACAAAATTCGAATAAGATTATTGATCAAGCGGTAGCCCAGGGGGTCCCTTTTGCCCGTGAATACGGTGGATTGTTAGCAAATCGTTCTTTCGGTGGTGTCCAGGTATCCCGAACGTTTTATGCTAGGGGACAAACGGGGCAACAGCTGTTACTTGGGGCTTATCAGTCGATGATGCGCCAGGTGCACGAAGGCAAAATTGATTTACATACCCGCCATGAGATGCTTGATCTCGTGATTATCGATGGTAAAGCCCGGGGAATCGTAACGCGTGATTTGGTATCCGGTAAGATTGAACGCTGGATGGCTGACGCTGTCGTACTTTGTACGGGAGGATATGGAAACGTCTTTTATCTGTCGACAAATGCAAAAAATTCCAATGTAACGGCAGCATGGCGATGTCACAAGCGTGGGGCAGCTTTTGGAAACCCCTGTTATGTACAAATTCATCCGACCTGCATCCCGGTTTCCGGCCATTACCAGTCCAAGCTTACATTGATGAGTGAAAGTTTGCGTAATGATGGAAGAGTTTGGGTTCCTAAAGATCAGGATGACGAACGTCCGCCTAATGAGATTCCCGATGAGGATCGTTGGTACTATTTGGAAGATCGGTATCCGGCCTTTGGTAACCTGGTACCGCGTGATGTCGCTTCTCGCAATGCTAAAATGGCATGTGACAAGGGAATGGGCGTTGGCAAAACAGGACGAGCCGTCTATTTAGATTTCCGTGATGCTATTGAGCGAGACGGAAGGGATACGATTGAAGAGAAATACGGGAACCTTTTCGAGTTATATGAAAATATTACGAACGAGAATCCCTATGAAGTGCCAATGCGCATTTTCCCGGCCGTCCACTATACCATGGGAGGTTTGTGGGTTGATTATAATTTGATGAGCAATATCCCGGGCTTGTTCGTAGCCGGCGAGGCGAACTTCTCGGATCATGGGGCTAATCGGCTTGGTGCCAGTGCGCTTATGCAGGGCCTGTCGGATGGCTATTTTATCATTCCGTATACCATCGGAAACTATCTTGCCGATGCCGATCTGGCATCAGCCGGTAAAGACCATGAAGCCTTTGATGAGGCCGCCAAGAACGCCCAAGACCATATTGATAAGCTGCTAAATGTAGATGGTGACAAAAGCGTCATTGAATACCATCGTGAACTGGGGCAGATTATGTGGGATAAAGTTGGTATTTCTCGTAGCGAAGAGGGCCTTAAAGAAGCGATAGAGGAAATACAAGATCTCCGTGACGATTTCTGGAAAAATGTCCGTGTTCCCGGAGAAACAACCAACTATAATAAGTATCTCGAATTTGCGGGACGTGTGGCAGATTTTCTCGAACTTGGGGAATTGATGGCCAAGGATGCATTACAGCGTGATGAATCCTGTGGATGTCACTTCCGTGAAGAGCATCAAACCGAAAAAGGTGAAGCCCTTCGTAATGATGAACAGTTTTCATATGTGGCGGCGTGGGAATATCAAGGCGTCAATGGAGAGCTCAAGGAAAAGCTTCACAAAGAGGATCTTGATTTTGAATTTGTAAAACTAAAACAGCGTAGTTACGAGTAATAGAACGCGGATTGAACTAATTTTGCTGGTTTACACTTATTATCTGTGTTCCAATTTTAGGTAAAGGATAAAGAATTATGGCTGAAACAATGACAATCCACCTTAAAGTCTGGCGTCAGGCCGGACCAAACGAATCCGGATCACTTGTCGATTATACTCTCAATGAAGTCGACCCGAATATGTCTTTTCTGGAAATGCTGGACGTTCTGAATGAGAATTTGGTGGAAGAAGGCAAAGAACCTGTCGAGTTTGATTACGATTGCCGGGAGGGAATCTGTGGATCTTGCGATCTGATGATCAATGGAAATGCGCATGGTCCCAGACCTTTAACTTGCTCTTGTGAGTTGTATATGCGTAATTTCTCTGATGGTGACACGGTAACGGTCGAACCCTTCCGATCCCAGGCATTTCCGGTTATTAAAGATTTGGTAGTCGATCGTTCTGCTTTTGATCGGATTATCCAATCCGGGGGTTATGTTTCCGTTAAAACCGGCCAGGCTCCTGATGCGAATGCTATTTTAGTTGACAAGGAGGATGCCAATACAGCCTTTGATTATGCAACGTGCATTGGCTGCGGAGCTTGTGTGGCAGCTTGCCCAAATGGATCTGCGTCATTGTTTACCGGTGCTAAACTGGCACATTTGAACCGCTTGCCACAGGGTGAACCGGAACGCAGGGAGCGTACTGTGGCAATGGTTGAGCAGATGGATAAAGAAGGCTTTGGCGATTGTTCAAACTATGCCGAATGTGAGGCTGTTTGTCCGAAAGGTATTTCGATCTCAGCAATTGCAGAGATGCGCCGCAACTATATGAAAGCAGTATTTGCCGGAGAAGAGGCGTAACGGTTTGTTAGTTGGAAATAGTTATTAGTAATACGTATTGCGCATTAAATATTACGTTTACTTACAAATAACGATTACACTGAACCTAAACTCACCTGATCTTCTCAATCATCTCGAATGAGGTTTTGATGCCTTTAATAAGGGCAGAACTCAACCCATTATGTTCCATTTCATTAAGTCCGGCAATGGTACAACCTTTGGGCGTCGTTACTTTGTCGATTTCTTGTTCGGGATGTCCTCCTGATTCCAGCAATAGGGCAGAGGCCCCAAGCGCCGTTTGGGCCGCAATAAATTGAGCATCTTCGGCATGGAATCCCACCTCAATTCCACCTTGCGAGGCTGCGCGTATATAACGTAGGAAAAAAGCAACGCCGCAGGCATCAAGTACGGTCGCAGCTTCCATAAGGTTGGTATCAATCAAAAGCGTTCTTCCAATGGTATCGAAAAGTGCAACCGTTACTTTTTCCGCTTTTTTATGAGAGGTTTTCTCGATGCAGGTCATCGATTGATTGATGGCGGCCGCCGTATTGGGCATTACCCTGATAATTGGGAATCCGGGGCCGGTTAAATCAGCAATTTCTTCATCTTTTAATCCTGTGATGGTAGAAACCAGAACATGTTTTTCCGGATTTAAAACAGTTTTGATTTCAGCAACCAGTTCTTCAATCTGGGTAGGCTGAACGGCAAAAATGATTATCTCGGCATTTTCAACTGCCTCTGCATTATCGGATGTAACGGTAATATCCTGTTCTTCGAGATGTTTGATAAACTTAAGATTTCTTCGGGTAACCGTTACATTATATTTTTCAGTAGCTTCTTCGGTTCGGGCCAAGCCTTTAGCCAGCGCTGAACCGAGATTTCCACCGCCCAGGATTGCAACATTAGTTTTCATAGTTTAGATATTGATTTAAAATTTACCTTGCAATTTATTTTTTACTTTGAAGTAAGTCCTTAATAAAACTTGTGATACGTTTATGTGTAGCAGTTCAAAATTGAATTACTTATAAATAATTGGCTACTGTCCACTGCTTAATTCATAAAACACCTGCTCAAACTTTTTCCTGACCTGATCATTACATAAGTTTCCAATACTTCCTTCATGAGTATGGAAGACTTCGAAATCCGGATCAAAATTGTCTTCATTTATAGCTTGACCAATCTGTTTGTACGCTACCCTGAATGGAACTCCTTTCTGTACTTTCTTATTTACTTCCTCCACACTGAACAAATATCGGTATTTGGGATCCTCAATGATTTCATCATTCACTTCGATATTTTCAAACATCAGTTTGCTGATATCCAGGCAGGATTTTAGTATTTCTACAGCTGGGAAGAGCTTTCCTTTCAGTAGTTGAAAATCCCTATGGTAGCCGCTGGGCAAATTACTGGTGATCATAGTCAGTTCGTTAGGCAGAGACTGAATGTCGTTACATTTTGCGCGGATAAGCTCAAACACATCTGGATTCTTTTTATGCGGCATGATGCTTGAGCCTGTGGTAAGTTCATCTGGAAATGCTATAAAATTATAATTCTGATTACAATACAGGCACACATCCATGGCCATTTTAGAAAGAGTTCCAGCAACGGCACTCAGCCCGAAGGCTGTAAACTTTTCCAATCTTCCGCGCCCCATTTGTGCTGAGACCGAGTTGTACTTTAGAGTTTCAAATCCCAGCAAATCTGTAGTAAGTTGGCGGTTTAAAGGCAAAGAACTTCCATAACCGGCGGCCGATCCCAGGGGATTTTGATCCGCAATTCTGTAAGCTGCATTTAGTTGATGTAAATCATCAACTAAAGATTCTGCATAGGCGGCAAACCAGAGTCCGAACGAGGAGGGCATGGCAATCTGCATATGTGTATAGCCGGGAATCAGCACCTGTTTGTGTTGGTCGCTTAATTTAATCAGTTGTTCAAACAGGTTTTTCACTTTTTTCTTGATTTCATTTATCTGCTCTTTTACATACATGTGCAGGCAGACAAGCACTTGATCATTACGGGAACGACCTGCATGAATCTTTTTGCCTGTATCCCCCAGTTTTTGGGTAAGCTCATGTTCAATCTTGGAATGGACATCCTCGAAATCTTTTTCGATGGCGAAGTTTCCTTCTTCAGCTTCCCTGAGCATTCGATCTAGTTCAGAACTGATTTGTTTGCATTCTTCATCATCAAGCAGGCCAACTTTATTCAGCATTTGGGCATGTGCCTTGGATGCCCGGAGATCATATTCGGCAATTTGAAGGTCCAGCTCCCGATCATCACCAACCGTAAATTGTTCGATTAGCACATTGGTTGATTGCTGTCCTTTATCCCAGAGTTTCATTTTTAATTCGGTTATTTGTTAGCGGCAATTTGTTATTTATTTGTTCGTGTCATCCTGAACTTGTTTCAGGATCTGTTCTCACAACCTTATCAAGCTGATGACCAATTGTTCACCAGATCTAAAAGCTGGATATACGTTTCAATTCCATCCCTGATTTCATCCAGATAAATAAATTCGTCCGCCGTATGAGATCGTGCCGATTTTCCGGGACCGATCTTCAGCGAGGGTACAGACAAAAAGGCTTGGTCCGATAATGTAGGTGATCCGTATTTTTCCAGTTTCAATTCATTTCCGGCTTTTACAATTGGATGATCGAGCGGAATAAAAGATGGATTCAGTCGTATAGACCGCGGATGTACTTTTGAATGAATATGATCCTCAATTACTTCTAAAACCTCTTTATTCGAGTAAGCATCGGTGCTGCGGACGTCTACGGTAAAATCACAGGTATCAGGTACGACGTTATGCTGACTACCCGCATGGACGACGGTTACGGTCATTTTCACCGGTCCCAATGTCTCAGATTTTTTTGAAAATTGATGAGTTCGAAACCACTCTATATCTTGCATTGCTTTATAGATAGCATTTTCACCTTCTTCGCGCGCTGCATGCCCGCTAATACCTTTTGCCGTGCAATTAAGCACCATCAATCCCTTTTCTGCTACGGCCATTCGCATTTGTGTAGGCTCACCCACAATGGCGCAATTGATATCCGGAATTTTGTTCAAAACAGATATTATTCCATTATCTCCCGAAATTTCCTCTTCAGCAGAAGCAACCAAAACCAGATTGTAATTTAGATCCTTCTTTTCATAAAAGTGGACAAACGCAGCTATAAGTGAGGTCAGCGACCCTCCGGCGTCATTTGATCCCAAACCGAAAAGCTTGCCATTTTCTATGACCGGCTCAAATGGCTCTTTTGTATAACCCGAATTGGGTTTTACCGTATCATGATGAGAGTTGAGTAATATCGTAGGTTTGTCTTCATCGAAATATTTATTGACAGCCCAAATATTATTGATGTGGCGATTCGTCGTAATTCCTTTATCCGCCAGAAATTCTTGAATAATATTAGCAGTATCATCTTCTTCCCTCGAAAATGAAGGCGTAGAGATCAGTTTTTTTAATAGGTTAATTGTTTCGTTAAATAGCTGGTTCATAGGGCAAGCTCAGTTCCAATTTGATTGGTTAGATTTTTCGCATTTTTGATATAAACGCTTTGTACATTTTTTCCGAGTGCTTGGAAGGCTGTATCCAGTTTGGGTATCATCCCTTCGTTAATTGTGCCATTTTGCTTTAAATCTTCAAATTGCTCTTCGGTGAGATGATTAATCAGTGAACTGTCATCGTCCACATCTTGAAGCACACCGTTTTTTTCAAAGCAGTACGTCAGTTGTACATCATATTTTTTGGATAGAGCTATGGCCAGGGCAGAAGCAATGGTATCCGCATTGGTATTGAGCAATTGCCCTTTATTATCGTGGGTAATCGCCGGAAAGACAGGCACAATCTGTTCATCCAATAATCGCTGAATAAAGTATGAATTTACTTTATCCGGATTGATATCACCGACCAAACCATAATCGATCTCGGCAGCAGTTCTTTTTTTAGCGGGGATGGTATTTAAGTCAGCGCCCGATAACCCCAGGGCATTGCATGCCAAACCCTGCAGCCTTGCAACAATATTTTTGTTAATTAGGCCGGCGTAGACCATGACTGCTACATCCAGGGCAGGGGCGTCGGTGATACGACGACCGCGATTCATTCGGATGGGAATGTCCAGCTTCTTACATAAGTCCGAAGCCGAGCTACCGCCACCATGAACCAAAATTTTAGGATCATCAATTTGGATAAATTTCTGAAGAAAATTATCCAGAAGGTTATCGTTGTTAACAATGTTACCGCCGATCTTAATGATATTCAGTATCTGCATTACAATTCCTCCAGGATATTTTGAATCACCGCTTGCGCGGCATACTCGCGATTTTTAGCCTGCTCGTATACCATCGAATTATCAATAACTTTATCGGTTGCGACTACATTTCTTCTAATGGGAAGGCAGTGCATGAACTTTGCGTCATTTGTCATGTCCATTTTCTCAGCGGTAATTGTCCAGTCGTCTTGAACTTTCGGTGTTTGTCCGTAGTGACTAAAACTGGCCCAGTTTTTTGCATAGACGAAATCGGCGTTTTTCAAGGCTTCATTTTGGTCATTAGAAACTGGAATACCCCGGGTAAATGTCTCATTTAATTCATAGCCTTTGGGATGTGTCAACGTAATATTTGCATGTGTTTTGACGATCCATTCCAGGAAAGAGTTTGCTACGGCCTGAGGGAGTTTTTTGGGATGGGGAGCCCAGCTGAGTACGACTTTCGGTTTTTTTATTCCGGATGATGCTATGGTTGCCATATCAGTCAGAGATTGTAAAGGATGTAGTGTAGCTGATTCCAGACTGATTACGGGCACCGAAGAATATTTTAAAAAATTATTCAGGACTTGTTCTTCATAATCCTCTTTTGGGTCTTTTAAATTTGCGAACGTTCGAACGCCCATGATATCACAATAACCACTAATGACTCGGATGGCATCTTTAATATGTTCTTGGGTTGAGCCGTTCATCACGGTACCGTCCTCAAATTCGATGTCCCATGAATCCGCATTGATGTTCATCACAATGACATTCATCCCCAGGTTATTCCCGGCTTTTTGCGTGCTCAGCCGTGTCCGTAAACTGGGATTGAAAAATATTAGAGCCATCGTCTTGCCTTGGCCTAAATTTGATTGGCTTATATTATTTTTAATAGTAAGAACTTGTTGAATAAGTTCTTGAGGTTGCGGGACATCGTCTACGGATGTAAAGTTCTTCATTGTAATAGTTGGTGTTGTTTTAAAGCGTTTTGCATTGCATTGATAAATTGATCGGTCTCTTTCTTTGAAATATTCAATGGTGGCAGTAACCGCAGAACATTGGGATTCGAAGAGACACCGGTTACCACTTGTTCTTCTTCGATCAGCCTTTGCCGGAGTTTTTTAATTGGAAAAGGAAATTCTACCCCGATCATCAGACCTCGTCCGCGTACTTCTTTGATCTGCGGAAGTCTTGACAACTGTTGCTTGAAATATTTCCCAACTTCATTGGCATTGTGAATCAGCTGTTCATCTTCGATGACCTCAAGCACAGCGGTAGCGGCAGTACAAGCAAGATGATTGCCGCCAAATGTGGATCCCAACTGTCCGTACCAGGGTTCGAAATCAGGACTCAATAATGTTGCTGCAAAGGGAAATCCGTTGCCCATGCCTTTGGCAATAGTGATAATATCGGGCTTGATTTCTGCATGTTGATGCGCAAAAAATTTACCTGTTCTTCCGGCACCGGATTGGATTTCATCGCAGATCAACACAGCATTGTGTTCCCTGCAAAGCTGACTGGCTTGCTGTAAAAAGACATCATCAAATACCCGGATGCCGCCAATGCCTTGTATCGGTTCTATAACAACTGCACAGACATCCCCCTTGCTGAGTTCACGATCCAATCCCGCCAGATCATTGAAATCAATGAAGATGACTTCATTATCTTGATTAATGGGAGCTTGGTATTTTTCATTATCTGTGACGCTAAGTGCATTACTCGTTCGGCCGTGAAAGGCTTTATCAAATGAAATAACTTTAGATTTTCCATTATGGAAGGATGCCATTTTGAGGGCATTTTCTACGGATTCGGCTCCCGAATTACTGAAGAAGACTTGGTAATCTTCATAACCGGAGATCTCACCCAACTTATTGGCAAATATTTTTTGCAGAGGATTTTGGACCGAATTTGAATAAAAGCCAATATTCTGTAATTGATCACTGATTTTATTTACGTAATGGGGGTGCGAATGTCCGATTGAAATCACCGCGTGCCCGCCATAAAAATCCAGGTACCTTTTGCCGTCCTGGCAATAAACGTAAGCACCTTTGGCTTTTACCGGTTCCAGATCTAAGAGGGGATATACGTTGAAGATTTCCATGTTAAAAGTGAGTGGGTTTAAGTTTAAGTCCGGTGGTCTCATCCCAGCCAAACATGAGGTTCATATTTTGTAAAGCCTGTCCCGATGCGCCTTTTAACAGGTTATCGATGATACTGCTAACTAACAGCTGTTCGTCTTTTTTCTGTAGATGCAACAGGCATTTATTGGTATTTACAATCTGTTTCAGATAGAGCGGTTCTGTGCTGATATGCACGAAGGGGGCATCCTCATAAAATTCGGTGTAAAGTGATTGAGCATTATCCAGCGACAGATCAGTTTGGGTATAGGCAGAGACAAAGATGCCGCGTGCAAAATTTCCGCGCACCGGGATGAAATTCAGCTTCGAATCAAAAGAAGATGACAACTGTTTGATGCTTTGCTTTATTTCCCCGATATGTTGGTGATCCAGCGCCTTGTAAATCGAAACATTGTTATCGCGCCAAGTGAAATGTGTTGTTTCACGCAGTGAACTCCCGGCTCCTGTAGAACCGGTGATGCCGTGAATGTGCACATCATTTTTAAGTGCAGATACATTTGCCAGGGGGAGCAACGCCAGCTGAATAGCCGTTGCAAAGCAGCCCGGATTGGCGATATTATCTGCCTTGATAATCTCAGATCTCTGTAATTCCGGGAGTCCGTAAACAAAAGTGCGAGCATCAAATTTATTATCACCCTTTAGCCTGAAATCATTGCTCAAATCGATGATTTTTGTTTTTTGAGAGACGGGACTATTATTCAAAACCTTGGTGGAGTTGCCATGTCCCGTACATAGAAATAGTACATCAATATCACGATTTATTTCTGAGCTAAATATAAGATCTGTCTCCCCAAGCAAATCCTGATGTACAGCTGTTATCGAATCGCCTGCACGACTCGTACTGTAAACAAAATCAATTTTGGCTTTAGGATGATTAATTAGCAAGCGAATAAGTTCACCCGCTGTATATCCTGTTCCCCCAACAATTCCGACATTAATCATAGTTGTTCACCGATTCATGAATCTTAATTTGATTGGACAGGATCTTGGCGAAGCCTTTCACATCCTGACTGCTCCAGGCTTTATTCATTTCTCCATAATCACCAAATTCGGCATTCATTAAGTCATTTGGCGAAGAGATTCCTTCGAGTTCAAATCGATAAGGATGTAAAGCAATACTGACCGTTCCGGATACATTCTCTTGGGTATCCTCAAGGAATGTTTCGATATTTCTCATGACGGGATCCAGGTATTGTCCTTCATGCAGTAGCATACCGTACCATTCAGACAGCTGATCTTTCCAATAGAGCTGCCATTTGGCGAGCGTATGTTTTTCCAACAACTGGTGTGCTTTGATAAGGATTAATGGGGCCGAAGCTTCAAATCCCACGCGTCCTTTGATGCCGATAATAGTGTCACCAACGTGGATGTCGCGACCGATGGCATAAGCGGAAGCCAGTTTTTCAAGTTTCTGAATAAGTTCTACGGGAAATAGTTCTTGACCATTCAAGCCTACCGGTTCCCCATTTTCAAATTCAAGTAAAATGGTTTGGGATTCCTGTTTTTTTAGCTGGCTGGGCCATGCATCCTCGGGCAGTGCTTGATTGGAAGTGAGCGTTTCAGCTCCACCTACGCTGGTTCCCCAAAGTCCCTGGTTAATTGAATATTTCGATTTGGCCCAATCGAAATCAAAGCCATGATCTTGTAGAAATCCCACTTCTTCTTCACGACTTAGTTGTTGATCACGGATTGGTGTAATGATTTCAAGGTCGGGGGCAATCACATTAAATATCAAATCGAAACGAACCTGATCATTGCCGGCCCCAGTGCTGCCGTGAGCAATGGCATCGGCTCCGATTTGCTGTGCATATTTTGCAATGGCTACGGCTTGAAAAACACGCTCGGAACTCACGGAAAGGGGATAAGTGTGATTCTTCAGTACGTTACCGAAGATCAAAAATCGGATAACTTTTTGATAGAAATCCTCGGTCTGTTCAATATTCTGGTGGGTATCTGCTCCGAGATTGTAGGCATGCTGTTCCTTCTTTTCGAGTTTCTCTTGGTCAAATCCTCCCGTATTTACCAGCACCGTGTGTACCTCGGCCTCATAGGTTTGCTTGAGATATGGAACACAGTAGGAAGTATCAAGTCCACCGCTAAAAGCAAGAACGATTTTTTTCTTAGTACTCATTTCAGGGAAAGTTTGAAGTTGAAGATAGATTTTGTTTTACGCTGGAGGTTTCTTTGGTGCAGCCGTAAAAACCGTTTGAAACTTTCCCATCGTTTGGCTTTTTGTTCCTCTTTTTCTTGGTTTTTCGACCCTTTTTCCTCTATTTGGGGGTCATAAAGCATTCCCGTACACAAGCAACCTTTTCGTTCTTTACTTGTCAGAATATCATAGTTGGGACAGCTTTGGCATCCTTTCCAGAACTTTTCGTCTTGTGTCAATTCCGAAAAAGTAACCGGTTTATACCCCATATCGGAGTTAATCTTCATCACGGCCATACTGGTGGTAATCCCAAATATTTTCGCATCGGGATATTTTTCCCTGGAAAGCTGGAATATGCGTTTTTTAATTTTTCGCCCTAATCCCAGCTTGCGATAGTGCGGATGCACGATAAGTCCCGAGTTTGCTATGTATTTATCGGTATCCCAGTTTTCGATGTAGCAAAATCCGGCTAGTTGTTCATTATCCCGGTCAACGGCGACAACCGCTTTGCCTTCTTCCATCTTGGATCTGACATATTCGGGTGCTCGTTTGGCGATACCCGTGCCGCGCTGTTTGGCGGCTTTTTCCATCAAATCACAGATTTCCTTTGCATAGGAAAAGTGTTCTTCGTTGGCTATTGTGATAGTAATATCCATTGTGCAGCAATGGTTGGTTATAAATCAACGAATATTGTAACGTTGATTAAATTTTGTGAGTAAATGAGGGTGGTTGTGCGGAGTAGTACAATTACATGTACACTCCTAAAGGAGAGTTAGTGTTGAGCCCGGAGGGCCCGCGGCCGTGCTGCAAATGGGCGAAACGGAAACGCAGATAGGTCTGCAACAGCTGGACTGTCGCTGGAAAAAATAATATGTGTTCCGTTTGTTTTCATTGAAGCATCTAAACTAAGGGTTCTTCAGAAAAACGCAAATTAAATTTTAATTTTTTTATTTCTACTGAAATTAAAGAATGTACAATGATTAAAATTGGGTATAAATCATTTAAAAATCTGCATTCCGGATAAGCAAAATACAGGAATGTTGCTTTTCATCCGGAATACAAATTCTAAATGATAAAGCTTTTTATTTCACTGTAAACTGTTTTAGCATTCCCCGGCTGGCATAGGATTCCGCTATCCAGGCATAGCGACCCGGTTTCAGATCAACTGTGAAGTATCCAGTATCATCTTGTGGCAACTCTTGGATTCCCCCGAGGAATTGAGCTGGAGCAGGGGCCTCAAGCCCGTGTACATTCATCCAGTTCATCCAGTTTATAACATCTTTCATATTTGTTGTATCTGATAATTGAACCAGGTGGACGTCGTCGCCGACGCCAAATGGTTCGGGATCTTTATAATGGACGGCAATGGTATGTTTCCCGGTCGTGAGACTATCATTAGATAATATTTCATGGTGGGAGAGGGTCAGGTTAATATCTGCCATGGGAGGTGTAGCAGTTGTCGAATCACTTGTTACTACGAGGCCATTAATCATACCTAAGTCTCCATGAAGAACACCAGCAGGTGATTTAACATAACATTCCATTTCGTAATTTCCCGGCACCAGTTTTACGGTGATTGTAGTGGATCCGCCCGGCTTGATCAATCCGGCCCCTCCTGTTGTAAATATTCCTGAAGTCCATGTTGGAAGAGTACTACCCAATCGTTTTATCGCATTTTCTTGAGTGATTCCACTATCCCGCAATGCTGCCCAGACTTTGTTAAAGGGCGGGACTATCTCATCCTTATAATCATTAATGGTTTTTCCCTGTGGAAGATGATTCAACATAAAAAAATGAGTTTGTGTGCCTTCATTGTGAAAATTAAAGGTAATCCAACCTGACGGCAGGCTATCTGGAACATCAAACTTAAAATCCTGGGCAGTTATATCTACTACACCTGTTTTTTTGATTGATGCAAGTGTCTGGCTTGATTTTTTGGGGCTAGTTTTTTGCTTCTGTTTACACGAACCCAAGATTTGAATTGAAAATATTATGATCCAACATAGCCTTGAATATTTCATCGTATCTCCCCATCCCTTATTATATATTTTAATATAACCGCAAGTATTTTATAACCAAATACTTATAAAGTCAAATATTCCTAAATGGTCATTAAAAAAAATTGATACAAGATGTGATTTAATCAATCGTGTCTGGTCTATTGATAAAATAATCTGATCCGTTTTTACGAAAGAGGAAATAGGTAATTGCTCCAAAAATCACACAGTGAAAAATTATGATCCATAACGTCCCTTGTAAACTGATGATAATGTGAAAGACCATCCATAGAACAAGTAACCAGCGAGCCCAATTAAATCCTTTTAGCATAAATATACCGCCAATAATAGCTAGTAATAGTGTTGCTGAAGCGAGTGCCAAATCGAGTGTTTCATGTAAAGAAAACGGTGGGATATCGCTTCCGGTTATAATTCCGGTGAAAGGCTGCAATCCCCCCAAAAGGCTGATAATGCCCACGACAATAAATAACCAGCTAATAATAGTGACAGATAATGGTCGGGTCTTCATAAGCGAATATTTAGGAGTATTTCCTAAAAACTATTGTTTCATGCTGAACTTGATTCAGCATCCGTTGCAACTATTTAATTAAACGTTTCTAAAGCCGACCTTTCCAAAAGAACCTGAATCAAAGATGATAATTCGGCCTTACAAAGATTTATCATTCTGGCTTTATCGGGATCCACAACTCTTCTTCTGAGTCCGGATCATTGCGTTTATATTTTTCACCCATCACTGCAAAATGGGGCCGATGATCCAACAAGAAATTTGAATTCGGCAGCCATTCCTTGAAAATATAGTTATAGGTTTTGGGGCCTTCGCTTGCCGGCCCCTTGTGGATAAATACGGCATATGCACCTTCGGGTATCGTTAGCGATTCCATTCTATTCGGCATTGTATTGAAATCGGTAACCTCAACAGCGGCCCATTTTTCAAACTCTCTGTTAGGATTGAAATCGTCAAAATAAGTCTCAGGGTAAATCTCAATGGAGTAGAGTTCTATCCCAACACTATTTGGGATTTCCTTCCGCCTGGGCATGAAGTTACTCCACAACTCGTGAGTTTTATTATTGGTGAAGGACATTTGCTTATGCGTCCCGACAAATTGTTTTTTCGGGAATGTTTTTATTTCAGGCATGATCTTACGTTGCGATTTCAATCTCGTATTTTTCCAATAAGCCAATAACTTCGGGTATGGAAAATTTCGCTTTTTTCATTCTGTTGATTTCGGGATCAATAGAATAATTGTAAGAGCTGCTAAAATTAACTTTCTCGAGTATAGCATTGACGAAAGTTGCTCTTTGGAGATCGCAATTATCAAAAACGGATTCTGTCAAATCACATTCGGTAAAATCTGTTTCATTCAGCTGGCTATTCTTGAAGGTGGTCTTCTTTATCTTCGTCCGGTAAAATGTGGAGTGATTGAGTTGGCAATTCTCAAAACTGAATGAAAGTCCGAATTTATTACAGGTATCAAATTGAAGTCCCAGCATCTTGCAATCCACGAATCGGACACTCCGAAAAGCTGTTTGATGAATTTTGGCCAAGCTCAAGTTACAACCTTCAAAGTCGCAATCAATAAATTTAGTTTCTGCAAGATTGGCTTCTGAAAAGTTACAATCTTCAAACCTACAATTTTCATATTCGCCTTTGTCCAGCTTTTTGCCATTGAAGTTAGTGCTACTAAATTTTTCGCCTGCAACAAAGACCGGTTCCATCAAGTGCTTAGTTCATTAAATTTTGCTGAATGGTGATTGTGTTTCTAGAAGCGTACCCTATTAAATGGAAATATCATTTTATGGGCTTAGAAAACAATTATAGTTTCTAAGCCCGCATGTGATTTTGCCTTTTAAATTACTTGACTGTAAATGGAAGCTGGTAACGCGTTGCATCCCAGGTAAGTTGCATTAAAGGCTGGCTGCCGCTCGAATCAAAAGAGATCGTAAACATTTCATAAGGTTGACCCGCGTCCGTCTTGTTCATATCAATACGGGCAAAATCCTGGTCTTCGTGATAAACCGTTCCCCACTGACCCGTTTGGCTGTTGACGATCAGCTTGGCTGAATCAGGAGTATAAATGCTGTACAACGTATAGGTTCCGGCTGGAATAGTCGTACCGTTCATATCAATATCCTTATCCGTCGAAAACTGGGTAGCGGCGTTCGCACCGGTTCGCCACACTTTATTCCATGGGACCAATCCGCCCCAGATTTTTCGGCCGCGTTTCGAGGGGCGACTGTACATCACTTGCAGATGAGCTCCGTTGATCATAGCATCAGTTGTATCTCTGGGCGAAGCAATCGGCATGCCATTGCCATTGGCATCCATAGTAGCAAACTTGGAGGCCATTTGCTGAAGGTCGG
>DATFLI010000350.1:0-4065 GCA_035267805.1 Balneolaceae bacterium | reverse complement strand
GAGAGTTTACGAAATGAATGATAAGGGCTATCAGCTATCAGTCTTCAGCCTTCAGTGTAATTAACGCTGTTATTGCCGATTACTGAAAGCTGACAGCGAAACCTGAAAGCTTAAGAGATATGCTCAAAAATTACATCAAGATCGCGTGGCGGAATCTGGTGAAGGGCAAGGTATATTCCTTCATCAATATCACCGGGCTGGCGGTTGGCATTGCCTGCTGTTTGCTGATCGGACTCTATGTCTTCCAGCAGCTGCGATATGACCGTTTCAATGAACATTCTGATCGTATCTATAGGGTAAATTATATAAATGAGCATGGCAACGGAATTACCAAAATAGCCCAGACTCCTATCTCGCTTGCTCCTTTTTTGAAACAAAATATGCCAGCAGTAGATAAGGCGGTGAGACTTTCAAAAAGATCGGGTGTGGTTCGAGTAAAATCACGTCAAATGTTTGATGAAAACTTCCTGGTGGCGGGTAAAGACTTTTTCAAGATATTCAGCTTTCATCTTAGAGGCGGAAATCCCGGAAGCGTGATGTCGTCTCGGGATCAAGTACTGTTGACGGCGTCTACAGCCCGGAAATATTTTCATTCTTCCAACGTGATGGGCAAACCTATCGAACTGCGTATTGACGGTACCTATTACCAGGCGCAAGTGGGAGGTATTGTAGAAGACCCCCCGGTCTATTCCAGCATCCAGTTCAATGTGATTGTGCCGCTTGAATTTTGGAAAAAGGTGGATAGTGAGTATGCGAAGGACGACCACTGGGGAACGATACGACCGGTTACGTATGTGATGACCCAAACCAAAGGCTTGACTTCATCATTGGTGGCTAGGGTGAATAATCTGATTCGAAAGCAGCACCCTATCTTATATACCCAAAACAAAAGATTCACTTTTGAGCCCATCAGAGACGTCCATTTTGATCAGTCCGTCCAAGGCACCCTGGAACCAACGGCCAGCAAAGCTTTTGTCGTTATTGCTGTGGGTATCGCACTACTGATTTTAATTATTGCGTGCATTAATTTTACGTCGCTTTCCATCGGTCATTCCGCGCGAAGAGCCCGGGAGGTAGGGATGCGCAAAGTGATGGGGGCTCTCCGAGGCCAGCTTATTGGTCAGTTCTGGGGCGAAACCCTGCTGGTCGTGTTCATTTCGCTTATCCTTGGATTGGGGCTCACGGAACTTCTAAAGCCATATTTCGCCGGGTTGATTGGCCAGCCGATAACGGAATCCTGGTATGGGAACCCGATATTGCTGACCGTAATAGGTGGTATCGTATTAATCACTGCGCTTTTAGCCGGCAGCTATCCTGCCCTTTACCTTTCGAAGTTTCGTCCTGCACAGGCATTCCGAAACAAGATTCACGTCGAGGGGAAGCATACACTCATTCGTGTACTAACGACTTTACAATTTACCCTGGCCGTCATCCTGGTAATCAGTACACTATTTATGAACCGTCAGATGAATTTATTAGCAGATAAAAACCCAGGTTTCAATAAAGACCAGGTAATACAGGTCGATGTGCCATTCAGAGAAGGTCGTGGCATTATGGAAAATTTGCGATCGCGTTTACAAAATGAGTCCGAAATTGAGCAGGTTTCCGGAGCTTGGGCTGACAAGCTGGGAATAGATAATGATTTTGATCTTAATCCTGCTACTTTGCGTGATCAAAAGGTAAAAGTTTATAGCTTTGGGATGGACCCTCAAATGCCAAAGTTGTTACAACTAAAAGTGTTGAAAGGACATTACTTCAGAAAGGGAGTCAATCTGAAATCCCCCCGCAAAGTGATGGTCAATGAGCGGCTGGTGAAAGCTTTTGGATGGGAAAATCCCGTCGGAAAACATATTAAATCATTTAATTTTGGTAGTGCGGAAGTGGTGGGGGTGGTTAAGAACTTCAATTTTCAGTCGATGCACCGCAAGATTGGGCCGTTGGTGATTTATCCGAATTCTCATATATCTACGATTTATGTGCGGCTCAAGGGGAGATCGGTGAGCAGTGGACTTAAGAAAGTGCAAAAAGCCTGGAACGGGGTTGCACCCGGACTCCCGTTTAATTTTACATTCTTGAGCCAGCAGATTCAGCAGCAATATCAATCGGATCAACGGTGGGCGGAGATCGTCAACTGGGCCTCGGTGATTGCTATTGTGATTGCGTGTATGGGACTGTTCGAGTTGGCGGCCCTGTCATCCGCCAAACGATCGAAAGAGCTGAGTATCCGGAAAGTGTTGGGCGCTACGGTGACTTCTTTGGTGGGACTATTATCCACGGATTTCCTGAAGCCGGTTCTTTTAGGACTGTTTTTAGCCGTGCCGCTGGCCTATATTTTTTTACAATGGTGGCTACAGAATTTTGCTTATCGCATCACACTGAATGCCGGCACATTTATCTGGGCCGGATTATTAATTGTCGGAATTGCCATATTTACAGTAAGTTGGCAAACAGTACGAGCGGCGTTGGTGAATCCCGCAGAGAGTTTACGAAATGAATGATAAAAGCTATCAGCCGTCAGCATTCAGCTATCAGTGTAATCAACGCTGATATTAGCGACAGCTGACAGCTGAAACCTGAAAGCTTATGATAAAAAATTACATCAAGATCGCGCTTAGAAATCTGAATAAGAATAAAAACTATGCCTTCATCAACATTTCCGGTTTGGCGGTTGGGATGGCCTGCTGTATCCTGATTGCTTTATACAGCCAGTCAGAGCTCAGTTTTGATACTTTTCATAAAAAGGCGGATCGTATCGTAGTGGTAGGTAGCGATGGAGATTTTTTCGGCAAGATGCTTTCAACTCCATACCCGCTGGCGGATGCTCTTGTAGATGAAATTCCCAGCGTTGAGAAATCGGTTAGAGTGAGCGATATGGGTAAGCTAAATCTTAGTACGAACGGGCAGGATTTTGTAAAAATTAATCATGGTACATACACCGAGGATTCATTTTTTGATATTTTCTCTTTTGATCTGATACGGGGAGATTCGTCCCAAGTGCTTTCTGCGCCCAACAGCATCGTGCTTACTCCAGAGGCTAGCCACCAGCTTTTTGGGGATGAAAATCCGCTCGGTAAGTCGCTTTACTGGCAAAAGCGCGATACAACGAAAATGCTGCAGGTAACCGGAATTGTGCAGGATGCGCCTCGCAATTCTTCGATAGAATTTGGGGCCCTTGTTTCGTTGAATACGATGGACAAAAATCGAAGGCAACCAGATTCATGGCATTCCTACTTTATTCACACGTACGCCTTACTGAAAAGCCATAACGCCATTGCTTTGATGCCTGACCGGCTGAAAAAACTGGTAAAAGACCACTACAAGAGCCACGATAAAAAGCAAAAAGCGCCCAGCAATTCGTTTTTTACTACACCAATTACGCAGTTTCACCTTTCGGATATCAGCAATGATAGTGGTTTTACCGGCAATCGTGCCTACCTGTATCTTTTTGGATCGGTTGCCTTGTTCATCCTGATAATTGCTTGCGTGAACTACGTCAATCTGGCCACGGCGCGTATTTCGCTTCGCTCGCAAGAGGTAGGCGTTCGAAAGTCGCTGGGCGCATTAAGAAGCCAGGTGGCCGGGCAATTTTTAGGTGAATCTATATTTTTGAGCGTCACGTCCTTTTTGCTGGGAATTGTAATCTCTATTGGTGCATTGCCGTATTTTAACCAGCTTTTTGGCACGAGTCTGCAGTGGCAGGGACACGGGATGTTCTTGGTTGAGCTATTTCTCGCTGCTATCGGTGTAGGAATTTTGGCCGGCCTTTATCCGGCACTCTACCTGTCGGGATTTTCACCTGTTACGGTACTGCGAAATCGAATGGACGTTGGTGGCTCAGGATCTTGGTTGCGAAAAACGCTGGTCGTCTCGCAGTTTGCAATCGCATTGGTGTTGATTATCAGTGCGTTGGTCGTCTATAAGCAGTTGAATTATACCCAGAAGGCAGATTTGGGTTTTGACGGCAAACAGGTAGCTGCTATCAATCTGCCTAATAATCACGCTTGGAAGATGCGTAAAAATATTCGAAATCAGCTTATCAACTATGCGGGCGTTGAAGCCGTTTCT
>DATFLI010000349.1:0-3301 GCA_035267805.1 Balneolaceae bacterium | reverse complement strand
TTATATGCGCTGTGAGGTCACCTACAAGGGCCTTCCGGTGACCGTGTTTTTGGTGCGCTATAGCGGCCAGCGCCGCTGGCGAATGATCGTCTGCTCGGATCGCTCGCTTGGTTTTACCCGGGTCATGCGCCTGTATAGTATCCGCTGGAGCATCGAGGTTTTCTTCAAGGAAGCCAAACAGCATCTGCAGCTGGGCGCCAGTCAGGCCCAAAACCTGGACGGGCAAATCGCCGATATTACCCTGTCCATGATCCGCTATACGCTGCTGAGCTTCCGCAAACGCTTTACCGCCTATGAGACCCTGGGCGAGCTGTTTGCCGCCTACCGCGAGCAACTACTGACTCTGACCATTACCGAACAAATCTGGGGATTGATCCTGCAATGGGCCCGTCAGCTGTGCCATGTGCTGGAACTCTCCCCGGAATGGGTGCTGCAAAAACTGATACGCCTCGATTCGGACGCTCATTGGAAATTGGTGGAGCTGCTGCACCCGTTGATCGAACCCGGGGAGGCCAGCGGAGGCCTTCCGGTGGGCTGAGCCCCGGATACGGAGATCCCATCAGGAAAATGGGGACAACGCCCTACAGGCCGATAGGTGCTTTTTTGTAAAATTTCATCCGTCAAAACCTCGGTTTAATGAATATTTTAGGGGTGCGAAACTTGAGTTAATAAGGCTGTAAACCTTTTTATAAGCTAAAATCGAAAAGTCCCCCTTCGAAGGGGGCGTAGGGGGATGACGACGAAGTATTGCACTACCTTCAAAACATTTCTTCCTGAGCTCATTCTCTTAGTTCCAGCCATCTCATAATTTTTTTATACCTCATCTTCTATTGTTTTTTGGCTTATTTGAGATTCCATATTACAATCAATCCCACTAATTCACTATTAATCGACTTTTACCCATCCTGTCGGGTCCTCCCTCGTGCCTCCCGAAAGCGTTCGGGAGGACTTTTTGCTAGCTGCCTATTTAGGGTTCATAGCCTTAATAAATTTTTCCTCAAAAACTTCGATATTTTGACATATGATACCGGCATTTAAATTGTTAAACCGAATATGGTAAGCTTTGAAGGGAGTTTGGGGGATGACTTTAGCGTTTTAAAATCATTCTTCGAGAACTTTGCCAAACCGTTCTTTTGCTCAATATCTGCGTTATCGAAATTTTGAAATCCTCATCCCGACCGGTCGGGACTGCGGTTTCAAAATTTCTCTTCCCGAAGGCGTTCGGGATTGACCAAAAGCCCTAGTTTTTCAAAGCCCTCTCTTCCTTATTATTTTAAGTCTACACTCGTTACGTCACTCTGCGGCGTAACGCGATGTGGACGCTCTGCGTGTTTTACCTCAGCTCTCAAATAATCTTCTCTAATAATTAATCGCCTGTTACGAGCGGGAGGAAACCTCCCTTTTAACGTTATTCTTGTTCTGGTATCCGATGGGCTCCACCCGCTTTTTGGGTGGGGTCCATTTAGTTTAACGTGAGTTCGATTTAAACTCCATGATAAAAAATAACCCCGAGATGGCACATCCGTTCGGGATGACAGCGAATGATTCCTTTTTCTTTAATCGAACTCACGTTAGTTTAGATAACTTCGCGATTTGGAAATTGCTTTAATCCCAGATGACAATTTGGACAAAATTACCCTTCGCAAACGGGCGTTGATTTGCTAAGTTGCCAGAACATGTTAGCCAGCTATAAAAGATCCCCCGGACGAGCCGGGGGATGACGTTTGGTGCTTCTTTTTTAAAGTTCGATTTCATCACTTAAGCGAATATCGCGTGATGAACTACCGGCCATGATTTTGAACCGGCCGGGCTCAAAAACCCATTTACGTTTAATACCGTCGTAATATTTGAAAGCATCAGCCGGCAACTGCAACGTAACCTGCTTGGTTTCACCGGGCTGCAATTCCACTTTTTGGAAGGCTTTCAACTCCTTGGCCGGGCGCCGAACGGAAGCCTGCTCATCATTTACGTAAATCTCTACCACTTCCTTACCGCTGCGATCGCCCGTGTTTTGTACACTGAGCTGAACCGTCGCGCTTTTATTACCTGGTTTAATATTCAGATCGGAATATTTGAAGCTCGTGTACGATAACCCATGACCGAACGCAAATTGCGGTTGAACGTCAAAGGTATCAAAATAGCGGTAGCCATTAAAAATGCCTTCAAAATAATGCACAATACCAAACTTGCCGGGATACTCCCCAACGGATTGAGCCGGGATATCGTCCAACTTTTTAGGGAACGTCATGGGAAGTTTACCAGATGGATTTACCTTACCAAAAAGAATTTCTGCCAGGGCATTTCCGCCTTCCATACCAGGGTACCATGCCTGTAATACACCAGGCGTCTGATCAACCCACTGACTCATATCTACCGGGCCGCCACCCATCATCACAACCACCGTTTTCGGGTTAGCCTTAAGCACAGCTTTGATCACCTGATCTTGTCCGAAGGGAAGCTGCATATTCGGCTTATCGGCACCTTCTGCATCAAAAGCATTATCTGACCAGTCTGCCGAATACCCGTGAATCCATCCACCTACATAGACGACCACATCTGCTTTTGAAGCGGCTTGCACGGCATCATCCACCAGCAACGGTACTACTTTTTGATCTTTGGCAATTTTATAACCCTGTGAATAATTGACATTGACCTGATTACCCACGAGATTTTTTATTCCCTGCAGCGGGGTAATTTCATATTTGGCAGGCACCTGAGAACTTCCACCCAGTCTACCGAATTTACGATCGGCATTGGCTCCAATCACGGCAATAGTTTTCACCTTGTTATTGTCGAAGGGAAGAATATTATGGTCCTTCTTAAGTAACACAATCCCTTCTTCGGCAATTTTCCGGGCCGTAGCCTGATGTCCTTTGGTATTGACTGCTCCCTGTTTCCGTTCGGCGGAACCCATTTTGTGGATGCTGTACATCACGCGTAAAATGCGACGGACTTTATCATTGATGACCTTTTCCGGCACTTTGCCCTGGCGCACCAGCGTCAATGCCGTATCTGCCATATAAAATTTACTGTAATCAGGATTCGGCAACATGCCCAAATCGGTTCCCATTTCGATATCCGTCCCGTTCATCAGCGCTTCCATGGAGTTATGTACCGCACCCCAGTCACTCATCAAGGCCCCCTGAAAACCGAGTTCATTTTTCAGGACATCTTCAACCAGGTACTTGTTTTCCGTTGCATATTGGCCGCGGAATCTATTATATGAACCCATGGCTGTCAGCGCTCCGCCCTTTTGTACAGCTGCTTTAAAACCGGGCAGATAAATTTCACGAAGAGCCCG
>DATFLI010000348.1:0-2370 GCA_035267805.1 Balneolaceae bacterium | reverse complement strand
ACGCCAATAGCCGACTTATTTTTGCCAAAGTTTGAGACAGCATAGTACAGGTAATACTTACCATTGTGAAAGGAAATATCCGGTGCCCAATAGCTGTTTCTAAAATTTGGGACGACATCGTGGATCCAGTCAGGAGGACTATCAAACACTCTTTTTCGCTGTTTCCAGTGCTTCATATCCGTCGAAGAATAGACGGTAATTCCCCTCCCGGTGCAGAAAATGTAATAGGTGCTGTCTTGCTTGATCATCACCGGGTCGTGCACCCATATATCGGCCGTTTGTGCTTTAGCTGGATTGGCATTCAAAAGCAAAAAAATAGAGAAAAGAAAAACAATCTTGATAGGAGAAAATTGAATTGAGCGCATAGATATTACTATCCCTAATATTTGGCGGACATTTGGAAGTATCCGGTATCCTGATTTAAGTTTAATTCTTCCTTGGATAGACCGGAAACGCTAAGTGTTATACATACACTTATTAATGAATTATTCGGATATATGCAATATGAGGAATCCCGGAATTTCCACTATTGATTTACTGTTGATGATGCCAAATCAATTTTGTAATCGATCCTCTTTATGAAAAACATCAACAGTTATCGTGTTTTTAAGCGTAACGACTCGGAGCCTAATACCTCCGGAGACTTTGTACTGTATTGGATGCAAACTACGCATCGCCTACAGTATAACTATGCGCTGGAATATGCTGTGGGATGGGCTAACAAGTTGAACAAACCACTGCTCATTTATGAAGAGATGACTTGCGATTACCGGTGGGCCTGCGATCGTTTTCACCAGTTTTACCTGGAGGGGATGAAGGAGCATCTCGATGAAGGGAAGAAAAAGGATTTTAATTATGTCCCTTTTGTAGAGACGGAACCCGGCCAAAGCAAAGCATTTGTTAATCAATTGATAAAACGTGCTTGCTGTGTTGTTTCGGATGAATTTCCGGTGTTTTTTATCAGGACTCGAAATGAGCGACTCGGAAATGAGCTTGAAGTTCCGTTTACCACCGTGGATTCCAATGGTTTGATACCACTGGGCGTTACCGATAAGGATCCCTACAGTGCCTATTTTTTTAGAAAAATTATGCAGAAACATTTTGTTGAATGTTTCACTCACCCCCCGAAACAACATCCGCTGGATGATCTTGAAAATAGGGATTCTTGGGAGATGCCGGGTGAACTGGCCGATCAGTATCTGCCTGCTCAGCTATATCTAAATGATATTGAAGATTTTATATCGGGACTTTCGATCCGTCACGATATCCCTGCGGTTGAGATGAAGGGGACGCGCCCGGCAGCACTCGGCAAATTGGGACAATTTATCAATTACGGGCTGTTGGAATATGATGAGAAACGAAACGATCCCGATGAGAATAAGGTGAGTGGCTTAAGCCCGTGGTTGCATTTCGGCAAGATCTCGGAATATGAAATTGTCAAAGCCGTGCTGGACCACCAGCCGAGAGGTTGGGATTTGGGGCATATCACGTTCAATAAAGGTTCCACCGGCGGATTCTTTAACGGAGATCCCAACATTGACGGTTTTCTGGATGAGGTAATCACATGGCGTGAAGTGGGATTTCATTTTTCCCATCATCGTCCTGATTATGCGGAGTTTGAGTCGCTGCCGGATTGGGCACTGGAGACTCTTAACGAACATAAAATGGATCCCCGGGAATGGGTTTATAGTTATGAAGAATTGGAGCAGTCCCGGACGCATGATGAAATCTGGAATGCCGCACAGACGCAACTTCGGGAAGAAGGCATTATCCATAATTATCTGCGAATGCTGTGGGGCAAGAAAGTGATCGAGTGGACGCCCGATCCGGAAATGGCACTGGAGTACCTGATTGAGCTTAACAATCAGTATGCGATTGACGGACGGGATCCCAACAGTTATTCGGGTATTTTTTGGTGCTTTGGGCGGTTCGACCGGGCCTGGCAGGAACGTCCTATTTTTGGCAAGGTCCGCTATATGACCAGCAAAAGTACCCAACGAAAGGTGAAGCTTAAGCAGTATTTGGATAAATATGGCAGCCAGAAAAGCCTACTGTAGCCCGTCGAGGTGGGAACTATAACGTTAAAAAAGGCCTTAAACATGCGCGAAGGGAGGTAGGGATTTATTGAAATAAATCCCTACCATCATCTCCTCAAGGTGGAATATTTATTAAAGAGCTGCTATAAGGGAGTTCTGCTCCCGCAGGCATCAGTTATTCCATGATACCCTCTTGAAGCATTCCAAGCTCTCCCCTTGAGGGGAGAGCCGCGCAGCGGGAGGGGTGTTAAAATGAGATGTAAATAATCCTCAAACTCTCTCAAAATGTATAAATATTTGGCTTAAAAATTATTCATTTTTGAGTGTTTCAACG
>DATFLI010000347.1:0-10007 GCA_035267805.1 Balneolaceae bacterium | reverse complement strand
TTACGATCTATTCGCCGATGCTCAAATCGTCTCGGCAATTCGCATCCGTATCCACACACTTTAACGTCACTCCCACGCTGCTGGGATTTTTAAACCATAATTATGACATCATACTGCCCAACAAAGATCACTGGATGGCCGGGCCTATGGATACCTCACGGGCATTCCGTAACGTGCAGAAAGTACCGCTGATGCGTAATAAGAACCAGCTGGTCGATTACCTGGATCATGATTATTTCCTAGCTGATAACCAACTTTTTAAGCTCAAACCGGATCTGTGGATTACTCCTGTCAATAATCCCTCAAAAAAAGCTAATTTACAGCAGGAGCTGCAACATTTTAAAGCTATGAACCATTATGTGACTACCCGGAATAAGATCATGCCCTCCGATCGTAACACAGATGAGTATAAAGCCAGTGAAAAACTGGTTGATGCAATGAAACTCGATACCCTTAATGACAGCCAGTTGTTCTGGGAAGCACGATCGCTGGCAATCGAAGGTCGACGTGATACGGCTCGGGCCATCGCTCGTTATGTTTTGGCCAACAATCCCAAATTTTATGACATGCGTACATTGCTGGGACGAAGTTACGCCTGGGATAGAGAATATAATAAAGCCCGTAAGGTGCTTGAAGATATCATAAAACGTGATTCCAGTTATATAGATGCCTATAATGCGCTTGCCGATGTTGAGATATGGTCAAAACATTTTAGGGAGGCCATATCTGTAGCGAACAGGGGGCTGGCAGTGAATCCGGATCAGCCCGGTCTTCTGAGAAAAAAGGCTAAAGCATTGAAGAACATGGGAAAATTTAAAAAAGCTAGAAGTATTCTCGATAGAATCAAGAACGGTAAATCATCAAATTAATTTACGACGAATCACATGAAGAATCTCCAAAAAATATGTATCCTCGGCTGGCTGTTGATGATCATACCGGCGATAGGTTTTGCGCAGAATAAATATGCCGATATTGGGGTAGATAAGCTGTTTGCAATGGCTCGTAAAGAAGCATTTAATGGGCACCACGAAAAGGCGAGGGAACTTTGTTCGATTATTCTAGATCGCACTCCCAGCTACGCCGGAGTACGTATTTTAAGAGCCCGCACTTACGCCTGGGATGGAAAGTACCAAAAGGCCCGTTCCGATTTATATACTGTTCTTAAGCTTTCACCGGGCAATAAAGAAGCTCTTAAGGCCCTTTTTGATACCGAATACTGGAGCGATCATCCCAAAGCTGCTCTAAGTGTGGCCGACAAAGCACTGAATCGATACCCAACCGAAGAGCCGTTTCTGGTGGATAAGACAAAGGCGCTCATACAGTTGAAACATTTCAAAAGGGCCAACGAAACGGTTAACATTCTGGAGGATGTGAACCCGTCCCAGGAGGATATCCCATCACTGAGGAGTCAGATAGGGCAGAGCAGCATCAATAATACTCTTACGGCTTCTTACACCTTTGAAACCTATTCCCGAACCTACAACAATACGCATCTGGGTTCACTGCAGTGGAGCCGACGCACTTCACTGGGCAGTATCATTGGGCGACTTAATTTTTCCCGCCGCTTTGAAACGTCGGCCATTCAACCTGAAATCGACTGGTACCCGCGTATCGCCGAAGGATTTTATGGATATCTGAATTACGGCTATTCGGGCAGCTCTATTTTTCCAGAGCATCGGGCGGGAGGCGAGCTGTATCATAGCTTGCCATACGGGATGGAGGCATCGCTTGGTTTCCGTTACCTGTATTTTGGTTCCTCTAGCAGTGTGACCATTTTGACCGGGTCACTGACAAAGTATTATCACAATTACTATTTCAGTTTACGTCCTTATATAACGCCAAAATCATCAGGAATCTCACGTTCTGTCACCCTAACGGTTCGTCGTTATATGGGAAATCCCAATAATTACCTTTCCTTTAGCGGTAGTTTTGGGGTTTCTCCCCAGGAGCAAACCTATCAGCAAGTCACGGGCGATGTGTTTACGCTAAAATCGCAAAGCTTAAGCCTGGGAATGCGTCAAAATGTACGATATAATCTAAACCTGCTGGGATCGCTGGATTATTCTCACCAGGAATTGCTATTCAGTCCCGGTGACTATGTGAATATTCTTTCATTTACCGTCGGTGCTGCCGTTAAATTTTGAAATCTATCTATAATATTTCTCCCCATTGTCATGCTGAAGACCTTCCTTTAATGTCATTCTTAACCTGCCTATGCCGAAGCTGTTTCGCGCAGGCAGGCTTGTTTCAGGATCTGTTACACGATAGATGTGTGCAACTTACTAGTCATTAGGTACTGCAGAAGAACGTTTGGTAATATCCCTTCGTCGCTGGCCATCTATTGCCTTCGAAAATCTCCTAACAGATCTCGGGGCGTAGCCCGGGATGACACAGATCAATAATTAATCTAATGCCTGATTCTAAAATCTAAGTACCTTTTGATCCTGAAGAACTCACCTAAAAAATCGGATGGAGCACCTTTCCCAGGAATAACTACAGTGTCAACCTGAATTTATTTCGGGATCTATTGCGTCTATTCGGAAGATCTGTTCATTCCGCCCTTAAGAAGGGCCTTTTGTAGCATTCTTCATTTGTTGGTTATAACATTAAAGAGGCATTTAATAAGGTATAATCATATATCTTTCAGACATTTACGACTAATATCTAAAATAGAATCTATGCCCGATAATCCCATTGTTAATTCGAAATCAGCCCGGTAATTACGTATAACTTCACGGACGCCGGCTTTGCCTGCTATTGCCAAGGCATAAACATAAGGACGTCCCAGCAATACCGCGTCCGCACCGAGCGCTATCGCCTTAAAAATATCTCCGCCGGATCGAATACCACTATCCAGTAAAACAGGCACTTTCCCCTGAACAGTTTCTGCTATCATAGGAAGGGCCTCAATGGAGCTAATACTGCCATCTATCTGGCGTCCGCCATGGTTGGAAACAATAATTCCATCCATTTCAGCAGCAATTGCCTTTCTAGCATCGCCGGGACTTAAAATGCCTTTTAACAGAATGGGTAAATTTGTCAGTGATCGTAGAAAAGAAAGGTCTTTCCATGTTAATGAAGGACGTGAATAGGTTTTGATAAATGTTTTAACGGCTTTCCGGGGCTTATCTGAAAATAGATTCTTCCAGAAACTGCCCGGATAATTTTTGCTCATCAGGATAAGTGCTCTTAACGAATCCCAAGTAATCTTAGGGGATTCGTCATCCGGGAAAGTATCCATCATCCTTTTAAAAACAGGATCACCGGTATATTGAGCGATGCCTTTGCCATGCAAAAAGGGCAGATAATCCAAATCCAGGTCACGGGGCCGCCAACCAAGCATAGTTGTATCAAGCGTAAGCACGATTGCCTCGCATCCACAGTTTTCCGCCCGTTTGACAAAACTTTCGACCAGGTCGTCATTCTTACTCCAATACAGTTGAAACCATCTCGGCGAATCTCCCATGGCCGAGCTGCATTCTTCCATTGTTACTGATGCCTGGCTTGAAAAGATAAACGGCAAGTCTTCCTCTGATGCTGCCTGAGCTACGGCTAAATCCGCATCTTTATGTGCCATTTCTAGCACTCCGATCGGAGCGAGTAAAAACGGGGCAGGGAGGCGCCTCCCAAAAAGATCAATTTTAGTATTGCAGTTCGATACACCCCGTAACATCCGGGGGATTATTTTTAATTTTTTAAAATCTTCCCTGTTTGATTGTTTTGTGGATTCTGTTCCCGCGGATCCTGCAACATAAGCATATGCCTGTTTCGACATTTTTTGCCGTGCGGCTTTGCGAAGCTTGTCAAAAGACACCGGGATCTTGCGTTCCTTACCGCGAAGTTTACCCATGAATATTTCAGTCTGTCTATGCCTCGAAAATGGTTCAGGTAAAGATTCTAATGGCATGGCTTGTTATTTGATTTATATTCGTCAGGCGATCAGAACATTGAAATCATGAATCTATGCAGATTGATAATAATTGTTTGAGCAGTAATTATGAAGAATGATGGAATCGGAGAAAAAATTTTATTTTCTATTGTTCCGACATCGGGTTTATTAGGTCTTGCTTCTGCACTTACTAAATTTACATAATTGACTATTTCATCAACCTTACAGACTTCTCTACTTTATTTCGGTTTCTTTCATTAACTGGCTTTGGCGGTAGATATCAACAAAAACCCATATTATTGGATAGGGCGGGAATATAACGGAGGCGATCAACTTAATATTTTTATTTCTAGATTCCGGTAACTGTGAAATGCCGGCCACTCCCGCAAGCCAGAAGATGAATAGCAGAAAAATAAGGAATGCCAGTGAAATTGAACCAATGAAACCAAAGTCTTCGTAAAAGGTTTGAAGCATATACTTTCTATTCTAATTTAAGCTGCTAATTCGTTATCTTTGTCGCTTAATTACATCAAATATAACTAAAAAGTAACAACCCCACATGCTCCCTGTAGTTTCGATCGTAGGGCGCCCCAATGTAGGCAAATCTACCATCTTTAATCGTTTGATTGGAAGCCGCAAGGCGATTGTCGATGATCAATACGGCGTAACGCGTGACCGTCATTATGGCGAATCTTTCTGGAATGGCCGCGAATTCAATGTGATTGACACCGGGGGCTATCTTCCTGATGAAACAGATGTTATGATTGCCGGCATCCGAGAGCAGGTGCATATTGCGATCGAAGAATCCGATGTCATCTTGTTCGTCGTAGATACCGAAGGCGGAATCACCAGCCTGGATACCGCTGTGGCACAGGTACTTCGCCAGCAAGAGAAACCGGTGTTGCTGGTAGCAAATAAGGCAGATAATGAAGAAAGAGAACTAAACGCTACAGAGTTTTATACCCTGGGATTCGAGGAGCTATTCCCAATTTCGGCGCTCGCCGGTCGGGGCACAGGGGATTTAATGGATCGTATTGTGGAGTTGCTCCCCGCAAAACAAGATGAAGAGCAGGTAGAAATTCCAAAGTTGGCTGTTGTAGGGCGTCCGAATGTGGGGAAAAGCAGTTTTGTAAATGCCCTTTTGAATGATGAACGTTGTATTGTAACCGATATTCCCGGTACGACACGGGATTCCATCAACAGTAAACTTATTTATGAAGATCGTGAGTACGTGCTGATTGATACGGCGGGCCTTCGAAAAAAAGCGAAGGTGAAAGAAAATGTAGAATTTTATAGTACGGTGCGCACAGACCGGGCACTCAAGGAATGTGATGTGGCTATTTTAATGCTCGACGCCATGCGCGGTTTTGAGGCGCAGGATAAGCGGATTCTTCGTGAAGCCGAAAAATATAATAAAGGTATCGTAATCGTTCTTAACAAATGGGATCTGGTGCCGGATAAGGACACAAACATCCACAAAGAGTTCGAAGAATATGTATTCAGCCGGGTACCTATGATGAAATATGTGCCCATAGTTTCTATCTCAGCTACCAATCGCAAACGTATCCACAAAGTGATAGATGTAGCGAATATGGTGCTGGAGGAACGTAAAAAGACGATCAGTACGCCCGATTTCAACAATTTTATGGGGCGAATTCTGAAAGAAAAGCCGCTTCCCATTCGCCGTGGAGTGCCGTTGAAGATCAAATATGCCACACAGGTGAAATCAAATCCGCCGGTATTTAAGTTTTTTATGAATATTCCGGAAGAATTACCGGCTAATTACCGTCGTTACATAGAAAATAAGATCCGTGAGGAGTACGGATTTAAAGGTGTTCCGATTACAATGACTTTCAAAGAAAAATAATGAATTAAGTTTTGACGTGAATCGTTGAATAAGTTATTTTTCCTCCGATACTACGTTGAGCAATCATCAATATTTTTAATTTAGAAAATATGCCAACACCCCAAAATCTCGAGCAACCCCGCGCGAATGCGCTCAATGAGAAATACGATCGCGAACGTACGTTCTCTTTCTTGGAAAATATTTATTTACCGGAAATATTTAAGGCGCTTTGGTATTCATTTAAGCAAATTTTTCAGCCAACGGTGACCCTTCAATATCCCGAAGAAAAATGGGATCCGCCTTCGATATTTCGCGGACGTCCTGTCTTAGTGGAAGACAATGGGAGAGAACGTTGTGTAGCTTGCGGGTTGTGTGCACGAGCCTGTCCGCCGTTGGCTATCAGCATGCAGGCTAATGAAGATTCTGATGATCCCAAAGAACGGTATCCCGACTTTTTCGAAATTAATATGCTGCGATGTATTTACTGCGGATACTGTGAAGAAGTCTGTCCTGAAGAGGCTATTGTAATGAGTAAAGATTACGATATCGTGTTTGAATCCAGGGAAGAGGCTATCTATGACAAACAGCGGCTTTTGGTTCCAAAAGAGGATTTAAAAGAACGGCTCGACTTCCTGCGTAATTATAAAAACCGTCAATTCGGGCAGTTTTGGGATTTTCAGGAAGAAAATAATATCCACTCGGTTCGAGATCGAGATCGTGAATTTAATTCAGGTCTTTCGCTTGTCGAGATGTTAGAGCAGCAGCAACACAATGATAACGTGGATGCTGAATCTGAATGGGTACGGTAATTGATGATGGCTGATCGGGAAATTTCGCAGGAAGAACTGGACAAGCTGGTTAACGATGCTTCGTATTTACAAGACGAGGCCGAGGCGATGCAGTATGTAATTGACAACGTGCCTTATACCAAAAGTCCGCCTGAAGGTAGATCTATTGCCGAAATGCTATTGCTTATTGACCATGCACAACTTTCGTATTTTCGGCCGATCTTAGAAGAAGCCATAGACAATCCCCGGCCTACTCATCTGGAAAATTACACGCATTTTCGCGAGAGTTTTGAGCCCGATGAGGATAAAATGAAAGATATCCAAAAAACGCTGCGAAAAATTGCCAAACACCGTGCTGGGTTGGTTAATGCCATAAAAAATATTTCCCTAATTGACTGGGAAACAAATGTTTATAGGGATGACCAACAAGTTTTATTGTTCGAGTTTATGCAAGAGATGATCCGTTTTGAGCGGGGTATCTTGAAAGATATTGCGGACCAGGTTATGGTTTACAATCAAGAGAAAGAAAAGCAGCGTGAGTTAGATCACCGTCTTGAGCGGCGACAAAACAAACAACCGACCGAAAACTCTTAATCCTTTTTCATGCTTTGGGTAGCTTTCTTATTAACTGTTGTAAGTGGATATGCTACTCTTAAACTCATCGGTTTAACTCAGAACCGTGGAAGGCTCAAATTTTTAGGGCTTACTATAGCTGCCAGCATATTTTTTGTAATGGAGTTATCGGTCTTTCTCAAACTGGTAGTTGTAAATCCGGCTTTTGTAACGGCTTCTAATTTTATTGTTGAATGGGGCCAAGTTCTCTGTTTGGCATTTATATTAAGTTCATTAGCTATTTTTATACGAGAATCAAAGCCTGTCTTTGCTCAATTTCCCATGTTATACACGGGATTACCGCTCCTTATAGTCATCTCATATTTTTTGGTTAAAGATACGTATGCGCTAAAAAAGTGGTTGTTGATGATTTACCAGGGGGGTGCTATCACCGTTGCAATTTTTATGTATGCTATTTATACCTATCGCAAAAGTGAATATACGCTTGTTCTGCTAGGAACGTGCTTTTTTCTGTTATCCTATCTGTTATTTTGGTATGTGCCGGGCATTAAAGAAAATTATGGCTGGATATGGCGTCTTACCATTGTAGCAGGAATAATAACAACAATAATAGGATACGAAAAAACGGAATTGGAATTAGATGCTAATGTTCCTGTAAATGAAAGTTCAATATAGTTATATACTTTACTTATGTCTTTGAATTTGGATGATAACGCTCCTGATTTTACCTTGCAAAATACTGAAGGGGAAGAAATTACACTTTCAGATTATAAGGGTAAAAGTAATGTGGTATTGTTGTTTTTCCCGTTGGCTTTCACAGGTACATGCACCGAAGAGCTCTGCACCACACGTGATAACATGAAGCTCTACAATTCAATGGATGCAAAAGTAATGGGCATCAGTGTGGACAGCTTTTTTACCCTAAAAGAATTTAAGAAAGCTGAAAATCTGAATTTTACCTTACTCAGCGACTTTAACAAAGAAGTATCTTCGGAATACGGGGCATTATATGATGAATTTTTCGGGATGAAAGGTGTTGCCAAACGATCAACTTTCGTCATTGATCAAGAGGGCATAGTAAGGCATAAGGAAATACTCGAGGACGCCGGAGAGCTTCCTGATTTTAAAGCTGTTCAGGAAACATTGTCAGAACTGAACTGATGATTGGTACTGTGGTGAGATGCCCATCGCAGTACAATTTTGCCGCTTTCTTTCCAAAATTAAGAATCTCGTGAGGAATTTATTTACCTGCCGCCCTCGAGGTTTTTCTTATGAGTTGCCAAACCAATACTGCATATGGCAATAGTCATGAAAGGAAGGGCAATAGCATTTCGTGATAAAATAGAAAATTTCGCCTGTCGATATTTTCTGTCTTTGCTACCAGCTTAGTAAGCCAGACTGCACATCCCCAAGTCGTTTTATTCTCTTCGTAATTTTCTTACTATTTGTTATATCTGCCAAAATTATTTAAAAGTCATGTTACAAAATCGAAAGAAATTACAGAGTAAGACAGTCGGCGGGATATTATTATCTATTATTACGGGGCTATTAATATTCACAGCCTGTAATAATAAAAATGAAACACCGCTGAGTACTGTACATATCCAAAATGGGATGGTATCTGGCGTTCCATCAGATACGCAGGGGGTAGAGGTTTTTAAAGGAATTCCCTATGCCGCGGCACCGGCAGGCAGTCTTCGCTGGCGGGCGCCTCAACCACACAAAAGCTGGGACGGCGTGCTAAAAGCTAATCATTTTTGCGATAACTGCATGCAAGCGAGACTGGAACAGCAGGCCAATCCACCAAATGTCCGGCGTAAGTCTGTATGGACTAAACCGTTCTTGATACCCAATGATTCTTTAAGTGAGAACTGCCTTTATCTCAATATATGGACTGGAGCAAAGTCATCATCCGAAAAGAGACCGGTTATTGTATGGATCCACGGTGGTGGATTTCAAAGCGGATCGGGTTCAGTTCCACTATACAACGGGTCGGTGATGGCAAAAAAGGGCGTTGTATTCGTCACGATTAATTACCGACTGGGACTGTTTGGATTCCTGGCATTACCGGAACTGAGCCAAGAGTCGAAACACAATGCAAGTGGAAATTATGGACTGCTGGATCAGATTGCGGCACTAAAATGGGTGAAAAATAATATTGGCGCTTTCGGTGGGGATCCCAATAATGTCACGATCGATGGTCAGTCGGCGGGCGCTTTCAGCATTAATTATCTCGTTGCTTCGCCATTGGCAAAAGGGCTTTTCCAGCGGGCTATCGCCGAGAGCGGGGGCAGCATGGTATCCAACTATATGAATCAAACCAGCGATTTAAAGACCGCCGAGCAAAAGGGGCATAAATTTATGGATAAGGCAGATGCAAATTCACTGAAAGAGTTACGGCAAATACCTGCCGATAGGCTGATCAGGATCGGTGGTTCATTCAATCCCAATATTGACGGTTATGTTATACCTGAAAAAATATCCCGGATCTTTGAACAGGGGAAACAGAACGACGTTCCAACACTGACAGGATGGAACGTTGACGAAGGCACTGCATTTTCAATCTTTTCTAAGCCGATGGATGCGGAAGCCTTCCGGAAACAGGCTCAACAAATTTACGGGGATCAGGCTGATCAGTTTTTAAAGTTGTATCCCGCTGTAACAGATAAAGAAGCGTTATCGTCGCAATATGACTTGACGCGGGATTTGCTGTTTGCCGTGCAGAACTATACTTGGGCAAACATGCAGACAAAGACCGGCAAGTCAAAAGTATATTTCTATACATTTGATCGTAAAGTTCCCGCCAATGGGAAAATGTCCTTTTTTGGTTCGTTCCATTCCGGCGAAATTGCATATGCACTCGACAACCTTAAATATTTGAACCGCCCCTGGAAACCGGTCGACCACAAAC
>DATFLI010000346.1:0-9520 GCA_035267805.1 Balneolaceae bacterium | reverse complement strand
GATATAAGTTTTGGAAACATATTTTGTTGAATAAATTAATGCTGCTACCAGAGCTACCGCACTGACCGGAATAGCCAGCATCATTACAAGTCCCAAGTCTGCATGCAGAATCCCTGCTGCGGCAATGGGTCCGGGTGTAGGTGGAACCAAGGTATGGGTAACCGTCAAACCTAAAGCTAAAGCCACCGCAGATCCGGAAAGGCTAATTTTCGCTTTTTTCGATAAACTTTTATTAAGTGGCGATAACAGGATAAAACCACTGTCTGCGAAAACGGGAATTGAAACGAAATATCCGATAATACCCATTGCCATAGGAACGCGCTTGTCACCGGTGAAGTTGAGTATTTTATCAGCTATTTTGTAAGCCCCCCCGGAATTCTCCAGAAAGGTTCCAATAATAACACCAAATATAATCAACAGGCCAATATTGCCAAGCGTATCTCCAAAACCCTGATTAACCGATGTAATAATTTTTTTGAACGGCATACCGGCACATAATCCATAAAAAATAGCAACCAGGAAAAGCACGACAAATGGGTGAATCTGGTACCGAGTAGTTAGAAGAATAATCAATACAATACTTAACAATAAATAAACGACTACCATGGTATTTGAGGATGGTTAAAATTAACTTAATGCAGATCCCGATCGACCTCCGATCCCGAACCTCCTTTCAGAACATCCAGGTCGGCACCTTTATCTGCTTGTTCTACATGATCCAGGTAGAGCTTTACGTATCCTCTATCGGCCCTGGATTCAGGGGATGTCCATTGTTCCCTGCGCTGCGCCAGTTCTTCATCTGAAATATCCAAATGTAACCTGCGATTGGGTACGTCCAGCTCTATTATATCACCAGTTTCAACCAATGCCAGCGTTCCGCCGACAGCCGATTCCGGAGAAACATGCAACACGACGGTCCCAAAAGCAGTGCCGCTCATTCGTCCGTCCGAAATCCGTACCATATCTTCCACCCCCTTTTCCAACAGCTTGGCAGGAAGATCCACATTGCCTACCTCGGGCATGCCCGGGTATCCTTTGGGGCCAACGCCTTGTAATACAATAACGCTTGATTCGTCAATATCCAGGTCAGGATCATCAATGCGCTCGTGGTAGTCCTCTATACTATCAAATACAACGGCCTGGCCCCGGTGAGTCATTAGTTCAGGGGTGGCAGCCGAGGGTTTGATGATGGCCCCATCCTCACACAAATTCCCTTTCAATACGACGATGCCGGCTTCTTCCTTTACGGGATCGCCAACGCTGGCAATAACTTCACGGTCATAGCATTCAGCATCTGCACTATTTTCTATTATGGAATGCCCGTTAACAGAAATGGTATCTTCATGCAGCTGTTCTGACAGTTCTTTAATCACGACAGGTAATCCTCCTGCATAGTAATAATCTTCCATGAGATACTCACCGGAAGGCATCAAATTGACCAATAATGGAATTTTACTGCCAATATCATCAAAATCTTCCAGTTCGAGGGGAACCCCAATTCTATTGGCAATAGCTAAAAGGTGTACAATCAGATTTGTAGATCCGCCTACTGCCGCATTGATAACAATAGCATTTTCAAAAGCCTTTCTGGTCAAAATATCCGACAGTTTTAGATCTTCTTCCACCATTTCCACAATTCTGCGTCCTGAAAGATGGGCCATTAGCTTTTTACGAGAATCTACAGCGGGAATTGCTGAAGCTCCGGGCAGGGTAAGTCCAAGTGCCTCACTCATAGAAGCCATAGTTGAAGCCGTGCCCATGGTATTACAGTGACCATTACTGCGTGACATGCAGACCTCGGCCTCCCGAAGATCCTCTTCTTCAAAATCTTCGGTTTCCTGTTTCTTTTTAATTAACCAGCTGAATGTACCCGAACCGATCGTCTCCCCCCGAAAACGACCACTTAACATCGGACCGCCCGGTACTACAATCGTAGGCAAATCCACACTGCAAGCACCCATGATGGTCGAGGGAGTAGTTTTGTCACAACCTGTTAATAGTACAATCCCGTCCAGAGGGTTGGCACGAATGGATTCTTCGGTATCCATACTTGCCAGGTTTCGGAATAACATGGTGGTAGGCCGCATAAGAGTTTCACCAAGCGAAGTAACCGGGAATTCCAGTGGAAATCCTCCGGCTTCGGCTATTCCTCTTTTTACCACATCCGCAAAATCCCTTAGATGTGCATTACAGGGAGTCAACTCCGACCATGTGTTACAAATGCCAATGACAGGTTTGCCTTCGAAATAGTCATCCGGATATCCCTGATTCCGAAGCCAGGAACGATGAATAAATCCCATTTTTCCTGAACTTCCAAACCAGTCCTGGCTGCGAAGTTTATCGCTATCCATAATATTCGTTTATTATTTTAGATTTCTATTTTTTTAGATATCAGATCACCTGTACTTCTCGTTCAATAACTTCAGTTGTTTGGGCATCAATATTCCCAGTAAAACCTGGCTGTTTTCCTCCCACAGCGATCCGCAGTTTTTCTTTAGGCTGAACAAGTGACCCGGTATCATCAACAAGAGCCAGCTGGTTCGGTTCCAGGCGAAAATGGACCTGTTTTGTTTCACCCGCCTTTAGAGATATTCTCTTAAACCCCTGTAATGAGCGGGCCGGTTTTTGCATTTTTGATTCGGGATGAGTGACATAGACCTGAACCACTTCGTCCCCCGTTCGATCTCCGGCGTTGGTAAGTTTCACATTTATGTCCATCGCTTTTTTTCTATTTATAGAGTCGGGGACGTTTAAATCGGAGTAGCTAAATTTCGTATAGCTTAATCCGTGCCCGAAGGGATAAAAAGGCTTCCCTTGAAAATATTTATACGTGCGATTCTCCATGCTATAATCCGTAAAGGATGGCAAGTCATCGACCGACTCATAAAAAGTTTCCGGTAATCGTCCCGCCGGGTTGTAATCACCGAAAAGTACCTCCGCCAAAGCTTTGCCTCCGGCCTGACCGCCATACCATGCCTGTAGCACAGTTGGTATCTGTCTGCTAACCGGCCCAACGGATACCGCACTACCGCTCATCAAGACCAACACAATGGGCTTACCCATTTGGGATATCTCTTCAATTAACTGAATCTGCGTATCGGGAAGTTTTATTTTTGTGCGATCACCACCCTTAAATCCCTCAACTTCCAGGTTCATCTCCTCCCCTTCAATTTGAGAGTTCAGTCCCATGCAAAGTACGGCTACCTCAGATTTCTGAACAGCCTCTTTGGCTTCGCCAAGTAGATCTTGCCCTGGGGTATGCCATATCAAGTGTGCCTGTGGATCCGGGCCAATATTATAATATTCAATTTTTATATCGTACGTTTGACCTGCTTCCATATCTACTCGAGTCGTTTCATTTCCCCGTTCTTTGCCGAATTTCCCCTTTGATTTAATCAGCTTCCCATCAAAATATAACCGGTAACCATTCAGGCTGCGCATGGCCAAAAAATCTAACACATATGTGCCACTAACCGGTGCCTTTATCTTCCCAGTCCATCGGGTAGAAAAAGGATCATACATTTTTCCAGAAACGGGTGTATCATCAAGCCAAACAAAGTCAATCTCATTATCAATGCGGGTAACAGAGGGATTACCGCTGAAATTTTCGTTATCAAAATACTCGGCATAAAGTCCGCTGCCCGAACCTTTGGCAGGAAGCAGATAATCGCTATCTATAGGCACCAACCTTGGAATGCCTTCGGCTACATTAGATCCCAGTGCATAATGGACATTTGTTTGGCTTGATACTGTTTCTTGAATGCCGTTAAGCGGAGTGCTTACAAACCCCGGAGTGCCATGGTAGTTTCCAAGCATTGCCCAGTAATAATCGGCATTGGGTCCTATTACTGCAATGTCTTTCAAATCTTTATTCAGCGGCAGCACAGGATGGTCATTATCTATAGAATCGTTTTTTAGTAATACGATTGATTCACGTGCAAGCTGCAAAGCCAAATGCCGGTGCTCTGGGCTATCAACTACTGAGTAAGGGATATTAGCATACGGAACCTCGGATGGATCGTCGAACATGCCAAGACGAAAACGGGCCTCCAACAGCCGGCGTAACGATTGGTCAATTTGATCCTCAGAAATCAAGCCCTGCTCCACTGCTTTTTTGAGATGAGGAAAGGTTTCTCCACAATTTAAGTCAGTTCCGTTATCTATAGCTTTGGCTGCCGCTTCTTCGGGCGTAGAGACTACGTGATGATCCTGTTCATTGTAAAAATCTTCGATAGCCCCGCAGTCCGAAACGACGTATCCATCAAATCCCCAATCCTCCCTCAGTATGGATTCTAACAAAGGATTATTGCCACAACAAGGCATGCCGCGCAGACTATTATAAGCACACATAACAGAGGCCACTTTTGCTTCTTCAACCGAGGTTTTGAATGCCGGCAGATAGGTTTCCCACAAATCGTGGTCGCTTACATCTATATTAATCTGGTGTCGCAAGGGCTCAGGTCCATTATAGACTGCAAAGTGTTTGGCAGTGGCTACAACTTTATAATATTCAGGGTGATCTCCCTGGAGACCCTGGATAAAAGCTTTGGCAAGTTGACCGGTCAGATAAGGATCTTCGCCATAGGTTTCCTGACCACGTCCCCATCGTGGATCCCGAACGATATTAATATTGGGTGACCAGAAGGTAAGTCCGGTATAGATATCTCGTTTATTATGCCGGATGGCAGCATGATGCTTAGCTCTTGCCTCATCGGAAATGGCATCAGCAACTTTTTGAAGTAACGGAGCATCCCAGGCCGCCGCCATACCAATAGCCTGGGGAAAAACAGTGGCATAACCAGCTCGAGCCACCCCGTGTAAACACTCATTCCACCATGTATACTCTGGGATATCCAGTCGTTGAATTGCAGGGGCATCATATCGAAGCTGAGAAACTTTCTCCTCAAGCGTCATCTTATTTATAAGAGCATCAATGCGTCCTTTAAAATCAGGCCCTTTCGGAGAACTGTTTGTAAAAAAGTTTAACCCATTTACAGATAACGTCAACAAACTAAAAGCTCCAAAGCTCGAGGAAAGAAACTGTCTACGGCTCAGGACTCTATTTTTTTCATTCCTTTTGTCTAACGAAGTTTGATTATCCGACATATTTACCCCGCCCCTTTAATACGCATTTCAATAGCAATAATTTAAAATTAAGATCAAGTGGACTTTAAAAATCAAATCAGTGATATTCAAATATTATGCAAATTTTATGGCATCCGACTTATCTACGTCTTTTATAAAAAAAATGCCCCGAAACAGAACCGACCTATTCCGGGGCAGTATATTAATTATTGATACTTATATCGGCCGATATCAAAAACCGGCTGCAATTAATCATATCCCGGATTTTGGAAAGCCTGTTTTTCATATTCACTCATTTGTAAGGCATCTATCTGGCTCTGGGGAATAGGACGCAGATAAAGATAGTCCTGAATATTTCGGTTAACGATTTGTAGCACATGGTCTCAGAGACATAATCCCACTATGGCCGCCAGAGGAATAGATAAATACCGGGACCGCGGGAAAAACCTGTTAGCCAGGATGGTAGATATTAAAGATTTATTCATAATAATGATGACTCCCTCCCCCTGGAGATCAAACTGAGGGGGATATTTTTATTTTGTATCAGGATCAAAACTTAAATTATTTAACCTTCAATGTGCCTTCAACAGGCTCTGAAGCGCCCAATTCTTTACTCCTCTGAGTGGGAACAGAACCACCAATAATAATTTTAAAATCGCCCGGTTCCAGAACACGTTCACCTTCCTCGTTGACTAACTTTAACATATCCGGAGTGATATCGAAACTGACCTGAGTAGTTTCACCCGGATTCAGATGTATTCTTTGAAATCCCTTGAGAGATTCATTAGGGACCCGAACCGAGGCTTTCACATCTTTTACGTAAAACTGGACAACCTCGTCGGATGCATAATCCCCGGTATTTTTAACTGTCGCTTGCACAGTCGTTGAAGCATTCGGTTGAATTGAAGTCGAACCCAGCCGGATATTTGAATATTTAAACGTGGTATAGCTTAATCCGAACCCAAAAGGATAAAGTGGCTCGGCATCCATATAGCGATATGTTCGCCCCTGCATTGAATAGTCTTTATAATCAGGAAGCTGGTCGAGTGATTTGGGAAACGTTATCGGAAGGCGTCCGGCTGGAGAGGTCTTTCCGAAAACGACATCTGCCACTGCATTTCCGCCTTCTTCTCCCGGATACCAGGCCAGTAGTACGGCATCAGCCAATTCCTGTACCTTGGCCAAATTCATGGGACTTCCTCCCGTTACGATAGCCACTACTGGATTATCATTCCCCTGGGTAAGTTTTTTGAGATAATCAATCTGGTTTTGAGGAATATCGTAATCAAGACGGTCCCCAAAATGCTTTGAAGCGATGGCAGCTCCTTCTTCTCCTTCGAGCAATGGGTTAATTCCCAAGACAGCAAAAGTCACGTCTGATACTTTCGCATTGGGGCTCGACCAGTCAATGGGATTAACATTCGGACGATCCAAGAGCTCTCCCTGTACGTAACGAATCTGGCTGCCCGGCGCTACAGCATGAGCCAATCCTTCCATTATCGTTACAATATTATCATTAATTCCATGATAATTGCCTATCATAGCTTCTACACTTGCAGCCAGTGGTCCTGTTACGAAGTATCGCGAAAGATCATTTTTCAGAGGAAGGACACCATCATTCTTTAACATTACAATCGATTCAGTAGCAGCCTTTCTGGCTAATGCGCGATGAGCCTTACTATTGATGACATCCGTAGAAATATCGCTATACGGATTTTTATTGGGTGGATCAAATAGCCCCAATTTGAAACGCGTTTTAAGTAAATTCTTCAAACGCTGATCAATTTCTTTTTCACTTATCAATCCTTGGTTGACAGCAGCGGTCAGGCTTGAATACATATCACCGCAATTCAGATTAACTCCGGTCTTCAAAGCCAACGCCGCTGCATGAGCGCTATCCGGCGATACATCATGACCATTTTTCAGAAAATCGTTGAGCGCCCCACAATCAGAAACCACATGGCCCTGAAAATCCCATTTTTGTCGCAACACCTGATTTAGCAGATAATCGTCGGCACAGGCAGGATGCCCATTGATCGCATTATAAGAACACATTACTGTCTCAACTCCTGCATTAACTAATGCTTTAAATGGCGGCAGATAAGTCTCATAGAGGTCCTTTTTGGAAACTACGGCATTAAACTGGTGGCGCACCTGTTCAGGACCACTATGGACGGCAAAGTGCTTAGCTGTTGTAGCGGTCTTTAAATAATTCGGATCATCGCCCTGCATTCCTTTAACAAAAGCTGTTCCCATTACGGAGGTCAAATATGGATCTTCCCCATAGGTTTCCTGTCCACGCCCCCACCTGGGATCCCTGAAAATATTGATGTTCGGTGACCAAAAAGTGAGTCCACCATATTTTTGCCGATATCCTTTTGCAACCGCCGCATTGAACATTGCCCGTGCTTCATCCGATATTGCTGTTGCCTCTTTATGTAATAAATCCGGGTCGAAAGTAGCTGCCAGCCCAATTGCCTGTGGAAAAATGGTAGCTGTTCCAGAACGTCCCACCCCATGAAGTCCTTCATTCCACCAATCGTATTTCGGCACATTCAGCCTGGGGATTGCCGGCGCCGAATTTTTCATCTGTGAAACTTTTTCTTTGAGGGTCATGCGTTGCACCAAATCCTTGACCCGAATGTCAATGGATTTCGTATAATCCTTATATAGTGGTTTATCCTGGGCTTTCAACGCTTGTCCCAATCCTAATAAAAGTATACATACAGTAATGCTCGCTTTAATAATCCTCATATCCCGTTAGATTTTAGGTTAAATAAATATTTGTGTTGTGATGAAATAAATAAGTGTTACTTAACGGCCAGCTGCCTTATAGATTCAGGAACTTCAATTATGCTCATAATATTTTGTGTGTTCCAGTTTTTTGTAATATTCCAGTGTATGTGCCGGTTTTTCGTACTGATCCGGGATGGGCCTGTTCGAGAATGTCTGAAAGTACAAAACGCAGGCATTTCTCCACCAGACAGCGTCTTTCTCTTGTATCTTTAGCAACGCTTTTACATGCTGGTATCGCTCTTCATCAATCAAACCTTCTACCGAATCCCAGGTTTTTTGCATATTCCTGACCATGTCCACGCCTTTATAATATTGATGGACAAGTTCTTGCCAGAGCGTACGGCCCGAATTCATCTTGTAATCCCACGGAACATGGTGGAACCAAAGCAAAAGTTTATCAGGAGTTGATTTGAGCTGCCGAAATTTTCCCTCTATGGGTTGATTGTATTGCTCCACAGCATTACTCCCCGTTTGGGTGCGGTCAAACCCAATGCCCACCGAATCCGCTCGATGATAATATACAGCCGTCCAATCGGGTCGAGGCATATCTTTAGTCCAGGGTGCCGGACCATAATGCTGTCCCTGGATACAGAGGTGAGCTAATCCTAAAGGTTCGCGGTACTTGACGCCTGCTTCACGGGATTTCATCATCATCCCTTTGACTGGTTTGATAAACTTTTCGTTATTCGTAAATGTCATCCGAATCCAGTCATCCGCAATATCCTCGGATGATTGTGTCGGATCCCATGCCAAACGTCCAAAGACGAACCAATTGGCTTGCCCAAATGGATGCCCTGTCCAGTTTATATCGTTACCGGTATTCGCAACTCCGGCAATACCCGTCTGGTTATAATTGTATACTTGTCCCTCAATAACTTTTGCCACCGTCGAACCTTTTCCTTTGGCATAGGTATCCGAATCTAATACTTCTTCATACAAAGGTCCCAGGTAGGCCAGGTGATTACTAAAGCCAAAATATTCCTGCGTGATCTGCAACTCCATCATAGTGTTTGTCCTTTTAAGCGCTCCAAACAACGGATGAAACGGTTCACGAGGTTGAAAGTCAATCGGACCGTTTTTGACTTGTACAATTACATTATCATCAAATTTACCATCCAGGGGCACAAATTTATCGTAGGCCTGTTTGGCACGATCCTCGCCGCCGGCATTATAGACGAAAGCCCGCCACATTACGATTCCGCCGTGAGGTTTGAGCGCTTCAGCCATAACATTGGCTCCCTGGGCTTGTGTCCGATTATAATCGGCGGGTCCCGGTTGTCCCTCGGAATTTGCTTTCACCAGGAAGCCGCCAAAATCCGGGATATACTTATAAATTTGATTCACCTTCTGTTTCCACCACTTGCGAACTTTAGGATCCATTGGATCCGCGGTATCAAGTCCACCGATCCGTTTAGGAGCATAGAAATTGGCCGAGAAATAGACCTTGATGCCATAAGGACGAAATACATCCGCAATGGCCGCCGCTTTCTTTAAAAACTGTTCAGTAAGAATACGGGGATCCGCATTTACATTATTCAATACTGCACCATTGATACCAATCGATGCATTGGCTCTCGCATAATCCACATAACGCGGGGATTTATATTCAGGCAGCTTGGACCATTGCCAAAGGGACAAG
>DATFLI010000345.1:0-2911 GCA_035267805.1 Balneolaceae bacterium | reverse complement strand
ATGGGATACCCGAACGCCACAACGTATTCCCGTATTCAGCACTGGTCTGGGAGTAAGGGTAAATTTATTCGGTTATTTGGTTACCGAGTTATATTATGCGATACCTTTTCAGCGTCCCGAAACAACCGGCACATTCGGTTTTGTAATATCGCCGGGTTGGTAATGGTATTTTGTTGCCTCGGAGATAGTTTTAGCGCATTTCCGGTGATTATTTTTGTAAAATAGGGCACTTGACCGTTAATGGAGAACCGGTAGGCCTTCGGGATACTGGTTCCTGGATCCTAGATGCCGGTGCTGGATATGAAAGCAAGAAATCTTTTGAGAATCGGGCGAATAAAAATTGGACGGACAACGGTTTACAAGTAGGACGAGCAGCTTACTTGTCAATACCATTCAAAGCAATGGCTCAAACTGTTTCAAGTTTTAAACTTGGAACAAAAAATGATTCCCACATTGTTTTTAGCAATAACGCACCACCCTAATTTCCTAACTGCTTGTTCGGAGTGGGAATTGCCTATGAGATCCCACGCGAACGTATTCCGGGAGATACGTTCGACTACCTCTTCCCAAAAAACGCAAGATCTCCGCTCAGTATGAACTGCTCTTATTTAGTTTTCACGTTGTGATGTCCAGACCGGGGAGGGGTGCGGTATCGATTTCCGGGGTTTGGAACAGCCCTTAAATACGATAAAAAACAACGTAAATGTCACGCTGAGTGGAAGGAGCGAGGCGAGTGCAGTCGAATCCATCCGCCAATCGACTGATTCCTCGTCCTGCTCGGATGACAGTTCTTAGGGTATAGGGGCAAAAAATAAAAATACTGTCATTGCGAGCCACTCAATGAGCGATAGCGAATAGGGGCGCGGCAATCCCCAAACAAGTAATGAGGCTTAGAGGCCAGCAAGGAGATCGCCGCGGTCGCAACAACCACTCCCTCTTTTAGACTTCCCTTGAAATATTTTGTTGGTTTAAAACCAACAAAAGCTACCAGACCACGTCAGGCAATCTCTTACTCCCTTAGGGTAAAAACCCATATCGCGAATCGAAAGCCTGGTCGTGGCCGGTAGTTATCATAAGCCCATATAGTATGGAAAATGTACTTTAGTAAAAGAGGCGGGACGATAACTACGCGGTAGCCTATTTAACTGTAATCAAAATAGTTGAATTATTATGAAAATTACAATTATCTGGCGTTATCTCGTTGGCATTGATGTTTCCAAAAACCTGCTGGACATTTATTTGTTAGATCGCAAAACGGGGATGGGGCATGAATGCCAAGTCTCCAACAACCCAAAAGGCTTCGCGCGACTGGCCCGGTGGCTGGCAGAACATGAGGCCGAAAAATCTCAGACGAAGCTGATCAGCGAGCACACCGGCCGCTACGGGGAACACCTGCTGCGGTGGACCACCGATAACGACTGGACCCATGCGGTCGTCAAGACCACCGCCCTGAAGAACCTTCGCGGGGAACATCCCCGTAAGACCGATGCCTTTGATGCGACGGATCTGGCCGAATACGGAGAGCGTTTCAGCGACCGCTTGTGGCTGGCCGAAGCCCCAAAACCCGCTGTAGGGCAAATAAAGCGGCTTCAGGCCGAACGACGAGCCATGGTTGACCGCCGGGCAGCACTCAAAGCCAAGCTGACCGAAGCGGATATCCATGATGCTCACATGGAACCCATTATCCGGATGTGGGACGAGCAAGTCGCCCAGCTCACCGAACACATCGAGGAGCTTGAGGAGCGCATTACCCAACAGATTAGCCCCGATCCGGTCTTGAGTCGGCGGTATCAAACCATGCGAAGTGCCCCCGGTATGGGCAAGGTGTTAACCCCCTTATGGGTGAGCCTGTTTGCCGGCCAGCAGTCCCTGGATGGGCGGCAGATTGCTGCGCGTTTCGGGCATGCCCCGAAGCCCTACCGCTCGGGCACCTCAGTGCGCAAGCCTGACCGATCCGCTGGCTTCGGCAACTCCGAGGTGCGAAAGGTTCTCCACCAGGCCGCCTTAAGCGTCAAGAGGAATTACCCGCATTATCAGGAATACTACAACCGAAAAAAAGCTGAGGGCAAAGATCACTTGCTAATCATCAATAATATCATCAACAAATTAATCCGTCTGTATTGTGCCATGTGGAACAACCGCTCTGAATACGATCCCAACCACATCCCAAAAATGGAAAAAAAGTATGGAAAATCGGCAGAAAAGGCTTGATTAAGTCATAGTATTCACGATGACAGCCAGGAGACATGCAATTTACCTTAAAAAGAGGAGATCCGTACCATATTTTTAAATAGAGCGACGTGGCAATCTCCCATCCCAGTTGCAATGCCAGCGTTGCCTTGTCACTACCATATTTATGGAAGAATAATCCAGGTTATAGCTTGGGACCAAGGTCTCCCGAATTTTTAAGAAGACACTTAAACTACTTCCATCCCATAAATGAGCTGATCCTGGGTTCCAGCTTTTCAGCCATGATGGCCTGTTGTTTAAAATCGGGATGCCCGTCACAGCCATTGTCATATTTTTTATCAAAAGCGAACCGTGTAATTGTCGAATCGCCCGCAGCTTTCCGATTTTTGATCACGCGTTGCAGATAGCCGGCCAATTTTTCTCTTTGGGATTTGCCAAACATGGGACTGTTCAGAAGCAGTATCCTGGCATCCGGGTAGTTTTTGTGGACGCGTCCGACGAACTGGGTATAGTCATTAACAAAAGCATCACCGTCGAGGTCCGGTCGCGGTTTTTTACCATCCCCCTCCGAAAAATCATTTGTTCCCAATGCGATTACAACAAGATCCGGAGTGTATCGACTGAAATCCCGAGGAGTGATAGAGTCAGTGTACTCCATATATACGCCGCCATATACATCCGGCATGGTGGGACCGGGTGAATTCCAGTTGCGAAGCATTCC
>DATFLI010000344.1:0-6161 GCA_035267805.1 Balneolaceae bacterium | reverse complement strand
ATTTGTATGATCTAAAGACCGGCACCCTCAAGCACCAGATAACCAAAGGCGACTGGAATGTGTTACAGGTGCGTTATATCGACCGCAAAAACCGGAAGATTTATTTCACCGGATCATGCCGGGAAGAAGGAAATCCTTATTATCATTATTTCTACAGCATAGATTTCAGCGGAAAACATTTAAAGCTTCTCACTCCTGAGAAGGCGAATCACGAAGTTACTATTTCTGCTAATGGCAATTATTTTGCAGATACTTATTCTACACCAACAGAGCCCCCTGTTTCTGTCATCCGAAACAGGCAGGGCAAGAAAATGATGACGCTGGCCCGGGCCGATATCTCTGACCTCAAAGCGATGGGCTGGCAACCACCGGTTCCGTTTTCTGTGAAAGCCCGCGATGGCAAGACCAATCTTTACGGACTGATGTTCAAACCTACTGATTTCGATCCTACCAAGTCGTATCCGGTGCTGGATTATGTTTATCCCGGCCCGCAAACCGGTAGCGTAGGGAGTCGTTCGTTTCGGGCTGCCCGTCTTGATAAACAGGCAATTGCTGAATTGGGTTTTATTGTATTAGAAGTAGATGCACTGGGCACACCCGGTCGCTCAAAGGCATTTCAGGATTATTGGTACGGGGATATGGGGGACTTGGGAATCGCAGATCAGGTTGCCATGATCAAACAGCTTGGGAAGCGCTATCCTTGGATGAATCTGAATAAAGTGGGCATTTGGGGACACTCAGGCGGCGGCAATGCCACGACGAAGGCTATGTTGGCCTATCCCAATTTCTTTAAAGTGGGCGTTTCGGAGGCCGCTAACCAGGATAGCCGCGATTACGAATCCAACTGGGGCGATAAATACCAGGGGCTGTACAAGTCGTATGGAGATTCAACTAGCTATGATAATCAGGCCAATGAGTTGTTAGCAGATAAACTGAAAGGCAAGCTTTTGATTGCCAAGGGCACGATGGATTCGAATGTGCCACCCGAAATCACGTATCTGATGATTGATTCGCTGGAGGCTGCCAATAAGGATTTTGACTTGGTTATTTTACCGAACCGTGGGCATGGATTTTACTTTGATCCTTACATGGTAAGAAAACGGTGGGATTATTTTGTTCGGAACCTGATGCAAGCTGAACCGCCGAAGGAATTTAACATCAGGGTTCGATAATCTTATTATCAATTTTATAATGAATATTGAATAATGAACAAGGAACTGCAGAATCTGGAAGGGGAGTAAACTTCGACATTCCCTGGTTGATATTCTGCGGTTTTAAAAAACCCTTTTTTGAAGGATTAAATGGATTTGTTCTTTTTACTTAAATTAAATGAGCATAAAAAATGAGTGATTACGGTTATACGGGTAGTATCTTAAAATATATAATCTTCGCAGGGATTGGATTTTTATTATCCGGTGCCGTGAATTTACTTTTGCCCACAGGTTCCCGGGGTAAGCCAATTCCGGAAATTGGCTCCAGAAGTGATAGTACTGTTACCGTCAACCAATCAATAGCCCACGATACATCCAAAGCACTTCAAACAAGTCAGGATGGAAAACAGGAACTGGGGGGCAAAAATGCAACCCAATCTGTAACCGAGGGGCCGAGGATTACAGTTCCTGAAGGATCCGAAAAAGTCGAGCAAACAGTACAGGGTGCCAAGCCTTCTGCAACGTTTGTAACAAGTTTTGATGGGCTTGGAAAGGGATTTCACGGCCCCCAGGGATGGATCAAACTGCATAATCCGTCAGATAATAGCCTGGCCGTGGGGCCCAATCATATCGTGCAGATCGTAAATACCCGAATGGCCATCTACACGAAGAAAGGCAATCGTTACGATAAAACCGGTAAAGTATTGTACGGGCCGGTAGAAACCCGGAATGTTTTTCGTGGATTCGGGGGACCTTGCGAGCGGAGGAATAATGGAGATGCTGTAGTACGGTATGATCAACTGGCCAATCGCTGGGTAATCGTGATGCCTATTTTTCGGCCGATGGCAAAGAAAGTGGATCGATCTCCCCTAAAAGATGGCGCCCCGGCGCGGGAAAGTGTGATTGGCCAGCAGACACAGCCTGGAAAGGCCAGGACCTTGTTCAATCCTCCCTCGGATACTTCACAGCGATTTACGCGGGGTAGACCATGGAAAAAAGATGACAACAGTGGTTCTTATGCCATGTGTTATGCGGTAAGTACAGGCCCGAATCCAATGGGTTCTTACTATCGATATGGATTTCTACGGCAGCATTTCCCGGACTATCCCCGTCCGGCCGTTTGGCCCGATGGATATTATGTGCCTACCAGTGCAGGTGACAAAGTGGTTAAAAAGGAAGCTTGTGTAGCTGAGCGTAATAAGATGCTAAAAGGGGAACAAGCTAACGAACAGTGTGTAATAATTGACGGGGTAAATTTTCTTAATAATGCAGACCTCTTGGGGACGCAAACTCCGCCCAGCGGGGCCCCCAATATTATGATGGCCGCCGGAGGAACCCAGTTAAAGGGGGATTTTGAAGGGGATGGTATCTATGTATGGAAATATCATGTTGATTGGGATAATCCCGCGAACACCAAGGTGAGCGGTCCGAAAAAAATTTCGGTAGCTCCGTATCATTATCTTTGCGACGGCCAGCTGATGCCTTGTGTGCCACAGCCGGGAACCGATCAGCACCTCGATTCGCAGGGAGATAAAATTATGTCGCGTTTGGTCTATCGACGAATTGATGATAAGGAGTCGCTTGTAGCCGTCCATTCTGTAAATACATCTGCCGGAGGCGGTGGTGTGCGCTGGTATGAATTCCGGCTGGATCGGCAGAGAAACGTAAATCTATACCAGCAAGGTACATATGCACCTGATAAGTTTTACCGTTGGCTGGGAAGCCCTGCTATTGACAAAAATGGGGATATAGGAATTGGTTATTCTTATGGCGGGACCCCTCACTATGTGGGACAGCGGTTTGCGGGCAGAATGCCGGGGGATCCAAAGGGTAAGCTTACCCTGAAAGAAACAATATTGACCAAAGGAAATGCTTCGCAGAAAGATAATATGAGATGGGAAGATTATACCCAAACTGCTGTCGATCCGACCGACGATTGTACGATTTGGTATGTAGGAGATTATTACAAGGAGGGGGCTTCGAGATATTCGACTAAGATTGGCGCATTTCGTATGCCGGGATGCAGTGATAGCGAGTAAATCTATAACCTCTTGTGGTTTCTCAATTATTGTTAAATAAATGTTTAATACTAAATTTCTAGCCTTAAAAAAGGGTGCCGGGCCTTCTCCTATACAAATTGAGTAATATTTTCACCGTTTCTGTTAATTTTCTATAAGTATTTATGTGGACTATTCTATACACTTAGTAGTGTATTTTTTAACCTAAGGAGAAAATAAAAATGCAAGTAAATTGGAAAGGAATTTATCCTGCAATTACAACAAAATTTCATCAGGATGGAACCATAGATTTCGAAGCTTTTAATAATAATATTGAAAAACAGGTTGAGGCCGGAATCCACGGTGTTGTGATTGGTGGTTCGTTGGGAGAAGCAAGCACGTTAGGCAAAAAAGAGAAGCTCTTATTATTAGAGTCAACACTGCAGACGGTGGATGGTAAAATCCCGGTTATCGTTAATATTGCAGAGAGCTCAACGCAAGAGGCTATTCAAACAGCACAGGAGGCAGAAAAAAATGATGCTGACGGGTTAATGATGCTACCGCCGATGATGTATAAAGCTGATAATCAAGAAACAGTTCGTTTTTTTAAGTCAGTTGCCTCGGCTACCAATTTGCCGATTATGTTGTACAATAATCCGGTCGATTACGGCATCAAAATTACACTTGATATGCTTGGCGATCTTGCAGAACACGATAATATACAAGCTGTGAAAGAATCTACGCGTGACCTCACGAATATCACCCGAATGATTAATCGGTTTGGAGACAGGTACAGCATCCTGTGTGGTGTTGATACGCTGGCTCTAGAAGCACTCGTGATGGGGGCAGATGGCTGGGTTGCGGGACTGGTATGCGCTTTTCCCCGTGAAACGGTAGCTATTTATGAACTTGTGCAAGATGGTCGTCTGGAGGAAGCACGTAATATTTTCAGATGGTTCCTGCCTTTGTTAGAACTGGACATTGATCCCAAATTGGTACAAAATATTAAATTAGCCGAAGTTGCTACAGGACTCGGAACCGAGTACGTTCGTCCGCCACGTCTTCCATTGACGGGTAAAGAACGGGAAAAAGTTCAAACAATCATTGATGAGGCCCTTGCTAATAGACCTGATTTGGCTGCATACAGCATTTGATCGGTTTGAATTTTAGAACTTAAGTTAGCTTATTGCAAGTTTACTATTTGGTAGAAACTATTTTTAACTCAAAATTTTCATCTCCATAATGATAGAAGGAACGAATTTTATCGGATCCTCGACTTCAGCACAAAATTCGGAATATTTACAGGCATTTGATCCTAAATCAAACAAAATTTTGCCGGGAAAATTTCACAAGGCGACAGAGGATGAATTGGAGCAGGCTGCCCGGAAAGCTCATGAGGCATTTTTGAGGTATCGTGATAAAAGTGGTGAAGAAAAAGCAAAATTTCTGGAGCAAATTGCAGATGAGATTATGGCATTAGGGGACACTTTGATCGAGCGAGCCTCAAAGGAGTCAGCCTTGTCAGCCGGTCGTCTGGAAGGGGAACGTTCGCGTACGTGTAATCAGTTGCGAATGTTTGCTGATTTACTTCGTGAAGGTTCTTGGGTGGATGCGCGCATTAACCACACTGAAGACGGATCCCCCGACGTGCGTTATATGCTTTTCCCGCTGGGCCCCGTTGCCGTTTTTGGCGCCAGTAATTTTCCATTGGCATTTTCAACGGCTGGTGGTGACACTGCTTCTGCTTTGGCTGCAGGATGTCCGGTTATAGTCAAGAGTCACGAGTCGCATCCGGGAACCAACGAGTTGGTTGCACGAGCTATTCTAAATGCGGCTGAAAAAACGAATATGCCCGATGGCGTCTTTAGCTCACTAAATGGGGCGGCTTCTGTTGGTACTAAGCTGGTGAAACATCCCAAAATAAAAGCAGTTGGTTTTACCGGATCCTATGGGGCAGGAACGGCTATCTATCAAACAGCCCAGCAACGTGAGGAGCCAATTCCCGTGTATGCCGAAATGGGTAGCGTCAATCCGGTTTTTCTTTTGGAAGACAAACTGTCGGAACAGGCTGAAGAAGTGGCCGAACAGTATGCAGGATCGGTTACGCTGGGTGCGGGTCAGTTCTGTACCAATCCGGGATTGATTGTTGGCGTTAAAGGAGAAGCCCTGGATGAGTTTAAAAATCAGCTTTCCGACAAGTTAAAAGAGGAGGAAGCCGGTTGTATGTTGAATACCGGAATTGCCGAGAATTATCGCAAGAAGAGGGCTGAGATGTTTGAGAAAGATGATATTGAAATCTTAACCGAATCGAACCAGGAAGAGGGGAATTATAGTAGTGCAGCTATGGCTACGATCACGGCTTCCGACTTTCTTAAAGATGAAGATTGGCAGGAAGAAGTCTTTGGGCCTTATACCCTGGTTGTTTCCTGTGAGGGTGAAGATCAAATGCAGGAAGTGGCTGAGCATCTGCAGGGACAATTAACAGTTACCTTTATCGGAAATGAGAACGAGCTTACCGACCATGGTGACTTGGTAGCACAATGTCGTGAGAAAGCAGGACGCATTATTTTCAACGGAGTGCCTACCGGTGTCAGGGTTTGTTCGGCAATGCAACATGGCGGACCGTTCCCGGCAACCACGGATTCCAAATTTACTTCGGTCGGGACGGCTGCAATTCGACGTTTTGTACGTCCCATCGCTTTCCAGGATTGCCCGGAAGCGTTATTGCCGGATGAATTAAAAGAGGATAATCCATTAAATATTTATCGTTTAGTTGACGATGATTTCAACAAATAGTTTTATATAGTTGTTTTTATTACGTAAATGTAATTGTTGAAGCATATTCATAATGTGTTTATTTAAATCTAACTAGATGTCCACCAAACGTTTTTTTTGTATTGACGCTCATACCTGTGGCAATCCGGTGCGATTGGTTGCAGGCGGCGGTCCTATTCTCAATGGAGAAACGATGGCGGAAAAACGCCGGCACTTTCTTAAAAATTATGACTGGATT
>DATFLI010000343.1:0-3935 GCA_035267805.1 Balneolaceae bacterium | reverse complement strand
TAAGAGAGCAATTGCTCGACCAAGGACAAAAACTTGATATAGATCTTGATAAGTGGCCGCCCTCTGATCAGCCAACAGACGAGCTTTGTAATGCAGATTGCGGAGAATTATAAAATAGATTCACTTAAGAGATGATTATTTTAAGTTAAATGAGAGCAGATTCATTATCTATCAGTGGTATCGATGATTTAAGAATTCACACTTATTTGTTAAAATTCTTAACTACGTTGATTTGTTAGAGTAAAATTATTTATATCAATAAATAGTAATTTGGGATAAGTTGATTTTATCAAACTAAGAATGAACGGGACATTTATGGTATATCGGAATAGGATTACAGCTTTGTTACTGATATTATTTTTTGGGTTGCAGGCCCTTCCGGTCAAAGCGCAATCAGGCTTGCAGTCGCCGGCTGACTTTTTGGGATATGAACTCGGAACCCATTGGACGCCTCACTATAAAGTGATGGACTATTTTCGTCACGTGGCAGAACATTCTCCAATGGTAAAAGTGGAAAAGTATGGGGAAACCAATGAAGGCCGTGAACTGATGCTGGCCTATGTTGCTAACGAATCAAATATGGGGCGCCTGGAGGAAATTCGTACCAATAATTTGAAACGGGCCGGTATGATGGACGGTGCTCCCACGGCCGATAGCACGGTCATTGTTTGGCTTAGCTATAATGTGCACGGCAATGAGGCATCCAGCAGCGAAGCGGCCATGAAGACAATTTATGAGCTGGTTCGCCCGGGCAATGTCAAGACTAAGCAATGGCTACAGAATACGGTAGTGATCATGGATCCTATGTTGAATCCCGATGGACGTGATCGTTATGTACATTGGTACAATGAGGTTGCCGGTGATAAACCTAATATCAATATCGATTCTCGAGAGCATCACGAGCCGTGGCCCGGTGGGCGTTATAATCATTACTATTTCGATTTGAATCGCGATTGGGCATGGCTGACACAGAAAGAAAGCCGGGCTCGGATCAAGGCCTTTCAAAAGTGGCTGCCCCAGGTGCATGTTGATTATCATGAAATGGGATATGAAGAGCCGTACTATTTTGCGCCCGCCGCGAAACCATTTCACAAAGCGATTACCGACTGGCAAAGCCAATTTCAATATACCATCGGTGAAAATAATGCCAGGTATTTTAACAAGAACGATTGGCTGTTCTTTACCCGCGAGGTTTATGACCTGTTTTATCCCAGTTACGGGGATACCTATCCCATTTTTAACGGTGCGATCGGCATGACCTATGAGCAGGGCGGTGGCGGGATTGCCGGCTTGGGTATCCTCAAAACAGAAGGTGACACGCTGACATTAAAAGATCGCCTGATGCATCATTATACGACCGGGATTTCAACAATTGAGGCTAGTTCGGAGCACGCTAAAAAGTTGGTGGATGAATTTGCCGAATATTACGAAAAGGCTCAGAATAATCCCCGGGGAAAATATAAGACGTTTGTGATTAAGGCGAATAACGACCCTGATAAATTACAATCCTTATTTCATTTGTTGGATCAACATCAGGTAAAATATGGTCAGGCAACACGATCGCGCATGCTTGATGGCTATAATTACAAAACCGGGAAGACTGAGCGTATCCGGGTGAACAACGATGATTACCTGGTTAGCGTTTACCAGCCGAAATCGGTGATGGCTCGTGTGCTTTTTGAGCCGCGTCCGGAGCTGGCCGATTCGGTTACCTATGACATTACGGCTTGGGAGCAGCATTATGCTTACGGACTCGATGGCTACGCATTGACCCAGAGGCTGGATGTTCGGCCGGCCTCCGCACCGCAAAAAAATGTTGATAACAATGTAACCGGTACACCTTATGCCTATTTAGCCCGCTGGCAGGATTTGCAGGATGTAGAATTGCTGGCGGATTTGTTAAAGCATGATATCAACGTACGTTTTGCCACCGAACCGTTTAAGATAAATGGCCAAGCCTATGAGCGCGGTACGTTGGTCATTACGCGAAGTGACAATAAAACGACAGGCAAAAACTTTGATCGGCTGGTGCAGAAAATTGCCACCGATCACAATCAACAGGTTGATCCGGTAGCTACCGGTTTTGTACAGTCCGGCCCCGATTTCGGTTCTTCGACCATGCGATACATTAAAAGGCCGCGCGTAGCGCTGCTCTCCGGAGAGGAAACCTCGGCAACGATGGTCGGGGAAGTGTGGCACTATTTTGATCGTCAGATCAACTATCCCGTGACGCTGGTGAATACCGATAATTTTGACCGGTTGGATTTGTCGGATTTTGATGTGCTCATTTTACCGGGTGGATACTATCGTGATAAGCTGACTAATGATCGAATAAATGATCTGAAGGAATGGATTTCTTCCGGCGGTAAACTTATTGCCGTTGAGGGAGCGAATCGGTTGTTAGTAAATGAGGATGGATTTAATCTTAAGCGGAAAGAAAATGAAGAGAAAGATGATACCTTATCGGCTCATTTGTTAGAGAATTATGGAGACCGGGAACGTGAGAGTATTGTAAATTATAATACGGGCTCGGTGTATCGCGTGACCATGGATACGAGTCACCCGCTCGCTTTCGGGTATGATGATAGTTACTTCTCGCTGAAGCTCGATACCGATGCTTATGCCTATCTGAAAGACGGATGGAACGTAGGTGTCACCAAACAAAATGCTGTGATGAGCGGATTTGTCGGTTATAAAGCCAAGAAAAAGCTCGAGAATACGCTCGATTTTGGCGTTCAGAATATGGGGCGCGGTTCTATTGTGTATATGGTGGATGACCCGCTGTTCCGAGCCTTTTGGTATAACGGGAAGCTGCTGTTTGGGAATGCGGTTTTCTTAGTTGGCAATGATTGATCAGGTTGCCAGAAAATAGTAATGGGCCGTTGAACCCGCCCCATCGATTTCCAAAACCGGAAATCGATAACCGTACCCCTCCCCGGAGGGGAATAGCTAGAGTTGAAGGGCTAAAAATGGCAAGTTTTGAATAAATCCCCTCTTGAGAGGGGCGGGCTTAGCGTGGGTTGTCGCTAAGGTCGGGGTGTGTTACCAAGGGTAGATTATTTTGTAAGGATTGACCGATTTAGCGGTCTTACTATTGATGACTCGAAAATTTATCTCTTATAATCCCAAGTTGGTCCCATTGGCGCGGAAACTCCGCAATAACAGCACACTGGCCGAAGTTTTGTTGTGGCAGCAAATCAAAGGGAAAAAGCTAGTCTATGATTTTGATCGCCAAAAACCGATTGACAATTATATTGTTGATTTCTTCTGTCGGCAGTTAATGCTAGTCATCGAAATAGACGGTTGTAGCCACGATTATAAATCAGAATACGATATAAATCGGCAGCGAAATTTGGAAGGCAAAGGAATCACGGTAGTACGATTTGATGACTTGGATGTGAAACGGAGGATGGATGCAGTTTTGCGGGATCTAAGGTGGTATATTCGGTTGCTAGAAAAGCAGTAATCGTTTTTTTCAGCCCACCCCATCGATTTCCAAAACCGGAAATCGATACCCGTACCCCTCCCCGGAGGGGAATTGTCAGAGCTGAATTTTAGAAATTTGGCAAATATAAATCCCCTCTCGTTAGGGATGGTTTTTGCCGGCTTTGGCAAAAGTCGGGGTGTGTTCAATGGATCAATAGCACGGGAATTAATTTTCCGCGCTATTGATCTTATTCTTATCGACCTTCACTCAAAAAACTCGCGCATTTTCGAAAGTCCGTATCCGAAGGCCTGTTCAACGTTGATTTTTGGCGGGACTGTGAGTTCATCCGGATTGATGTGCACATCAATTATACACGGATTTGCACTGTTTAAGGCTGATTGCAGTTTCTCTTCCAGCTCGTCAGCTTGTTTCACAGTAAATCCCACTCCGCCACAACTTTCAGCCAGAGCCGCGTAATCGGGATTTTGTAGATCCGTTTCACTTTCGG
>DATFLI010000342.1:0-5559 GCA_035267805.1 Balneolaceae bacterium | reverse complement strand
ATCGTAACCCGCGTCGGCATGACGCATGATGCCGGAACCGGGATCGTTGGTTAATACGCGTTCCAACCGTCGCTAGGCCATTTCGGTGCCATCAGCGACACAGACCATTCCACCATGGATCGAATAGCCGATTCCCACGCCGCCACCGTGGTGCAGAGAAACCCAGCTTGCGCCGGAAGCGGTATTGAGTAAAGCGTTTAACAGCGGCCAGTCGGCAATCGCGTCCGAGCCATCCTTCATTCCTTCTGTTTCCCGGTTGGGTGAAGCCACCGAACCCGTATCCAAATGGTCGCGTCCGATGACGAGCGGCGCTTCAACTTTACCCTTTTTGACCAGCCAGTTGAATTTCGCTCCCATTTCGGCCCGTTCGCCGTACTCGAGCCAGCAGATACGAGCCGGAAGTCCCTGAAAATGAACCTGTTTCTGTGCTTTTTTGATCCACCGTGCCAGGGATTCCTTTTCAGGAAAAGTTTCAAGGATCGCTTTATCCGTTTCATAAATATCATTTGGGTTACCGGATAAAGCCGCCCATCGGAACGGTCCGGATCCCTTGCAAAAGAGCGGACGAATATATTCAGGAACGAAACCGGGGATATCGAAAGCTTCCTTCATATCACGGTTATCCGCTACCTGTCCGCGCAGATTGTTTCCATAATCAAAAGTGACTGAGCCGCGTTTTTGTAATTCCAGCATGGCGTTGACATGGGTAACCATCGAATCGAGCACGGCTTTTTCATAATCTTCCGGATCATTTTCCCGCAGCTTATCGGCTTCGGATAATGACATCCCCATCGGGATATAACCGATTCTCAAATCATGCGCTGCGGTTTGATCCGTGAGCACATCGGGAACAATATCCCGTTTTACGATTTCCGGCAAGACTTCGGCGATATTTCCCACCAATCCGACGCTGATGGCTTTTTTCTTTTCTTTGGCATTCAGCACGATGTCGAGCGCTTCATCAAGATTATAGCAGATTTGATCGCAGTAACCGGTTTTGACCCGTTTTTGAATACGAGCTTCATCCACTTCGATGCCGAGTAATGTCCCCCCGTTCATAGTCGCGGCCAAAGGTTGAGCACCACCCATTCCGCCTAATCCCGCAGTGACAACTAATTTACCTTCCAACGTTCCGTCAAAATGTTGACGGGCACATTCGGCAAATGTCTCAAACGTGCCTTGCAGGATGCCTTGCGTACCGATATAAATCCAGGAGCCTGCTGTCATTTGTCCGTACATGGTTAGTCCCATAGCGTCCAGGCGACGGAATTCATCCCAGTTCGCCCATTTGGGAACCAGATGCGCGTTGGCGATAAGCACACGAGGTGCTTCTTCGTGCGTGCGGAATACTCCCACCGGTTTTCCGCTTTGGATCATCAACGTTTCATTATTCTCCAATCGTTTGAGTGTTTCTACGATCTTGTCGTAGGCCTGCCAGTTTCGGGCGGCCTTTCCACCGCCACCGTAGACAATGAGTTCCTCGGGTTTCTCAGCGACATCGGGATTCAGATTGTTCATGAGCATTCGCATGGCGGCTTCCTGATGCCATCCCTTGCATGATAGTTGTGTTCCGGTAGGTGCTTTAATATTTCGGTGAGTGATTTCGGTGGCCATAATAAATTCTCTCTTAAGATTCATTTTGATTATCAAGAAAAAAGCGCTTTTCTTAGTACTAATCAATAATATCTGATAAATATATTTTTTTTGATAGTGTAATTTTGTAAATAAAGTATAAAATCAGCTTAAATTATTTCTATAGACGGATTATAATCATTAGCGCTGATCTTATTTATCATCAATGAATTGTTCAAAGAGTATGATATCTTGCGGCTTACTTGACAGCTATTTCATAGTTAATTATCATGGAGAGCCGTTTTTGACATCATTGTATCAAAAACTATAGACATATCTTTTTACGACTGGAGTAAAATAATTATAGGAAACGAATGGAAACCAATGTAACGGGCTCGCACGAGCAATATAGCAACAAATTTTTTGGCCATCCAAGGGGGCTGGCTACACTATTTTTCACGGAGATGTGGGAGCGTTTCAGTTTTTATGGAATGCGGGGAATCCTTGTTCTTTACATGATTGCCGCCATGACCGGATTCAATAAAGGAATGGGAATGAGTAGCGAGAAGGCTACAGCTATCTACGGACTCTACATGATGAGTGTGTATTTATTTTCACTGCCTGGCGGTTGGGTAGCGGATAAGATTCTTGGATTACGGAAATCCGTTTGGTACGGTGGTATTTTAATTGCTTGCGGTCATTTCAGTATGGCGATCCCGACCAATCAAACTTTTTTCCTCGGTTTGGTACTGATAGTCCTGGGTACCGGATTGCTGAAACCGAATGTGAGCAGTATGGTCGGCGGACTTTATGCCAACGACAGCGGCGCAAGACGGGATGCCGGTTTCTCCATTTTTTATATGGGAATTAATCTCGGTGCCATGATTGCTCCTCTTGTTTGCGGTTATTTGGGAGAAAATGTTAACTGGCATTACGGTTTCGGTGCGGCCGGTGTCGGAATGCTGATTGGTTTGATTCAATACAAAGTCACAGATAAATACCTGGGCGATATTGGACTGGAAGTTGAAAAAGATCCCCATGTGAAAGATCATGACGCCAAATTGAAAAAGAACAAAAGAACGCTTTACATTGTTGTTGGTATCATTGCAGTGATTGTGTTTGCCGCTCTTGTTGGTATTCTTCCGATAAATCCGGTATTGGTTGGAAATTGGTCTATTGCCATACTTCTTTTCGTATTTTTATTTTATTTCACTTATTTATTGGTATTTAGTGACTTGGATCCGAAAGAGAAGAAGAAAGTTGGTGCTATTATCATCCTGAGTATCTTCTCAGTTATTTTCTGGTTTGGCGCAGAACAAGCTGGTTCTTCACTGAATATTTTTGCCGATGTGTACACGCATCGCACCTTTTTCGGCTGGCTGATGCCAGCAAGTTGGTTGCAATCTGTAAATCCTGCTTTCATCATCATATTTGCCCCGATTTTTGGCTGGCTTTGGGTTTGGTTAAATAAACGGAATCTTGAGCCTTCAAGTCCGGTTAAATTTGCCATGGGTTTGATTTTACTCGGTGCCGGTTTCTTCGTAATGGTGATTGCTGCAGAAGTGGCTATGGCTCATATGAAAGCTTCTGTTGTATTCCTGGTCACCTATTACCTGCTTGAGACATTCGGCGAATTGTCGCTGAGTCCGGTAGGTTTGAGCACCGTAACTAAACTCGCACCGAAACGACTGGTCGGACAGATGATGGGTATCTGGTTCTTGTCAACCGGGTTGGCTGAAATTCTCGCCGGTCGATTTGCCGGTAATTTCAATCAGCACGATGTTCATATGATGCCTCATTTATTCACCATCGTTGTTGTGATTGGTGCCGGTTCAGGAATCCTGCTCCTGCTCATCAGCAAACCGGTTAGGAAATTGATGCAGGATGTGCACTGAACAATTGGTAATGAGTAATTAGTAATGAATAATTAAGATTCTTGCTGAATTAAGTATTTAGAGTTAAAAAGGTCGTTTCTTTGAAAGGAACGGCCTTTTTTTGATTCCGGCTAACGTAAAGAATTTAGTTGAATATTATAGTTGACAATTGTATACTTGTCAATAAATGACAAGTCTTTTAAAGTACATGAGTAATCAGTTCGGAGAACATATCAGAACATTACGGGGGAAGCGAAAGCTCTTGCAGCGGCAGGTGGCGGCTCAATTGGAAATCGATACCCCGATGCTCAGTAAGATTGAGCGGGGGGAGCGTAATGCCAAACGGGAACAGGTCGATCTGTTTGCCCAAATTTTTCATGTCGATGTAAACGAATTATTGACGCTTTGGCTGGCAGACCGTATTTATGAAGTAATTAAAGATGAATCGGACGCGACAGAGGCGTTGCGGGTGGCTGAGGATGTGTATAAATATGAGAAAGAGCAAAAGAAAAAGTGAGTATGCAGAATTTGTTGGATGAATTAAAGCAGTCTGAACCCGGATTTTTACAGATTCAACAGATGACCACGTTTATTAACCTGAATTCAAGATTGAAAAAATCGAGGAAATCTATAAATCACATAAATCCAGGTTCAGACAAAAAAGAGCGAATCAATGAAGACCAATACGTATAAATATCAGGAAACAACGAAAAATATCATTGGCTGTGCCATGCACGTACATTCCTTCTTGGGAAATGGTTTTCAGGAGGTCATTTATCAGCGTTCTTTGACCGTTGAAATGGGAATACAGGGATTAGATTTCGAAAGAGAAGTAGAAATGCCCATTTTTTACAAGGATGTGGAAGTTGGAACCCGAAGAGCCGATATTCTGGTTGATAACAAAATTCTTGTGGAACTGAAAGCGCTCATTAATTTAGAAGAAGTACATCTTGCACAAGCACTAAATTACCTGGAAGCCTATAATCTTGAAATAGGTTTATTGATCAATTTCGAAGCAAGAAGCCTGCAATTCAAACGATTATTGAATAAGAAATTCAAAAATCCCGGCAATCCGGTAATCAAACCAAATCCCGGTTCAGACATAGAAGGAATGAAAACAAATGGAGTACGAAAGGGGAACGAAATCGTGAATATTACAGAATCGAGAAAATAGGGATTATGGATAACAAAGAACTTTCTTCAAATGATTTAGTGCTTTATTCAACGTCAAGTGGTGATGTTAAAGTTGAAGTGTTAGTAAAAGATGAAACAGTCTGGCTGAATTTGAATCAAATTGCATCATTATTTGGAACAACGAAGCAAAATGTGAGCTATCATCTTATAAACATATTTGATGAAGGTGAACTTGATAAAAGTTCAACTGTCAAAGAAATTTTGACAGTTCAAATTGAAGGAAATAGAAAAGTAAAAAGAAATCTCGAGTATTATAATTTAGATGCCATAATTTCTGTAGGATATCGGGTTAATTCCTATCAGGCTACTCAGTTTCGTATTTGGGCGACTCGTACACTTAAAGAATTTATCACGAAAGGATTTGTTCTTGATGATGACCGGTTAAAACAAGGGAAGACCTTATTTGGGAAGGATTATTTTGACGAACTCATTGAGCGAGTCCGGGAGATACGGGCATCGGAACGCCGCTTTTATCAAAAGATTACGGATATTTATGCTCAATGCAGTATAGATTATGATCCTAAATCTCCCATTACCAAAGAGTTCTATGCTACGGTACAAAATAAATTACATTGGGCCATAACCGGAAAAACAGCCGCGGAAATTATAGCTAAGAGAGCCAATGCCCAAAAATCTCATATGGGTTTAACGAATTGGAAAAAAGCTCCCGATGGGAAAGTATTGAAATCTGATGTCAGAGTAGCTAAAAATTATTTATCGGAAAAAGAGATCAAAGAGCTCAATCGCATTGTAACTATGTATCTGGATTATGCGGAATTACAAGCCGAAAAACAACGGCCGATGAAAATGATTGATTGGATTAAAAAATTAGATGGCTTTCTGCAATTCAACGATTATGAAATACTAAAAAATCCTGGTCAGGTTAAAACGTTGGTTGCTAAAAATTTAGCTGAAAAAG
>DATFLI010000341.1:0-3379 GCA_035267805.1 Balneolaceae bacterium | reverse complement strand
CAGAACCGCTGGAATAAAAACGGGGCAGGGCGTAGGTATCCAATTCAAATTTTCCATTTTCATTAATGAATAACCGATCCTGGTAATCCCGGCTACCCGGGTTGAGTTGATCCCCGCCACTCACGACATATAAATCCTGATCGCCATCGCCATCCGCATCAAAAAATAAGCTCCCCAGCTCTTCTTCGCGGTTTTGTGGGTTATTTCCCTCAATAAGATCCTTTTTACTGAACGTACCATCCTTCTGCTGAATAAAAAAGGTTCCTTTTTTTTCAAAGGAGCCGGTGATGTATATATCATCCAGGCTGTCGCCGTTTACATCTCCAATCGCCAGCCCAGGTCCATATTGAGATAATTTATGAGGTAGCAACGGTTGATGGTGAAAGTCATTGTAATCCTCGTCCTGATGTACATAATTAATTCCCAAGTTATTAGAGATATCACCTGAAAAAAGGCGGTTGGAATCCTTATTCTGCCGATTATCATGTTCCTCTTTGTCCGCATTTTTCCAGTCCAACGTAAGAGTTGTGTCCGCTTTAATATTTGTCATCAATTGGCTGCTGCTATCGGGCCAGGTTATCAATAACGTATCTACCGATGTATAGCTTCCCAGTCCAAAATGAGCGGTCGCCTCCACGCTGGACAAATATCCTCTGTAAATATTATGCTCGTAAAATTGTTTTTTCCCATCCCCATATTTAATTCGCAGCGATGCTCCCAGCCCCATAATATTGTTGCCCTTTCCCTTGAAGTTTACCCGCAGATAATGATCATCATCTTTATTCGATTCTTCCAGGTTGTTCTTATAAACAAAGGCCGAGTCATTGAGATTATTTATGACTAAATCCAGATCGCCGTCATTATCGAGATCCGCCTGAACCGCCCCATAGGAATAAGAGGGGCTTTGCAATCCCCAGGATTCGGCTTCATTCTTAAAGGTAAGACCACCATTATTTTTATAGATATAATTGCTGACTTTGACGGATGGAATTTTGGAAAGCAATTTGTCCATAGAAACATAGGCGTGATATTGGTTTGCATAGCTTTCAAAATCATGGTCCCGGGTATCTTTCGGGAAGCCATTCGTAATGAAGATATCCCGCAAACCATCGTTATCATAGTCTGCAACAAGTGGGGCCCAACTCCAGTCGGTCGAAGAAATGCCGGCAAATATACCTATCTCGGAATAAATCGGTAATTTCGTTTTTGGATTAATTCCCTGGTAGACCTGCAACTGATTCCTGACATAATGATAATTGTAGTTAAATCGCTTATTATTTACATAGTTCATATAGTCATTCGGGTAGAGCACTTTTTTCTTGCGGTAGTTCCCTTCAGGTAACATATCCAATGTAATGATATCAGGATGCCCATCATTATTTATGTCCTGCACATCATTGCCCATCGCCGCATCAGACGTATGCTTAAACATCTTCTTCGCTTCATCAGTAAATGTTCCATCTCCATTATTGATATAGATGATATCGTCGGTAACGAAATCGTTTGATACATACACATCCTTCCACCCATCCCTATTGAAATCGGATATATTAATGCCCAGTCCAAAGCCTTCCAATGTGATGCCCGCCCGGGTACTAACGTCTGTAAAGTGGAGCGTGCCCGTTGAATCGGCTCCGTCATTTCTATATAGCCGATCTGTGGATGGGGATTCGCCGTGAGTCAGTTTCTTATGATAATCTGTTCCCTTGTTGTTGAATTTGTTGACCAATAAGTAGAGATCCAGATCTCCATCGTTGTCATAATCAAAAAAAGCAGCCATGGTGGAATAGGTTGAATCCGCGAGATTATATGACGGAGCCATATCCTTAAAGACAGGAACGCCATCCTTGTTTACACCCTGGTTGATATAAAAAAGATTGGCCCGTCTTCCCGGATCATCGGATTCTGTTGCGCAAACATATAGATCCATGAGTCCGTCATTGTTAATATCAACAGCGGCTACCCCGGAGCTCCACTTGTTTTTGCCGGCTACCTTGGCTTCTTTAGTTACATTTTTGAATTTAAATGAACCCTGATTCAGGTACAGTTCATTATCTGTCGAACTGCCGGTGAAATACAAATCTTCCCGACCATCATTATTAAAATCGGAAACGGCTACTCCTCCGCCATTATACATGTTGTAATGAGTAAGAACGTTCCGGGATTTAGTCCTTTTCGCTCTGTTCGCAAAGGTTATATTTGTTTTAGCTGCAGGCAAGCGTTGAAATAATGTTTGTTTGCAGGAACTTAGCAGTGCTATTGCTAGCATCCCTGCTATCCACATGTATAGTGTTTTCATATAATGATACCTTTGTCCCAAAAGGGTGGGAGCCATTTAAAACTTTTTGATCAATATTATTGCAACTGCAAAACGGTTTCTTATTGTAGAGTTTTCGATGTTTTATACATCAATAATTTCTCGTTATTCCTGCCAATGATGATATATCTGGCATCAGCGGAACGTATGGTCAAAGCATCCCTCACTTCGCCTTTGATAATGGTGTTAGTTTGGGAATATGGTTCAAATTTATAATCCAAATTTCTATCATTTAAGAGTAATACGCCCCAGTTCCCAGACAGTGTGCCAATATTCGGTTTTAAACCGGTTTCATTTCCCAGCAGTAAAAGATCCGTCCGGGAATCTCCATTAAAATCTTCAGCTACAATGGCATGTACGGGAGATATCTGAGCCTCCAGGGGTAATTTTTTCAATTCATAGGTCCCATTTTCGTTAATCAGCAGCGAAGATGACAGTGTTTGTACCTGCTTTCTCTTAGCTCTTTTGCGTTGATCTTTAGAAAAAAGCTTCTTGTATGTCATCTTAGCATAAGCATGATGATCCGGTATTTTCTCTTTCAGGAAGGGGAATTGTTTAATCATGTCGTCATATGGGTGAAATGGATAGGCCTTGCCTTCAGCAGGTAAATAACTGGTAATAAGAAATTCCTGCTTTTTGTCCCTGTTAAAATCGCCGACGTACATAGAAAGAGGTCGCTTTTCAGAAGCCTGGAATCTTGAATTGTTTCCCCAGTTACCCAGTACAAAATCGATATCGCCATCTCCATCCAGGTCTTTTGGAGCGATAGTGGACCACCAACCACTGCTTTTTTTTACCGTAAAGTCATAGTGCAGTTTACCGGAATCATTTTTAAAAAATATTACCGGCATCCATTCGCCTACAACGATCAAATCATCGTCTCCATCGTTGTCGTAATCCGTCCAGGTTGCATCGGTAATCATGCCGGGATGCTTCAAAGAGTCCGGTGTAACATCTTTCCAACGACCGGATCCCTGGTTTTCAAGCAGATAACTTCGTGGGCTGACCCCGTAATTTTTGGGGACATTCCGGGCACCGATAAAAACATCGGGTCGCCCGTCA
>DATFLI010000340.1:0-5402 GCA_035267805.1 Balneolaceae bacterium | reverse complement strand
TTCGCATATCCCACGCCGCCTTTCACAGCACGGACATATTTCTGGGATGAGATCAATTTTACCGGTTTGTTATAGTATGATCCGGCAGGAGATGTAATCACAAAGAAGCGATAATTGGCGGAAGCTTTGGCAGCAATCACATGATCAAACGCACAGGCCAGCGGGCGAATGTAAAGGGAGTTACCATCTTTCCTGGGTACCCATTTGTGATCCAGTTTTATCAGTTCGGTAATACCCTGGATAAAAATTTCCTGGTCGATAAATGGGATGCAGAGACGCTCACAGGAATTTGACATCCGCTGCCAGTTTTTTTCGGGACGAAATAAGTTGACGGTTTCCTCATCAACATAGTAGCCTTTCATGCCCTCGAATACCGATTGCGCATAATGTAGAGTGTTGAGTGCAGGCGTCACTTCGATCTTACCATACGGCTTGATCTCGGCTTGATGCCACTTTCCGCCTTCATATCGGATTTCCAGCATATGATCGGAAAGAACGCGACCAAAACCCGGATCATCCAGATTAACTTCATTAACTCTGCTTGTCGAAGCTTTGGTTATTGCAATCGCTGTATCGGTAGTCATATTCATTTATTATATATTTTTCAAAGTTCTAAAATACGGTCTTTACATCAGAATCTCTTATAAAAAGTGAGAAAATCAGCGTCAATCATTTTCTTTTTTGAAAGTCCGATTCTATAACGCCTTGCTCCCAAGGCTATTCCATGGAGATTTCATGTCATTCTTTTATTTTCAGAGTCGGATAAAATTATTCGACTCGTAAATTTTTATTACAAATTGTTTTCCATCATATAATATTTCATGAGTACAATTACTTCTCTCATTGAACAACTTCGGGACACCCCCGAAGGGGCATTTTTTAATCCGTGGTATGAACAGGATCCCGAAAACGACCTTCCTGAAAATGCCCCTGACATCCGGCGAAAACAGCTGGAATGCTATCTGTCGGAGCGTATTGAATCGGCCAAATACCTTTTTATCGCCGAAGCCCTGGGATATCAAGGCGGCCATTTTACCGGTATCGCGATGACGTCCGAGCGTATTTTGCTGGGACATCACAAGCCGGTGCACGGCATCCCCGCAGACGGGGCTTTCACCGAAATCGAGCCGCGCCGCACCAGCAAGCCCGAGGTTAATGCCAAGGGGATGTCGGAGCCCACCGCCACCATCATGTGGAAAGCCATCTATCAGCTGGGACTTAACCCGTATGAAACCGTACTCTGGAATGCCCTGCCCTGGCACCCCTATGATCCGGATAACGGGCTGCTCAGCAACCGAACGCCAACCGATGACGAACTAGAGCAGGGCTACCCGGCGCTTCAAACGTTCCTGGATATATTTGCCGACGGGCGTATCATTGCCGTCGGACGCAAGTGCGAACAAAGCCTTGATGCTTTCGGGATTTCTTATACCCCGGTTCGCCATCCCGCCAACGGGGGAGCTCCCAAATTCCGCCGCCAGATGAAGGATTTAATGAACCGTTGAATATCAAAGAAGGAATAAAGAATCTCGAAATTAAATTCATCATTCCTTGTTCTTCGATTCGTTAATTCCTAGCCTGTGCTTTGCATGGCCGCGGCAATGCCGTTGATACTTAGGAACAATGCGTCGCGGAGCGTATCCTCATTATCCTTGTCTCGTGATTTCCAGCGGTCCAACAGATCCGCCTGCATCATATTCAACGGGTAAGTAAATGGATTCCGGAATCTGATCGACTTCTTAATTACCGGACTGTTTTCCAGGATATTTGTTTGCCCGGTGATCTTTTTGATGGCCTCCTCGGCTTTGTGAAAGTCTTTGATAATCCGTTCATGAAATTGTCCGTCGTCTATATCCTCATAAATCGTCGAGGTCTGAATATGCGTTCGTGCCATCTCCCGCTGTGCATTGTCCAAAATTGTCTTGAAGAAGATGTTATCCTTGTACCAGATTTTAAACTTTTCCAAGGCTTCATCATCCTTATCCAGGACTTCACCGATGGCCGTTCCGATTCCAAACCAGCCGGGCACATTATACCGGACTTGTGTCCAGGCAAATACCCAAGGTATGGCCCTGAGATTATCAAAATCGGCAGCCTTGGCGCTCCCGCGCGATACCGGTCGGGAAGCAATGGGCAAACGACTGATATGCTCGATGGGAGTTTTATTCGTGTACCATTCCCAAAACTCATCGTCATCAATCAAATTCCTGTAAGCTGTCATTGAGCGTGAGGCCAATTGATCCATCATTTTATTAAATGACTTTCGCTGTGCGGATGAATCTTTCTCGGCAACCGTTACACGAATCATGGCATTTACAATCTGCTCGAGATGACGATGTGTGATGGATGGCAGCGAATACCGGAAAGAGATAACTTCGCCCTGTTCCGTAAAACGGATGCGACCGTTGTTACTGATCGGCGGCAGCGCCAGGATTGCCTGGTTCGAACGACCGCCACCGCGACCGACCGTACCGCCGCGTCCATGGAAGAGGCGAAAATCAATATCGTATTTTCTACACACTTCCCCGAGATCCTGCTGCGCTTTTTCCAAAGCCCAGTTGGCCATCCAGTAGCCGCCGTCTTTGTTACTGTCGGAGTAGCCGAGCATAATTTCCTGCAGGTTTCCGCGGGCTTCGAGATGATTTTGGTAAAGCTCCGCCTCAAAGATCTCCGACATAAATCCGCCGCACTTTTCGAGATCCTCGATTGTTTCGAAAAGAGGCACCACATTGATCGGGGATTCGACATTGCCATCCTCAAAACTCCAGAGCCCCACTTCTTTGGCCAGGATCATAACCTCCAGCAAGTCACTGACCCCATGCGTCATACTAATGATATAATTACTAAAACTGTTCGGATCCAATTGCAGCATTTTGTCAATGACCCGGAACACATCCAGCATTTTCGTTGTCTGCTGGCCTAGATGGGCTTTTACCGGCGACAAGGGACGCGGGTTTTTAAGTTCTTCATTCAGCAATTCAACCTTTTCATCTTCCGAAAGTGAACCGTAATCATCCATCACTTCCGCAAGCGAAAGCAATTCCGAAACGGCCTCTTCGTGGATCTTGCTGTGCTGACGGATATCCAGCGTAGCCATATGAAAACCGAAAGTCTGAGCACGAATCAACAAGTGCTGTAACTTTCCGACCGATCCCACACCTTTCAGTCCGGATTCTCGGAGGCTTTCTTCGATCAGTTCCAGCTCGGCGATAAAATCTTCGGAGGTATATTTACGGGCTTCTTCCAGGATTCGTGCCTGGCTCCCGTTATTAATCATATCGATCTGATGCTGAAGTTTGTGCATCATGTGCGTCACTTTCCGGCGATAAGGCTCATGTTTATACAAACGCTGGTAACGCTCGGAAAGCTTGTCGAACTGTTCATCTTTATGCAGCGATTTCTTCAATCCTTCGGAAATCGGATACTTGCTCTCCGAAATGCTTAGGTAGCGACGAAGCTCATCCAGTTCCTCCAAATAGAGTTTCATCACATTTTCACGCTGTTCGAGGATGGTGGCCCATGTCACATCCGAAGTCACATTTGGATTACCATCCCGATCACTGCCGATCCACGAGCAATATCGCAGGATGGTCGGGAAATCAGGCACCTCATTATAATAGGTCTCGAAGGCATTGCGCAGATCATCATACAGTACCGGGATGGTCTGCCATATAGAGTTCATGAAAAAGAACATCCCGTTTTCGACCTCATCTTCTACGGTCACCTTATTGGTACGAACTTCGTCGGTAGCGAGCAATAAATGAATCTCATTCAGGATGTCCATGGTCTTGTCTTTGCGCTCGTCCGGCGTCAGATCACCGCGACGAAGGCTCTCAATCATCTTGGTGATATGCTGCTGCTTGACCAATACGCTGTGCCTGCGTGCTTCGGTGGGATGCGCCGTAATCGTCGGCTCAATGTCCAACCTGGCAATAACATCCGCAGCCTTTTGGGCACTGTATCCTTCTTCTTTAAGATAATTTACAGCCTCTGCAATGCTCTCGCTGCGCGGCGATTCGGGAGTATTCTGGATGGCCCGTTCACGATTTATGCGCGTGATCTCGCGTTGCTCCTGCGAATTCATCAGGTGAAAAAAGACGGTATAATACCGTAATAAGCTGGCGATCTGTTCTACAGACAGATCATCAATTTGCGATTCAATCTTTTTAAAAGCTTTCTTATCATCTTCATCAAAAGCCTTGGCGGCTAGTTTGGGAAAGGCGATTAGCTTGTCAATAAAAGATTTATCTTCCTTCTCATCTACAATCTTCTCCAGAAAGTGCGTTAGAGATTCGACTTGATTTGACAGTTCTCCGCTTATACCACTTTTATCTGCAAATTGATCGACTAATTTTTCCCAACTCATTGGATTTCCTTATTTTATATTTTAATGTAAGAGCCCTAAAAATGAGACTTTAAACGCCATTTCACAAAGATAAACTTATGCCCAACAGATGCGACTGGTGCGAAGGCACTTTTGAAGAGTATGTACGCTACCACGATGATGAGTGGGGCGTACCGGTACATGACGATAAAATTCAGTTTGAGTTTCTAACTTTGGAAAGTGCTCAAGCAGGATTAAGCTGGAGCACCATTCTCAAAAAACGTAAAGGTTACCGTGAAGCGTTCGCTGATTTTGATGTTGAGAAAGTTGCTCGTTTTGATGAGAAAAAAATCCGGCAAATGCTGGAAAATCCCGGGATCATACGAAATGAGCTGAAAATTCGATCGGCCATCAATAATGCACAACGTTTCATCGAAATCCAGGAGGAGTTTGGCAGTTTTGACCAATATATCTGGCGTTTTGTAGATGGAAAACCTATTCAAAACCATTGGGAGAGTCTCTCGGAGGTGCCTGCCAACACAAAACGCTCGGAAAAACTGAGCAAAGATTTGAAACAAAGAGGCTTTAAGTTTGTCGGAAGTACTACTATTTATGCCCACATGCAAGCCACAGGACTCATTAACGACCACCTTGTTTCATGCTTTCGCCATGCTGAAATAAGTGAAATATCATAGGTCTAAATGCACAGGTTTTATGTTATTCCTACAAATATCCCCTAAAGTTCCCGAATTTAGACTAGTAAAAAAGTTGATTTTTTCTATCTTAAAGCCAAATTAAATATTCGCTTTAATATCGAAGTTACTAAACCTCAGTACTATGCGCTCTATGTTCTCTCTGGAAGAAGTTGGTGAGATGTTGGACATGAAGACCAGCGAGGTCGAAAAAGAGATTGAAAATGGTCATCTGACTTATTCGTTTCACGAAGGAGAAAAGATGGTTACCCTCTATGATCTGGAAAAATATATGGGAGCAGATCAAACACGTAAGATTACCCAGGAATATCTGGAAAATAAGGAATCTTAATTCTGATTGACGGTAGCGGCTATATATTCATGGT
>DATFLI010000339.1:0-19093 GCA_035267805.1 Balneolaceae bacterium | reverse complement strand
TCATATCTATTTTACATAATATAAATTATACGACAAATATCCCGGCTTATAAAAAACAGGTTGAAATTAAACCACTATCAGATGTCATTTTGTTGCCGTTAAAAAAATGTAATCAACCATAAAACATTATCCTTAAGTTGTTCCTTCCCTGACTTAAATCCTGAATATTTATTTCCTTACTAGTTTTCATTCAGTTTTTACTTAATTCTCTCGTTTCTTAAAAAAATGTATCGCTGCCAGAAAGTTGTCACTTTGTTATTCTAAACTTTGTTCTTTGTAATGCTGATAATCCCAAAAGTACCAGAACTGTTATCTTTTAGAATCAAATTGATCAATAATACTGTGATAATCGACTATTATTCGGCAAATCACCGTTTACAGGCTTTAAACGACGATACTCCCATATTTTTATTCTAAGCGCCTTAAAATAATTATTAATGTCTTCGGTAGGCTATTTTAGAGATATTTTGCTGCAAAAGTATTATTCCCGGGGTTCGTCATTTGATATTAGCAACGAATACAATATTTCGCGGGTTTATATTAGCTTTAATGGAACTATCTGTTCATAATCAGCTTAAAAATTAATAATTCTCATTTTATTTGATTCATTACGAAAACCTGTTATAATAATGTCGTTATCATCAAGAGTTACTAAATAGTTTTAAGAAATGTTTGGCTGACAATTTAAATCCAAATCGGGAGAATTATGATTACGATTTATGGGAATAAAATTCCAAAATTATTTTTTATGGCAGCTTTTGTGCTATCATTCCATGCGGCCAAAGGTCAGTCGATTATGCAAAAGTTGAAATCTAATAATCAGACTTCCCATTTTGCCCAGGCACTGGAAAAAACCGACTTAAGCAGCAAACTAAATAAATCCGGTCCTTATACGCTATTTGCTCCTTCCAACAAAGCATTTGACAAATTAACTTCTACTCAACAGGAAAACAGTCAGTTACTTCTTAATCATATTTTTACCGGAATGGCAACCGAACGAAGCCTTAAAGCAATGACGGAAGTTACTTGCTTGAGTGGTAAAACGATTAAACTAAAGGACGCAAAAAATGGGCAGTCTGTTTCTGTGGATTCCTATGTTATTATTGCTCCCAATATACGAGCAAGCAATGGTGTTATTCACATTATCAACGGTGTCATAAAATAAATTAAAGCCCGCAAATAACCGGTAACTTTCTGGTATGCAATGAAATATGAAAATAATTTGTGCTTGATTTTATAACTTCCCCATCTGCATGAAAAGGTATTTCCTTTTCAAAAATTAGTTTCACATTTTGAACTTTTTCCAGTGTTACATGTGGAATCCATTCTCCTTTTTTAATCAGAAACAAGGGCAATAAAAGGGGGATTAACCATCGGCTGATCGGTCTGATTGTTATCAAATCCAACTTCCCATCAGTAGCCGATGCTTGAGGTGCTATCCAAAAGGAACCGCCTTCCACCCTTCCATTTGCCAATGTAATCATTATGATTTCCTGTTCTCTCGGATGGCCGCCCTTTTTTTTAATTTGTACTTTAAATGGTTCATGATTTATACTGGAGCGCAAGGCTGCTAATGCATAACGAAACATGGACGGTGTTCTAAGCATTTTGGTGACATAGTTATTGGTTAATCCGTCGAAACCGAATCCCAATGTATTTAAAAAGATAAAATCATTACAGAGCCCAACATCCATTTTGCTGATGTTACCTTGCAGTAACAGGTTCATGGCCGAGGTAAGAGTTTTGGGGATTCTCAGCGTTTTGCTTAAGTCGTTTCCGGTGCCAAGCGGTATAATTCCCAGTGTCTTTTCGGTTTTTATAAGCTCAGAGGCTACTTCACGAACCGTTCCATCGCCGCCGCAAGCTACGATCACATCAAAGTCTTCATAAATTTGATTTACAAGTTCGGAGACATGCTCTCTGGATTCCGAATAGAATATCCCGGAGCCGGATAAAGGTTCTACCAATCTCGATAATTGCTGAAATTTAGCGTCGGTTTTATTACCGCGAGCCGTGGGATTATATATAAACCCATATCGTTTCATGAGTAGTCCGTCAGATAAGCTGCCAGTATCTCAATAGTACGCCGGATATCATCCACAAACACACGCTCCGCTTTTTGATGATATGGACAAATGGCGGGTTCCAGGGCTACAGAAACTACATTTTTATCGGTTTGTTCATTGAATTTCTCCCCGTAATGCAGATAGTCATTGGTATTGTTATCCCTTTTTACCCGGGAATCAATTCGTAGAAATCGCTCAACAGCACCTTCTGTCCTTTGGATAAGTTCTTCAGTCGGTTTTAATGCATTAAGCAGCCAGTGTTTTGAATATAAAGCTATCCCCTGACAACCTTTGAATAGTGGTGTGGTATCAAGAGTTATAACCTCTTCAGGTACAAGCGCTAATTTAAGGCAACAGTCACTTATCCGGTTAGCCCCCATACCATGCTTATACCCTTTCCCGCTATTTTTAAGTAATTCCGGATGCTCTTTAAGTCCCTTGCTTTCTTCCATCTCGGAAAAGAAAAAAAACAGATTCGGCCAATCATTTTCAGCGCTAAGTTCAGCGATTGTTAACGCGATTCCCAATCCCGCGCAATCGTCCATCGCCCCTTCGATATAGTCATCCGTTATTTCTACAGGAAGTGAATCAGGATAATCTTTACCGTAATGATTGATCTTATCCAAATGAGCAGCTAACGCAATGGTTGGTCGATCAGGATGGTCACCAATCCGAAAAATAAGGCTATTCCCTTCTACTTCATATTCCTGTGAATCAGGAATAGTATTAAAAACCGACCGGATATATGGGTGTAGCCGTTCTTCGTATGAACTAAACGACGGCACTTCAGCTGTTTGTTTAATATGATTAATAACGCGCTGTATCATCCTTTAGAAGTAAATGAAATATCAAAACTACCATCATCTTCAGCTTTGATATCAATTTTATCGATAATTGCATTGGTATGTAAGGGGCCGTAGATATGCGGAAACTTATTCCCGGTATCACTGTCCTCTTCATATTTAACACTCTCACGCATGGTAGAAACATCAATCACCAACAACAAAATTTTATTTGTTCCCGCAAAAAGCCGGTTGGCCGTCTCTTGTAATTGACTACCTGTAGAACAATGTATAAACCCTTCGCTTGTAAGAGATTCCGGTTCATAGTTCCCTTGATTTTGATGTGTTTTCCATTCTTCTCTGGTGGTTATGTGAAATAATAGATCGTCACGCATAAATCAAATTGCTATATATGTTTTGTAATTAATATCTGTGAGATATGTTTTGAATTATTCTAATAAGCCAAATGAAGAAGAGCATCGCCCTTATGAACCACCGGGGCATAATTCAGCCCGATTACCCGTCCGTTATGGGGACAAACAGATTTAAATGATTCGCTGCCATATGGATCTGTTACATGTCCCAACACTTGCCGTTTTTTGACGTTGTCACCTAAAGATATTTTAGGTTGAAAAAGGCCGGCGTATTTTGCCCTGATCCACGTACTTTTTTCATAAATTTCAGTTTCAAATTCTGTTTCAGAGGCCCGCTCTTTCATTCCCAGATGCTTCATCAGACGCATGGTCCCTTCAATGCCCAGCTTAATTCCAGGCTCATCAAATCGTGTAGATTCCCCGGTTTCAAATACAAGAATTTCCTTGCCTTTTTTATGTGCAGACTTTCGAAAAGATTTATCAATAAGTTTTGAGTGAACAACAATAGGTGGCGCGAAGGCTTTGGCAAGTTCCCTGTTTTTATCGTTGTTGAGTGTACAACGAATTTGGGGATAGTTGGATCGTGCAGCCCCGCCGGTATGAAAATCAACACCATAATCGATCTGCGGCACTATCTCATTCATTAGCGTATATGCCAGTAAACGTGCAAGGGAGCCGCCTTTAATGCCCGGAAAACTTCGATTTATATCTTTTCCGTCCGGTAGTCCCCGCACATTTTGAATAAATCCATAAACGTTTACCAGAGGCAATGCAATTACGCTGCCTTTATCCGGCATTAGCATGTCTTTAAAGATCATACGGCGAACAATCTCAATACCATTCAGCTCATCCCCATGGAGTCCGCCGGTAAGTAACAAAACAGGTCCATCCTCCATAGATCTGAATACATGCACCGGCAGATCAATATTGGTGTACGTTGGCAGCCGGGCAATATTGAGCTGAATTTCTTTTTGTTCTCCCGGCTCAATTTTGTGTTTGTTGATCGTAATGGTCTCAGGCATTGCGCATCAAGTTATGCCGCTTGCGGGGATTATTCTTTGTTTCAATAGCCTTACGCTCGACAAATGATATGATTTTACCGGCAATATTCTTGCCCGTAGCCGATTCGATACCTTCGAGTCCCGGTGAGGAATTTACTTCCAGTACCAGCGGACCACGATCTGATTGCAGCATATCCACACCCGCAATAGAAAGTCCCATGGCACGCGTTGCCACAAGCGCCACGCGACGTTCTTCTTTACTCAGACGGATCAATTCACCGGTACCGCCACGATGGATGTTGGATCTAAATTCACCTTCCACACCTGTTCGTTTCATAGCTCCAACTACTTTCCCATCAACTACAAATGCACGGATATCCTCGCCTCTCGCCTCTTTGATGAACTCCTGTACAATTACACGCGCTTTCATGCTATGAAAGGCCTGAATTATAGATTCGGCGGCTTTAAAAGTCGGGGCTAATACCACGCCGACGCCCTGTGTTCCTTCCAACAACTTTACAATCAGTGGAGGGCCGCCGACCGATTCAATAATTTTACGCACCTCTGTAGAATAATTCGTAAAAACCGTTTTAGGCATGCCAACCCCGGCCCTGGCCATAATCTGCAGGCTACGCAGCTTATCTCGCGATCGCACCAGTGCCTGAGATTCCACCGCTGTAAAAACTTTCATCATCTCAAATTGTCGAACTACCGCCGATCCATAAAAAGTAACCGAAGCGCCAATTCTCGGTATCACTGCATCCACTCCCTGAACTTTGGTGCCTCTGTAATAAATGCAGGGATTATCTTTTTCACTTACAATATCACATTTAAGATGATCTAAAACCGTGGCCTTGTTTCCGGCAGCTTCAATAGCTTCAACAAGCCGTGAAGTGGAGTATAGTTTGGCATTACGAGAAAGTACGACTATATGCATTAATTTATTTCGTGGTTTCTTGGGCATTCAAATTCGTAGTATATTTTTGAGATACATCAACCAGAAAGCGATTGTTGATCAATTTTCGTCCCAGTAAAACGGGATATCGCATTTCGGAACGGTCAGTCAGTGAAAATTCAGCGGTAAAAATTTTGTCAAAGATTCTCACTTTTGTCTTTATAACAAAACGTGCCTCGCGAGATCCGTTTGAGCTTTTAATGGTTTTTTTACGAAAGACAGGCCATTTAAAAAGCTTATCATTATAGGTTTCATGAGAAGGATCAAACAAATTAAACTTCACATAATCTTTGCCGCTTTCCTGATAAGAGGTGATATGGTGGCAATGCAAGCTTGAAGTATAAGCACCGGTATCTACCTTGGCATCAATCTCACGGAGATCCCATTCGGGAAAATCAATGCGCTCAAGCCGACCGATTATCTTCATATTTCGCTTATTCTTTGCCATAACCGCAATATATATGTATTTCAAAGAGTCTAGTATACGGGTTATTCAGCTTTGTATCATATACAAATAGGCAATTATTACAGAATGATAATCCATTCTGAATAGGAATTTACAAAATATGCCGATTGGAAAAGATAAGGGGTTTTCTAAAATAAACCATCCGCTACAATGAATATAAAATATTCAATATAACGGATGGTTAAAGTACTAGTTGTTAAATGTACTTTAATTCTATTCCTAACACCCCAACTATTGAACTACAATTACCGCTGATCCGGATTCACCATCAACAGTTGCGGTGATTGTAGCTACTCCTTTGCCGGTTGCCTTAACCACTCCATCTTCACCAACCTTTGCAACCGAGTTGTCACTGCTTTTGTAACTGACGTCTTTATCAGAGAGGTCTACAAAGGAGCTGTTATTGTATACCGCTTCAACTATGTGATCCGCCATTTCGTGGGGCTGTTCCCGGGCCGGATCGATATCGCTCTTTATCCATTGATTTTTACTATTCAGGTCGATGGTATCACCTACATGATAGACGATAGCCTCCGGTTGTACCGTTACATGAGTGACCTTGGGAGTAAGGTTACCCTGGATATTTACAGCTGCGGAATCTGCGAAATCCCTTGAGTTATATCCAACCTTGAACTGATAGGTTCCATTATAAACGACCCTCTTCATCTCGTCCTCGTTCCAGAAAGACAGGTTACTGCCCTTAACCTTTAATGTAACATGCTGAGTCTCTTCCGGTTTGAGTTCATTTGTCTTCTGAAAGCCTTTCAATCTTTCAAGGGGCATTTCTTTCCCTTTGACCTTCGGAGACGTCACATATAGTTGGGCAACCGTAGCACCTGTCGTACTACCAGTATTGGTAACATCAAAACTTATATCCACATTGCCATCAGGTGATATCTGATTAGTGGATGCGTCCACATTGGAGATTTTAAACTGACTGTAACTCAATCCATAGCCGAAGGGATAAGTGGCTCCTCCGATAGACTTAGCCCCGGCGAAATTAGCGACTTTACCGGTAAAATACATATAAGTACGTCCCAGTCCCCTCGTTTTACTCGGGGTCAAATGATAGTTCGACTTGCTTGGAAGCTGAGTATCGTCTTGGTACCATGTGAAATCAAGGTGACCGCTTGGATTCTTTTTCCCAAACAATACACTTGCCAGAGCCGTACCCTGACTCTCACCATTGTAACTGCTGTAAACAATAGCCGGGAAATAAGGTTGTACATTGTTAATTTTTACCGGGCCTACCGACTGTATAGTCATTACCATATTAGGATTGCCCAGCTGCGCAACCTGATAAATCAGAGATTTATAATTACCCGGCATAGCCAAACTTGCACGATCATGTCCTTCATGGGAAATAGCCATATCGGTTCCAACGAAAACAACCACTAAATCTGCACTCTTAATATCAGATTTCGTTTTTGCATCTAAATTAGCGGGGTTGTTGGCAGTTGTTGAAGTGCCCGTATCATCAAATATTACAGAAGCATTCGAATTAGCTTTTTTAACTGTGGAGGTGATTCCTTGCACAGCGTCGATCTTTAAGGTTGGGTCGCCGGAATATCCGCCCAGTGTTACTTTATTTGCCAGATTTCCCACAATAACGACTTTATTAAGCTTTGATGCGTCTACAGGCAGTAATGGTTTTTGCGTGCTTTGTACCGGATCATTTTTTAAAAGTACTAATGAATTTTCGGCCACCTGTTCAGCCAGCTTGTGATGGGCAGGACTCTCAATAACATCTTTGCTTATGCTGGTATAGGGAACCTGTTCCGGCGGATCAAATTCTCCTGTCCTCATTCGAATCGTAAATACATCAGTGAGGGCGCGATCGATCACCCCTTTACTTAAAATTCCGGCCTCTATGGCATCCTTAATATTGGAAAGCGTGTACTCATCACCAGTACAGTTAAGTTCTGTTCCTGCTCGAACGGCATACGCCTGTCCCCCGGCTGCACCAGGTATCTTTTCACTGGTTTCTTTATTGGTCCATGTAGCGCTGTCGCCTTGCATATCCGTGCTCCAACCGGGAGCAGCCCAATTGTGTCCAGATGGGAAATTTTTATAAGTGGTTCCAACAGCGCCACAGTCGGATGTAATATAGCCGTTAAACCCATAGGTCCTCTGGGCCAGCTCATCGACGGTATACGTACTTGCTACCGCAGGCGTGCCGTTGATGGCATTATAGGCCGACATCAAACCGGCAACATGTGCCTTTTCTATCAGGTGTCGGAACGTAGCCGTGTAATAATCGCGTATAGCTTCGTCAGTTGCATCGGATGAGATGCCCCGCCGGTTGTTCTCAATATTGTTTAAGGCAAAGTGTTTGGCTGTCGTGGCAACCTTTAAATAACTCGTTTTAGACTGTCCATCCATCGTTTGATCTTGATAACCATTCACAAAAGCACCGGCCATTTGAGAAGCGAGATATGGATCTTCACCAAATGCTTCGTCCGTGCGTCCCCAGCGAGGATCCCGATCGATATTGACCGTTGGTGCCCAGTAGGTCAAATTTCCGTAATCATCCTTTGATTCGCCCAAATTGTTCTGACCAGTACCAAACAGTGATTTATCCAGGAAGCCCCGCGCTTCATCCGAAATGGCTTGTGTTTCTTTATAAATTAATTCCGGATCCCAGCTCATTGCTGAAGAAAAATTCACAGGAAAGCTCGTTGCATGCGGGCTACCATACGCATGCTCTTGCTTTTTCTTGCCATTGTGCATATTCCCAAACATCGCATTAATTCCATGCTGACCCTCACTCCAATAGATATATTGATGCACCCCTAATCGTGGAATTGCCGGTGCATTATTAGTATGGAGTTGTTTAACTTCTTCCGCCAACGTCATTCGTGAAACCAGATCGGCGGCTCGTTCCCTGAATGAGTACTTCGTATCCAGATAAATAGGTTTGGATGATCCAGAACCTTCATCCTGGGCATACGTTTTCGGAATGAAAACGGTTGTTAACAAAACATAAGTGATGATAGAGAAGAGTGAAAATATCCCTTTGCGACTATTAAAATTGAAAGTCATACCTGTTTATATTTATTATAAGTTGAGATCACAATCCTGCAATTTATTTGCCTTAAATTTGTCCTTATTGGCAAACATTTTGACTTATAATAAAGTTAAAAATTCGTATGATTTCCACTATTAAAACTTAAAGGCTACTCTTGCAGTTATTTCGCATTTAAAAATCAAAATTAATCCCACTTCATTTCTATGAAAAACACATTTACTGACGGGCATATACATCTCCTATTCATTTTATTTTCCATTGTAGGTTTTTCTGCTTGCAGCACATCTTCACCCGTACTACAAAACCCTACAACAAGCGCTACCCTTTGGACTCAAAATTCGGCCGAATACGAAGCGCTGACTACTTCCATTTATCAAAATGCGCTATCCAATTTGGGACTGGCGCTCGAAGATTCGTATTGGACCGCCTATCCTAACCAAAAAAGTGATAATCTTCGAAAACTTCCGCCGGCAGTGGTATTGGATGTAGATGAGACGGTGCTCGATAATTCTGCTTTCCAGGCACGAATGATTAAACATAACAAAAGTTTTGATCCCAAAGCGTGGAATCACTGGGTTATGGAGGCGAATGCTGATGCCGTTCCCGGTGCCCTGGCATTTACAAAAATAGCAGCTCAAAAAGGGATAACAGTTATTTATCTAACCAACCGAGATGCTAACGTTGAAGCAGACACACGCAAAAATCTTAAGAAACTGGGGTTCCCCCTTGCAGATAACGAAGATCACATCCTTAGCCAACACGAAAAGCCAAATTGGACGTCAGCTAAAACCTATCGGCGGGCCTACGTAGCATCCCGCTATCGCATCTTAATGTTTTTCGGGGATGATCTGAACGATTTTACATCAGCAAAAAATATTACTCAGGAAAGGCGACATCGGTTGGTTAAAGCCAACCAAAAAAAATGGGGTAAAAAATGGTATGTATTGCCCAATCCCGTTTACGGTTCCTGGCAATCGGCTCTGTACAACTTCAATAATTCTTTATCAGAAAAAGAGATTGATAACGTTAAACAGGCAAAGTTGGATACCAAATCGAATTAATCACAAAAGGATGGGATGAAAATCAAGACGAGTATAACGGCAGTGGTCCTGTTTATAATCGGGACAAACATATCAAGAGCGCAGCTGCCCGGCCCTCCGATGGAAGGCAACAACATACCACGACAAAGTGTCTATGTAGAATTGGGTGGTAACGCAATGCTTTATTCACTCAATTATGATGTTGTTTTTAGCAATAATTGGGGATTCCGTTTGGGAGGCAGTTATTATCCGGGTTCCTCTCATGGCGATGATTTTCTATTTAATTCGTCGGTAGGTACCGATGCCTTTCTGGGACTTATCATGGGATTGCATCTTTTTGGCAAAGTCCCCAATCAAATTGAAACCGGTGCTGGCATCCTGTTTGGCACCATCTACGAACCCCAAAAATGGGATGCTCCCAAACCACCGGGCCTAACCTTTACGCTCGGTTATCGCTATTATCCCAAAGAATTTAGCCATGTTACTTTCAAAGCTGCCTTCACTCCTATTATTAACAGCTCAGGAATTCACCCTTATTTCGGTATTTCTCTAGGGATAACACTTACTCCTCAAGGCGATGCTAGGTTATTTCATTAATGTTTGGCACGTTTTGAATGGGATAAGAACAGCTTATCTGGAACGATTAAAAATTAATTGCAATTTTATTTAGATCAATTATAAGAAAATTATTACTTTTATAGATCTAATCTAAATAAACAGCCGAATTGTGTTTCATGAGTTCAAAAATTTTCCTGTTGTTATTTGTTGGTTTCATCTGCGGAAGTCTATCCGCAAAAGCCCAAGATTCTACAAATCATACTCAATTGAGGACGTTGGTAAATTTACTGGATTATATAGGGAAAGATTATCCTAATGCTGTTAAGGATGGGAAGGTAATTAGCTCCAGTGAGTTTCAGGAGATGAATGAATTCAGTGATCAAATCAAGAACTTATATCATAAACTTAGTGATAAATTAGATAGTCCCAGGTTTAGCGCTTTATCAGATTCTGTTGATGAGCTTCATCATGCAGTTGCCGGGAAAGCCTCTCAAGATGAAATTGAACGTCGATCTTCTGAAATCCAGCAACGGATTTTAGCCCTTAACCTTATCGCAATTGTCCCCTCCTCCTGGCCCGATCCGGAGCATGGAAAAGAGATCTTTGGGCAAGCCTGCCAATCCTGCCATGGCAAATCGGGCTATGGCGATGGCCCTGCAGGGAAAGCGCTGGATCCCCAACCGGCTAATTTTCATGATTCGGTACTTGCGTCTAAATTATCCCCACTGCAGGCCTATAACACAATACGGCTAGGCATATCGGGAACAGGTATGAGAGCCTTTAAAGAACTTTCCGATAAAGAGGCTTGGGATGTTGCATTTTATATTAACCAGTTGAATTACAAGACGAATGTATCAGGTAAACAGGAACAAAAGATTAAAAAGGCTTTGCTTGATACCCTTTCGCTTAGAAAATTGGCTACCTGGAAAAACGAGCAGTGGATAGCTTACTTTAAGAAAAAGAATATCAATAAGACAGCCGGTATGTCTGTATTGCGTTCAATGAACGCTTCTGATCGTCTCCAGCAACAAGACAAGTTAGCTCATGCTGTAAAGCTCTTAAATTCAGCGGTTGAAGCTTATAAATCAAATAATTCAGATCAGGCCCAGACCTTGGCACTCAATGCCTATCTACATGGCGTGGAGCCGATGGAAAACCAAATTAAAGCATCAAGCCCGTCACTGGTCACCGACATAGAAAATAAGATGATTGACGTACGTTCAACCATCAAACAAAAAAAGCCGCTCGCGACTTTGAATAAAAAAGTTGAGACTGCAACCCTTTCAATTAATCAGGCTCAAACACTGCTGAATAACCAGGATTATTCATTTTGGTTTACATTTATGATGGCAGCTTCCATCCTGCTTCGCGAAGGTCTCGAAGCCGTCCTGATTATTTTGGTAATCATCAGCGTTTTGAAATCAATGGAAGCCGAACGGTCGCTTAAGTTCGTTCACGGTGGCTGGCTGACAGCTCTTATTTTGGGTATTATCAGTTGGTTTTTTGCGGAATCGCTTATCCAGATGAGCTCACTTCAGCGTGAGATGATGGAGGGCATTGGATCGCTTATTGCAGTCGGAATGTTGCTTTACATTGGATTTTGGTTGCACAATAAAACTCATGCTTCGCAATGGACTAAGTTTGTTAAGGAAAAGATATCCCGTCTTGTAGATGAAAAAAATCAATGGGGATTAGCATTTCTTGCCTTTGTCGTTGTTTTCCGTGAAGCTTTTGAATCGGTAATATTTCTTTCTTCTATCAGTATCAAATCAACAACCGCGGGTGATTCAGGTATTATTGCAGGATCCCTTAGTGCTTTGGCAGCTGTATTCTTAATGGCTGTTCTGATCGTCAAATTCTCTAAACGGCTGCCCATACAAATGGTATTTAAATATTCAGCTTTGATTATGGCTATTTTGGCGGTGGTATTGGCCGGAAAGGGTATCCATGAATTTCAAGAGGCTGGCTATATTGGAATCCACAGCTTATCTATACTTCCTGATTTGCCATTACTGGGTCTCTATCCTACCCTTTTTACCATTATTGCCCAGGTCATTATTGCCGGATTCATTATACTGTTATGGCAATATAGCAAACGATTGGCTATGGCCAAGAATTAGGTTAGCTCGGATATAATATGTGTGTGAGGATTATTCGTAATATGATCGCCCATTAAAAAAGCACCCCGGCGATCATCAAAACTGATGACCTGTCCGGAGTGCAGGAATACCAACGAATAATGTTTGTAATGAAGTTTTAGCTTTTTTTGCTATTCGACTTCTTTTCCCGAATAAGCATAACGCCCAGTGCTACGGCTAAAAGCACGCTTGCGCCCAAGAGATAAACTAAGAGATTATTAGAGCCGGCAGGTTTCGCATTTTCAGCCCACATATCAACTTTAGAGTCAATAGATGCCATTTGGTCCTGGGTTAACAGTCCGGCATCGGCAAAATTATTTGACCATTGAAGCTCTACCTTATTCCAGAATTGTTGGAATCTCTTGAAATCCTGATAGGATTCAGATCCACCATTCTTGCTGTGTTTTATCTTCTCATCCAGGTACGTATTTAGAGATGAATACAATCCTTCCGGGCTATCAAATGATTTTAGATTAATGCCATTTGATTGCAGTGTGTCATTAAGTACGGCAAGGGTTTGGTCCCTCAGCATTTGGTTCCATTCGGATAAATTTTTAGTTATCTCGGAGGCCAGTTGATCGGCATTCTTGCCGTTGTACACTTCGGTAATTTTATCTCCGAGTCGATCCCACATACCCTCAAACTGATTCTCCACCTTGCTCATCCGCATGTAATCCTGAAGCTGTAAATTATCACTATTCTTTTTCAAGATCTGGAGATTTTGTTGCGATATGTCATGAATCATCTTTAATGCGTCGCCATTAGACTTTAATTGCTCGGGATTGTCAACATTTTCCAGATTCTGCATTTTGTTTATATCCATCTGCTGATAAGCGACCACGGTAGAATCAATAAAAGCCATTATCAGGTCATCCCGTTTTTCCAGACTGCTACGATATTTACGTACCATGCTGGAAAGATGTTTCTCACTGGCAACGGACTTATTCATAGCTTCTTTCAATGAATCGGCATGCTGGTTGAGCAGCTGCAAGCTTTGCTCATAGCCGTTTAGCTTTTGTTGCAACGTCGTCATCTGTTCAGACTGTTGCTTGATGGTACGGAGCCTGTTTAAGGTATTAACAGATGATTGCCTCAGCTCATCCATCTTTTCAGAGTAAGTATCCGGATAAAGTGCCTTATTCAGCAACTCATAATTATCCTGATAATTACTGTCGAATACTTTGATTGAATCCATGAGCGCTTTTACACGGTCAGGAGATGAAACAGTATCCAGTTTATTCTGGTAAAGCTTATATTTTTGCTTAAACGATTTTTGGATTTCATAATCCGATTTAACGTTTTGTGCAAAGACAGCCGTAGATATAAAAAGTAATAATAAACTTAATATCGAGATTCTAGCCCTCATATTTATTTCCCCTCATTTTTTGCCATTTGCTTTTCTTCCTTTTGGATGCCTTTGGCATTCAGCCTCCAGCTTTCACCCGATTTACGATCCAACAATTGGATATAAGAAGTCCGCTGATTAAATGCCGGTTTCTGTACTCCGTTGTTCGAAACCTGGATTTTCTTTTCAAGACGTAGTCTATCCTTTTGCGGAGCCATGACATAAACGTTTTTATAATCAGGTGCGGTTATATAATAGTAGCCTTCGGCTCCTCGGATATATCGTATTTGTTTTGTCGTAACAGAAGAAGTGTCTTGCGTTTCAGCGTATTGTAAAGGCATAATACTGAATTTAAGCCCATGCTGAACATCTTCGACCATTCCATTTTGATCAGGTTTTAAAACCGATTCTATGGATTGGGAATAGTCAACCCTACTGATAACCATTGATTGCTTGCAGCCGGCCAACCCTATAGCCGACACCAACACTATTTTTGCAATCGTTGTAAGAAATGATTTCATGATACTGCTTTTTAGTTATAATTAACCGTACGTAACTAGTTGTACAATTAATTATAGACAGCACCGGAATATTTGTTCCTAGATTCTTGATTTAAAGCGATACAAGCACTTGCACGGGAATATCATCGGGTAAATTGGCCTTTCCGTCCAATGCTTTGAGTTCAACAATAAAAGAGTATCCTACAACTTCCCCTCCTAACCTTTCAACCAGTTTGGTCGCCGCACCGGCAGATCCGCCGGTTGCGATCAAATCATCATGAATTAAAATACGGGCGCCCTCTTTAAATGCATCTTTGTGCATCTCAATAGTATCTTCACCATATTCAAGTGCATAGGTTGCCGAAATCGTTTCTGCAGGAAGCTTCCCGGGTTTACGGATGGGGATAAAGCCGGCATGTAGGTCTTGGGCCAGATTGGTGCCAAATAAAAATCCCCTGGATTCCAACCCCACCACATAATCAATATCCTTATGCCGAAATGGACGAGCGAGCACCTGGGAAGTAAGTTCAAGCGTGTCAGCATCACTTAAAAGAGGTGTTATATCCTTAAATTGTATACCCGGTTTGGGAAAATTCGGAATATTGCGAATGTTCTTGTTAAGCAGCGCTATTATTTGTTGCCGAACTTCTTCCATTTACCCTATTTTATGATTTGAATTTAAATGATAATAGTTATTTGAATTACAAGGAAGCAAATATTAATGAACACAAATATTTCCGGTACACAAAAACATCTTAGCTTTATGAAGCAGGCTTTTTCTCTTGCTGAACAGGCCTATGACGAAAAGGAAGTGCCGGTAGGTGCAATTATCGTGCATAAAAATCGGATTATCGGCAAGGGATACAACCAGACGGGACGGCTCAAGGATCCCACTGCTCATGCGGAAATGATAGCAATATCTGCGGCCTGCTCTACTCTGGAATCAAAATATCTTCAGGATTGCACGATGTATGTTACTTTGGAACCCTGTCCAATGTGTGCCGGCGCTTTAATGTGGTCAAAAATTGATACTTTGGTTTTCGGTGCATGGGATGCCAAGGCCGGTAGCTGCGGAAGCGTTTTTAATCTTTCGTCAAACAAGAAATTAAATCATCAAGTCAATGTTATACAGGGGATTATGGAGTCTGACTGTGAGTGGATTTTAAGGCAATTCTTTGAAGAACAACGATTAGACATAAATGGAAAGAACGGAACATAAACTAATAGGTGATACGAAATACTTTGGCAACCAAGGAGGAAATTTATAACGTTTAAGCTAAGTAATTATCTGGCATCTTTGACACATCGAAAACCGACCGTAGCATTGCGTTCAAACCCGGGAGAAAGTTGTATCCATTCCTGGCGGTAAGTCAACTTTCGGGGACCGCCCTCTACATACCACCAACTGGAGGTAGGTTTGTAATAGCTGCCTCCTTTGAGAATTACGTAACTATACGAACCGCTTTTATACTTGTCATTAGTCATTTGCCAGACAGATCCCACCAAGTCCTCTAGCCCATAAGGATTGGCCCCTTTCGGATGGAATCCCACCGGATCAAGGGTCCCATTTCCGGTATTGGCCAATGTTGAATCAATGCCCTTATACGAAGTAGTCTTCAAAGTTCCGGTTACTTTCTGATTTTTCACTTTCACTTTTTTGCTGATTCCCCATGGCCAGTCAAGTTCTTTGGGCGTTTGGGCCGCATATTGCCATTCTGCTTCGGTAGGAAGTCGCTTGCCGGCCCACTGGGCGTATGCTTTTGCATCCTTATAGCTGACATAAGTAACAGGGAGCTGCTCTTTGCCGTCAGGAATCTGGCGTCCATTCCAGTTCTTTAAGAAATTTTTCGGATTTTCGGGTTGATAGCCCGTGGCCTCCAGAAAGTCTTTGAATTGGGCATTAGTCACTGGATGTTTGTCCATATAAAAAGCCGGCATGCTAACTTCTTTGGGATATCCTTTGGTGGGATACGGGATGAACTGATCGCCCTGCGTGACGTCCATGGTAAAATGTCCCGCCGGAATTTCCACCATTCCTTTGGGCGCCCGTTCTGCCGGTTTTGTTGAAGACGAATGGCTTATGAGCCTCGGTTCTCCGGGATCCAACCTGACGACTCGCTCATCCAGTAGTTTCTTATCCTTAAACGCCTGTACCACAAACTTGCCTTCGTAAAGACCAAAATGTTCCTTCAGACTGATTGTCTGCTTATCCGAAGTAAATTCCAGAGGCTGTTTATCGTAATCGGTACGTCCGGCCCAAACTTTAATGGAATCCCCCTCCGATGCGCTGAACGTCAACTTATCCCCATCACGTTTTACGCTAAGCACATTCGGCAGCTTGGCAATCGCTCCCACGGCTCCCTCGTTATTAGTACCGAGCCACTTCTTGTTAAAGGCAGCAAGATCCACAGGTGCATAGAATTTGCCGGACATTGTATCAGGGGTAATTTCTTTATAATTCCAGAGATCAATAAAATGGTCTCCTTTTTCCGGGTGGATCTGAAACAAGGGTCCCTGGAAGCCTTCGGGGATTACGCTATAGATAGTATAAATCGTTTTACCGTCTTTGGGCCATTTGTTAACATAAATATTATCTTTTTTTGTAGGGATGAGAGGCGTAAAATCATTGGCCAGGAAATTGTCGGTATTCTCGCGAAGAATTCGTGTAGTCCTACCCAGGTATTGATATTCCTGTTTAACATAAGGAGGTAGTCCCGGATGAAAAACATTGAACTCGGTGCCATATCCGTTAAAAAAGGAAAGTGCCAGTTCACGGCGAATACGTTCTTTATACAACTCGGTAACACGGAAGATGGCAAAGTCCGGCTTGATGAACTTGTTCAGATTCAGGGGCGGCGGATAATAAATTGCATTGTGCACACGGCCAGCCACAATGCCCTGCATATCCTTTGGTACTGCCATACCCTCACTGTACATCACTACACCGTTCCGGACGCTGTCTGCAGCATGCTGTAGCTTTCTACTGGAACTTCCTCGAGTGTCAAGAACCACGCCATCGGCTCCAATTTTGTCAATTAGTGTAGCCATACCCTTCATAGGATCCTCACTGCGGGTGCTCTGATCCCAGGGGTTGTAGGAGATAAAATATTTAGTACCAAGAGCTCGTGCCTCCACGGCTAATTGATGTTCTTTTTCCAGGCCGCCGGGCAAGCTTCGATACATATCCCACTGGTTTCGCTGATCCAATCCCAACACCGGCCAGGTTGGCCAAACGCCGAAGACATCATCTCCGCCATACAAATGCTTGGCCCTTTTAAGAAAATCTTCCATTTTAAATTTCCCGGTCGACCGATCGTAGAAATAGTGCTGGTTCCAGGCCATTACCAGATGAATCACATAGCTGTGACGAATCCATTTGAGGTCATCACGCCGGAACATGTGATTATCAAAATTTTTGACATCATACAAATAACGCTTCTGGAATATCAGGCGCAGTCCTTCCTGCCACTTGCCGGAATATAGATCTGCATAAAAATTGTAGGTAACTGTGCCGCCCGGTGCCAGCTTTGTAACAAAACGATGAACCTCGGATTTGTCTTTATCCCATGAATCACGTCTAACCAGAGAACAAACCGACTGATTGCCTTTTAACGGGATATCAGAGTAGCCCAGTTCCCAGGCATTATCGGGCACAATTACATTTAACGGCTTATAATTGGGACGGAATAAGTAAGCCCGGGAAATAGGGTTATTCCCTTTTCCCGTGATGTAAAGATGATGCGGCGATTCGCCGAATGGAACGACATTTGAGATGCTTAAGGTGTCGGCGGTAATGTTTTTAAAAACCAGCTGCCCTTTCCAGCCCGGATCAAAGGTTTCATCCGGGAAAAATGTCACCTCTATTTCTTTACCAAAGCGGAAAGTATTGGAATTATTTTTGTTTGATTCCTGACTTGTTACAAGACGGTCATTTAACTTGAAAGAAAAGAGCGGCGTTTTATGAGACGGTATTAAGGATAGACCGGATGAATTCTGAAATTGTCCGACCGTTCCATCTCCATTGGAAATGACTTTTGTCAGCCCCTGTGCCTGCAGGCAATGGAGATTGAGGACCAAAAATGATAAAGCTAGTAATATTTTTTTCATTATTGAAATAGGATCTATTGTTACAATAAAGACTTCACCAACTTATGTCATGCTGAACCTGCCTATACCGAAGCGGCTTCGCGCAGGCAGGCTTGTTTCAGTATCTATTTATATCACCATTTAAAACTATTAATGAGTCTTTAAAAGGGAATCCCGAAATAAATCCGGGATAACAATTTAGGATTTAAGGGCCTTTCAAACTTCGTCTTAACAAAGTAATTCAGTCTTTGGAAAAGTCAATGTAGTCCAAGCCGAAGAATCCTTTGCCTTCGATTCCATTATTATGCTTAATCTCAATACGGATTTCATTTTCGCCCTGTTTAAGTTGAACAACCCCTAGTTTTACCTTTTTTATATCGACTTCTTTATGATACCCGTTGAAAGAATCCAATACCGTTTTACCATTTATAGCCACCTGAACCGTGCCGTAATCCGGGGCAACAACGAATTGCGCAATAGCATTAAATCGACCGGATTTATTCGAAACGAAATGAGCTTTTAAAAAATCACCGGTCTTGCCGTTTCGCCACCAAAGCTGTTTGTGATTACTTAACTCAGGCTTATTCAAATGTTGATAGCTGATGGCGCCACTAGAATAGGAATCAACGATCATATTTTCTCCTTCCATGCGTCCATTCTCAATGACCGGAGAAATGATATCACTGCGTTTAAGAGTTACAGCCTCTTTAGCCTCTGCAGGTTGTGGTTGTGTTAATGACTCCCCCCCGGGCTT
>DATFLI010000338.1:0-4147 GCA_035267805.1 Balneolaceae bacterium | reverse complement strand
ATAGACACGACTAAATCCGCGAGATAAAAGCTTGGCTCCCATATACAGGTCGTAGGGCACGGAAACGGATGAAGCAGCATCGACGGGATGGTGTTCGGGATCCTCCGCCAGAGACATTAGCAGAGCATTACCACCCAGTGAGAAACCAACGGCTCCAATTTTTTGATTAGGGTAATGCTTGCGGACCCATTTAAAGATGGTTGCATAATCCCCGGTTTCCCCGGAGTGATAAAACCGGCGCCGTTTATTCATGCGAGAGCCGCAACTTCTGAAATTTACGCCAATCACAGAAAATCCTTTGCGAAGCAGAACCTTCATGAGCTCTACGATATAAAAGCGTTGCGATGAACCCTCAAGGCCATGAAACAAAGTGACGATAGCTCGAGAATCGGCTTGGATAGCACAGTCAATTTCAAGGAAATCATCATCCGGTGTGGTAATTTCCATTCGTTTTACCGGCGGTGGGTTGTTATCACCGGTAAATGAGCGGGCTATTGTGTGAATATGCCCGTTAAAACACCACCGGGGGGAATTAAAATTGGGTATATGTCGAAGATTCGTTTCCATTGTTTTTAAAAACCAAAAGCAACCAATAATAATTTGTCAGCATGATTTCATCAAATCTTCATTAAAAATCGGGATTTTCGCTGCTCAAATGAGAGGCCCTGATATGATTTATTCAATATTAAGCCTATTTTAAACCCATTTAAAGTTTCACAGACAAATTATTATGACACCCCGTTTTGAACAGACACCGAAGGTTAATACTGATACCACCAAGAAAACGGTATCGGCTTCACGGGTTCGTATGAACGAGCTGGTGATGCCCAATGACACGAATCCCTTAGGCAATTTAATGGGAGGGCGACTCATGCAATGGATGGACATTTGCTCGGCTATTTCGGCCCAGCGACACTGCAATCGTAACGTAGTAACAGTGGCTGCGGATAGCATTGAATTTAAGAATGCCATTAAGCTTGGTGAAGTGGTGGTTATTGAGGGAGAAGTGACACGGACGTTTACTTCTTCGATGGAGATCGCAATGGAAGTCTGGGCGGAAAATCTGCGAACGGGAGAACGACGCTTATGTACCACTTCCTTCTATACTTTTGTGGCCGTTGATGCCGACGGCAAGACCGTTCCGGTTCCCGAAATTATCCCAGAAACAGAATTTGAGAAAGAACGATATGAGCAGGCTGCCAAACGGAGAGAGATGCGCCTGAAAGTTTCCCAACAAAATAAAGATGCCCATAAAAAGGATAAGGGCTAGGAAAAAAGTCATCCACCCCTTTTCCCCGTTCTCCCGTACCCCTGTACTCCTGTACTCCTGTACTCCTGTTCTACTGTTCTACTGTTCCCCCTGTTATTTTATCAACGTAATGGGCAGGGTCTGCACTCCGCTGTTGGTTTTGAGCCGGGCAAAATATACGCCGCTGCTCAGATCCGAAGCATTGAATTTGATGAAATAGGTTTTGGGATCCATTTTTTTATCTACCAAAGTACGCACTTTTCGTCCCAGCACATCGTAGATGGTGAGCGTTACGTCAGAAGCTTTTTGCAGATCAAAACGAATTTCGGTTGTTGCATTGAACGGATTGGGATAATTATGAACAATCTTGGTTTGGGGGGGCACTTCGGATGATTGGATGCGTCCGGCCGGCGATACCTCGAATAAATTCCGTGATCTTGCTGCTGCAATTTGTGAGCGAAGCTGGTTCAGGTCATCCCCAAAAGCATATACAAAACCCACGGTTACTTTAGCACCCGGATTAAGCGTATAAGGACCCGAAGCATTAACAGCCGAAACATCGGTATTTTGAATATTGGTGCGGACTTTTCCCGCATGCAGGGAATTACTCTTTTCATCATCTGTAAACCCGTCATAAAGACCAAAAGTAACAGAGTCCGGATTTGCTTCTTGGGCATTATCAATTGCCAGGACGCTTGATATTGGTCCGAGTTGTGCGACAGCTACAATCGGTTGATTGCTGCCACTGCTGGCATCCGAAATGTAAAGTACACTGTCTGTTTGGCTATAGGACACATCATTGTCGGCAGAGTTACCAATATCCCAGTCATTAAAAAGTCCAAAATACATATTCCGAAGAATTTTAAAAGACGACCGGTTTTGGATGGTATATTTTAGGAACACTACATTGCTGAGCTGGGTATTATTAAAAGCATAGGTGTTCAGGGTGATATTTACATTTTGAGAGGTGTCAGACTTGATCGAAAAGCTGGCGCTTCCATCCTCATCAGAAACAGTACCGGGCTGTTGAACGCTAAAAACCTGTTCCGGTTTAAAATCACGGGATTCCAACCCATTATTGGTGCGTGTAGCGTCGTAGACGTTACCATTGATCTCCATAATCAAGCCGCCCTCAAACAGCAAGTTATCCCCATCCCGGTAGCCGCCTGATCCATCGGGAGTTCGGGGGATAAAACCAACGCCGCCGAGTCCTGAAATAGGATCTGTAAATCCAATGGTGCCGTCAGGTGAAAAAGATGTTTTCACATTGTTGGCGGCTACAACATCATACAGGATCTTATCATACTGGAAGATATCGAAATCATCGTAATTGAGAGCATTATCCCTGAAATTTAGACGAAATGTTGGGAGAGTGCTCAGATCAAAATCATTATCAATGGTGAGATCGAACGAAACTTGTACGGTGTCTCCATTGGCGACCGTACCCAGTTGACGGGAATTATTGGAAAGTTGTATGGCGCCGTTATTGATCGATTGGAGCTGCAGTGTAAGGTTGGAGGTCGCATTTCCAAGATTGGTGAGGATCAGCTGAACGGATCCTGATTCGCCAAGCCCAAGTTTTTGGCCACTGCTATTACGGAATTCTTCGGATACTATTTTCATTCCGGGCAAATTAGTATCAAGCGCCCGGTAGGCATTGACAGAGCCATGCCCAAGCTTGTTATCATAATTGCCGGAATTGGCATTGTAAATATAATCGGCCGAAGTTCTGATCTGCATGCCAATACGTTCGGGAGCCCATGCAGGATGAATTGCTTTGATCAAGGCCGCCAAGCCACTTACCACAGGTGTAGCCATTGAGGTTCCACTCAGAACTACCAGGCTGCTGTCGTAAGATGTGCTTCGAATATTTGATCCTGTGGCAAGGACATCAAGATGATAACCGTAATCCGAGTAACCGGAGATGCTGCCGTTTGTTTCCATGGAGCCTACCCCTATCACTTTGTCGTAGCCTGCCGGATAGCTGACCTGATCTACCGTTTCGTTGCCTGCTGCGGCAACGACGAGCGACCCCATATCCGTGGCAGCATCGATGACATCCTGTTCGGCCTGTGAGTAGGCATTACCGCCCCAGCTGCAGTTGATGATGTCAGCCCCCTGTTCTGCAGCGTACATAATCCCCGAAAACCCGTACCCAATCGATTCGGGGTCCTGGGAAGTGCCCCCGGCTTTTACTGCCATGTAAATGCTATTGAATCCTGCCGCTGCCACTGCAGTATCATTGTCCGTTTCGGCTGCTGCGATACCGGCAACATGCGTTCCATGATCTGTACCCTCCAGAAAAGGGTTACGGTCGGGGTTTGGGGAAGTGATGTCGCCATGATCCCAAAAATCCCAGCCGAACAGGTCGTCGGCAAAGCCGTTATTGTCGTTGTCAGCACCGTCCATAAACGGTGAATTGGGAGCCAGTGCATCATCCAGGGCAATTTTCCCATCCTGGTTATAATCCGAGCCGTTTTGCAGCAAATAATGCTTGATTTCGGTAGAGCTGACGCGCCCATCCCCATTTTCATCAACCTGGGGGCGCAGGGTCGAAGGAACTTCGCCCTGGTTTATCCACAGTTTGTCATCCAGGTCGGGATGCAGGTAATTAACTCCACCGTCAACGATAGCAATCACAACATCCGACGAGCCCTTGGTGATATCCCATGCATCTGTAAAATCATGAGTTGCAATAAATTTCTCTTTGTAGGGGTCATTGGGTGTGTAAAAGAGGTGATGAATATATTTTGGTTCTGCATAGGCCACGCCGGGCATTTTGCTGATTTTGGCAGCCAATTGGGCGGGATCGATATGACTGCTGAACATTACTTCTTGAATTCGCGAGAGCTCATGTACAGAGGGTAACTTCGATTGACGGAATTTGCTGCGTTGGCG
>DATFLI010000337.1:0-2406 GCA_035267805.1 Balneolaceae bacterium | reverse complement strand
AAAAATTTCCTTCTCCCGGGCGGGGCTCTCACACATCATGGCGGTATCTGGGCTGCATGTTGGATTTATCCTGCTTCCTTTCTGGATACTGATCCCTTTCTTCTGGACTTTCCGATTTGGTAAGGAAATTGGTCTTGTTATCCTGATTATAATTTTATTTTTCTATGCGGGACTCACCGGCTTCTCTGCCTCGGTAACCCGCGCTTCACTGGCCGGAGGATTTCTCACATACGGCAGACTTTTCCATAAGGCGCGGGACGCCAAAAACCTCACAGCCGTTGCAGCATTGATCCTGCTGTTGATCAATCCTAATGATCTATTCGCCATCGGTTTTCAACTCTCCTTTGGGGCAGTCTATATTATCCTGCTGACAGCTCCGGTCGTCAGTCGCCGGCTGCCCAACCGGATTCGATTTCGCTGGTACGGACGGCCAATTATGGTCATTATCAGTTCCCTCATTGTACAAATCGGACTTTTTCCGTTGCTTGCCTACTATTTCGGGGAATTCTCACTCGTTGGACCGTTAGCCAATGCCGTCGTGATCCCTTTTCTCGGGTTCATTGTTCCCTATTCGCTCTTGCTAGTCCCCATTGGGATGCTCTTTCCGATAACCGCGCATTTTTTAAATACTCCCTCGGATTTATTTCTTTCCCGGCTCAACTGGTTTGTTAACACCGCCGCACATTGGGATTGGAGCTGGATACAAGTCCATATTAACAGTTTTCTGTTCTTTGTGATTTGGACGGCTGCTATCTTTTTTATCGCCACTTTGCCCATCCCTAAACTTCGTTGGAAAGTGCTTTCAGTTTTGCTCTTACTGCTTTGCTTAAATCTGGCCTCCGGTATCATCCGGAAGCTAAAACCTGCAACACTTGATTTGCTGGTCTTTGACGTGGGACAGGGCGACGGTATGCTTATCACAACGCCTGATGGAAAACATTTTATGATTGATACCGGTCGCTGGCAGCCGGGCTACAACAGCGCCAAATATGTGATTATTCCTTACCTGAAAGCAGAAGGCATCAAAAAGCTGGATGCCATTTTTCTTTCCCACCCCCACGCCGATCATATCGGAGGACTGCCACAGCTTATAAAAAGCATCCCGATTGACACGATTTATAATTCAGGGGCCAAATATAATTCCAGACTGTTTCACCGGTATCACCGACTGGCAAAGCAGCATCATATTCCGATCAAGTCGCTTACCGCAGGTATGGAAGTACCGCTTGATCCTGCGATGCATATTTTTGTCTACGGGCCGGAAACCAAAACTGGAGATCATAACGTCAATAATTACTCGCTTATCCAGGAACTGATCTATGGCAAAACGGACATGCTTTTTATGGGCGATGCCGAAAAGGCCGAGGAACGAAAACTGATTGCCGACTATCCCAAATTGGCTGATACAGATTTTTTAAAGGTAGGTCACCACGGCAGCAGGACGAGCTCTACCATGACCTTACTGGATGATATCACAGCTAAACAGGGTGTCGTTTCAGTAGCGATGCAAAATCGATACCGCCATCCCAATGCCGAAGCCATTCGTCGCCTGCGGCGAGATTCAGTGAAACTCTATTTCACCAGCTTACGTGGGGCCATTGAAGTCCATTCGGATGGGACTAAGATTTGGGTCGAAGATAACATGTAAGACGAAACGGTGCTTCGTCAATGATGTTTTAGTTCTAAAAGTACACCAAAGTCTAATCTTCTTTACCTTGAATGGAGTCTACGGAATGAGAGATTTTTCTTAAAAAGATAAATCCTAAAAACAAAGATTTCTCCCTGATGGTCGAGATGAGGTTATAATAATTGAAAGTCGTGACGAAGCAACGCTTCGTCCTACGAGGTTACAACAAATCCTGTCCCTTGGCGGCAACTATTTTACCATCTGTTTTCTGTGTATAAACAATGATTGAAGCCATACTTTCATCTACGTCCTCGGGAATCGGCAATTCTCTGCTACCTTTTTTGTTCATAAGCTGGATCGTCCGGAAAACCCGAACTACATTATCGTGATGCAAAATACGTCCCCGGTTTTCTCCTTTCTTTACATCGCGTTCGAGTCCGCGTTCTACCAACGCAAAATGCATTACGGAATTTTCAGGCAACTGATCCAAACTATAATCAATATTCACGTTTCCATTTGACGCATTCATTTTTACGTCTATGGATAACTGCAAATCGCGTTTCCTATTCAAAGCCTTATCGATATAATGATGAGCTTTGCTGCGATCAGATCCCACAAACTGGTATTTCCCGTCGATAATCATCTGCGGAGTATAAACGTAGCTATTAAGCTTTTGGGCATATTTTTTCTGTCGCAGGGAATAGGCCTTACAGCTGTAGATATCTTTCCATCCCAGGTAATTCCAGTAATCAACATGAAAAGCAAGAGCATAAACCGGT
>DATFLI010000336.1:0-4614 GCA_035267805.1 Balneolaceae bacterium | reverse complement strand
GCCGCGAGTGGCCCCCAACACAAGTTGCCCATTCTCATACCGAAGCCGGATGGCAATACCGTCAAATTTCAGCTCAATCATGTAAGTATAATCCGAATGCCCGAGAATTTCGCGGACACGACGGTCAAAGTCGGTAAGCTCTTCTTCGTTATAGGTATTATCAAGGCTAAGCAGAGGTATGGGGTGTTCAACGGTTTCAAACACGCTGCTGGGTTCTCCTCCTACGCGATGGGTTGGGGATGAGGGCTCCTGAAGATCATATTGTTTCTCCAATTCTTCCAGCTCCTTCAAATATTCATCAAATTCCTTATCCGAGATGAATGGCTGGGCATCTTGGTAATAAGCTTTATTGGCCTTATTCAGCAAATCGCGTAGTTCTTCAACGCGTTTTTTCGCCTGTTTTTTATCCATTTTAAAATGAAAGTTGAATCAATTAAAAGTAGGACGCTTCTTAATAACGGAAGGAGGCGGGGCATCAATTCCAAGGGAATCGGGTGCGGGTTGCAGCCATTTGGGATCCTGCTCAAAAAATGATCGATGAATTTCTAAGAGACGTGTCTCCGGATTATAAAATTGTTCACGGAAATTTTGAATGAGATGACCGTTCAGCATAAGCACCATTCGGCTATATTGTCCGCGGATATGTACCTCATTGATAAAATCAAAACGAAGGGCACTCCCTTTTTCAATCCAGTAGGGGTTGATATTATCCATAATATCGGTGTAGATACGAACAGGTTCCAGCTTTCCATATGCTGCATAAACCACAAGGCTGAGGGTATCAGGCAGAGCATCCAGTTTTTGGGTTCGTATTTGTTGTTGAGCGTTGGTCGAATCCCCGGTTTTCCCGGCCAGATTGATACTGTCTTGTGCGGCAGGCGGTGCCAAATTCAATTGCAGTGAATCGGAAGAGCCCGTATATGCTTGAGATTGTTCATTTGCAGTCGTACCAGTTACACTTTTACTTTGGCTACTATCTTTACCGTTTGACTGATAAAAGTAGAAAGCGATACCTATCGCCGCAATGAGCAGAATAGCAACAACTCCAATCCAAAGTTTTGGCTTTGTAGATTTTAAAGGTTGAAACCGGCGTCCCATATCTGCCCAGTCTACCGATTTAACTTCAGGCGGCTGATTAACAGGGCCCGAGGATTTGGGCTCGGTAGATTCGGGCTCTTTTTCCTTAGGACCCAAGTCAGGTGATTGGTCATGAACGATTTCGTTGTTACTCTTTTTTTGTTCTTCTTTGGATTCCTTCTCGCTCTCTTTTTCGTGTTCAGATGTCTTGTCAGGCAGCCCCTCAGAGTCTTTTTGCAGCGATCCGGAATAATTGCCCTTTTCCTGTTTATTTAGTGCATAAATAATGTCTCTTTCTTCAATGGAAAGTACTTTCGCATAACCCCGAACATAACTACGTATATAAGTCGGATTCTCCTCATAATCCGAGAAAATAGAATCATCCTCAATGGCACTGATAATATGTTTAGGGATTTTCGTAGTCTCGTGGATATCATCGAGTGTTAGATTCTGCTCCTTCCGGATTGTGGCCAAATCATTTCCGAGTGATGCCATAGATGATTTATTCGAGGTTTAAGGTAATCGGGACCATTTTTCACAGTAAATCTAAACAAATATAGTGGTTGGGAAAAATTTTTTGCTCGAATCATAAATTTGTAAGGATTTTATCGTTCAACGGTCTTATTAATAAAGGGGCGTACTTTTTTATTATAACGAAAAGCAGATAACCTTGATTTCTTTATTTCAGCAAATAAAACGGGGATTAGGACAAATAGTATTTCCAAAGGTTTGTGTCTGTTGTGGCAGGGAAAATACGCAGCAAGAACGTCAGTTGTGTTCTTTTTGTCTTAATAAACGATTTGAGGATGCCAATCCCGAAAATGAGTGGATTTCCGGGGATTCGCTGTTACCCGATGGGGTACTCGCGCAACATGCGCTGTGGAAATTTGATAAGGGAGGTGATTTGCAGGATCTGTTACACTTGCTAAAATATGAACGTCTGACAAAGATCGGCGTTGATTTGGGCAGAAAGCTGGGGCAGCGAATTAAAAAGCATTCGAAATTGTCGGAGCTGTTGAATAAGCGGGAAATACTAATTTTACCCGTCCCGCTGCACTTTTTAAAATTTCGTTACAGAGGATTTAATCAAGCATTTAAGATATCGGAAGGATTTCGTGAAGTCTGGCAGAAATGTTCAATTTGTGGGATCAAGGATATTGTACGTGAGAAAAATACACGAAGCCAAACAGGATTTACACTCGAAAGACGTCGCCGAAACATGAACGGGGCCTTTCGCGTCAAAAACCCTGATATCCTAAAGAATAAACTGATTATCATAATCGACGATGTCTTTACGACCGGTGCCACTACCTTTGAGTTGGCACAAACCGTTCTAAAAGAGCATTCAGGATCGGTTATTATCCTTACCATTGGCCAAGCGTGATTTTTGCATTTCTGAAAATTCATTTTTTGCAAAAAGAAGGATATTTTAAAGGCTATGAAAAAAAGTACAGGACGACAGGATTTATATCTGGAAACCCAGATGGGAATTATTACCCGTTATGGGGATTGGTTTCATACTACGGCCAAACATATTGAAGTATTTGTACCGGGCTTGCTAGACAAACGATCGCTCGATCAGCTCGTAGAAGAAGCGAACGCGTGGGTCCGAAGTGCCGATAGTCTGGCAAACACGCTTTTGCTGGTTCTCTTATTGTTTATACATCCGGTGTTAGCCGTCGCGGTAGCCGTCGCTTTCCATTTTTTCTGGTATAGAACCAAAAGCGCCTTTGTAACAATTTTTCTGGGCAAAGTGCTAAAATTTCTAAACACAGATGGTTATTTGTTGGTTACTTCTTTGATTGTTCTCAGCCTGATTGGAATGGGCGGGCACTATCTGGCAGCCGGTATAGGATTGTTATTCTTCTTTATTATGAAACTGGGTTTGTTAAAGCGTCTTTGGGACAAGATAGATGAAGGTGTTGAAAAAGAGTTATCATTGAACGATCGTGTTTTTAAAATGATTTTAGTCAAATATGGGATTCATTATGATTTAGCTCCGGCCGAGGTTCAGAAGATGGAAAGTAAATTCCAGGAATTGGCAACCAGCAGAAAGAATAGAAACTCGAAATAGTGGCTTTAACAAATATTTATCTGGCACGACACGGAGAAACTGAATATAACCGACGACAACAGATTCAGGGACGTGGAATTGATGCTCCGCTGAATGAAAAAGGACGACATCAGGCGGAGGCAATAGCCGATCATTTGAAAGAAATCAGTTTACATAAAGTATTTAGCAGTAGCCTCAAGCGATCTAAAGAAACAGCCGAAATAGTCGGTCAACCTCAGGGGCTTAAAATTGAATCGTATGCGGATCTTGATGAGATGAATTTCGGGATCCTCGAAGGTCGGCCGATTTCGGAAATAAAGTTAGAACTCCGTCAGCTACATGAGAATTGGAAATCCGGAGATGTTGATTTTGCCTCAGAAAACGGGGAAAGCCCCCGTACTGTGTTAAACAGGGCTGCCGGACGAATCGAAAGCATTATCAAGGAACATCAGAATGCAAATTTATTGTTCGTCCTACATGGCCGCTTAATCCGCATTTTAGTTTCTCACTGGCTGAAATACGGTTTGTCATCAATGGACCGAATAAAACATACCAACGGAGCTCTTTATCATCTTGAGTGGGACGGAGAAACTTTTATGCCCGTTTATTTGAATAATACGGAGCATTTGCAACTGAAAACGAATTGCTAAGACTTAGTGGTCTGAATTTTAAATATAATCCTGTTTAGGAAGAAGATTCTTATTTATGAGCGAAAAAGTACGTAACATGTTTGCCGATATTGCCGAAGACTATGATCGGGTGAATTCAATTCTCTCTTTTGGAGTTCATCATGCTTGGCGTTCGCGAACGGTTCAATTGAGTGGTGTTAAAGAAGGAGATCATGTACTTGATTGTGCTACGGGTACCGGAGATTTAGCCTTGGAATTTAAAGAAAAAGCAGGCAGCAAAGGCTATGTGCTTGGTACTGATTTTTGTGAAGAGATGATTGAGCATGCCCCTGCCAAAGCAGCCGAACAAAACTTGGAGGTTGATTTTGAAGTGGCTGATGCTATGAATTTGCCTTACGATAACAACCGTTTCGATATTGCAAGCATTGCTTTCGGTATTCGTAATGTCGATGATCCGGTTAAAGCCTTAAAAGAGATGGGGCGGGTAGTTAAACCGGGTGGAAGAGTTGTTGTTTTGGAATTCGGTCAGCCGAAAGGATTACTCAAATTTCCCTATAACCTTTACAGCCAATATATTATGCCGGCAGTAGGAGGTTGGATCAGCGGAAATCGTGAAGCATACACTTACTTGCCAAGAACAAGTGCGGCTTTTCCGGCCGGTAATAAATTTATCGAACTGATGAAGGAAGCCGGTTGTTTTACCTCTCAGATGTTTGAGAAGCAAACAGGTGGTATTGCTTATGTTTATGTGGGTACCGTGAAATAAAACCCCTATATTACAATTCATTATAAAATAGACATACTGGATATATGGATCAGCTTAATATTGAAGAAATAAAAAAACTTATTCCTCAT
>DATFLI010000335.1:0-5323 GCA_035267805.1 Balneolaceae bacterium | reverse complement strand
GTGAGGATGATATTCATGATAGTATAGTTGAAAATGTAATAGTGACGTTATTTTTACTGTATTTGATTGGGTATCCCAAGTAGTATAGTCCTTTAAAATGCTAATTAATTATTATAATAATTAAATCAAAATAATTAATTATATATTGATTTTAATTAAATATATACGTTTTTTAATTAAAAATTATAACAAATGAATTGAATAATGAAAGAATTAACCAATTGTCCTTACTGTGGGGGAGATTTTATCATAAAAGAGGTGGAGTGTGAGGGTTGCAAAACCCGGATAAAAGGTAATTTCAGGGTTAATCGTTTCCATATGTTTAACCCTGAAGATCTCTATTTTATCGAAACTTTTCTGAGGAATGAGGGCAATATAAAGCTGATGGAGAAAGACTTGGGGGTATCTTATCCGACGGTGAAAGGTCGGCTTAAAAATATTGTGAAAATGTTGGGATATGAGTCAAAGAATTCAGACTCGGAAGAACGTTTAAGAATTCTAAGGGAGCTATCCGACGGCGAGATTGATGTTAAGGAAGCAATAAGAAATCTTGAAAAAATAAATGATAACAACGCGAAATAACCTTAAAGAGGAGTGAAAAATGAGCGAAGAAAAAAGAATGATACTGGAAATGGTAAAAGAAGGAAAAATTTCGGTTGATGAGGCTGAGCAACTTTTGGAAAAAACAGAATCGGTGGAATCAGCAGAGGATACGTCCGATACCCAAAAACCGAACAGTAAGAAATTCCTCCGCATACGCGTAACCGAGGGAGATAAAGTAAAAGCTAATATCAATATTCCTATTGCTTTAGCTAAAGTAGGGCTCAAACTAATACCAAAAGAAAAATTGAAAGTTAACGGGGAACAGATTAGCATCGATCAAATTCTGGAAATGATAAAAGAAGGTACAGAGGGAGAAATCGTCAATATCGATGCGGAGGACAAAGGGAAAAAGGTCAAAATTTTTATTGGCTGATAGAATTACCGGAAAGCGTCGTACTGCAATATTCAGTGTGAACTATTGAACAGGGAATGGAAGTCAGAACCGGAACCTTTGCCGAAGAACTGACTTTTACCGCCTAATTTGAATAAGCAGCTATGGTACTACGTCACTAACTGCCTATGATGGTGGGCGTAATTAAAGTCTATCGTTAGGGTGAATCGGAACCACCCTTATAGGTGAATGCAAATGTCCCCATAGGGAGAATATAAAGCACCCTATAAGGAGAATGGGTGTCAATCGATAGAGCAAATTAATTGATGTGGGCTGGAATAGTAAAAACGAATCACTTTATGTGCTTGTAATGGAATCCAGCCGGAAACCGGAAGATAGACCAACTATTACCAACAAATGTAGGTAAAGCAATAGAATTAGAGGATCTTCAATTTAGAAACTTATCGGCAAAAATGGACGGCGGTCATACCATAGGAGTGATATAGGGATCGCTGGCATGAAACAACGCAGTTGAGCGTTTCGCTTATACTCTGCCGGTTAGACTATAATTCAGGTAATACGATTTATGGCACAGCCACTACGTACTGGAAGGTGTTCTCAAACAAAATACTTCCATCTGCTTTCTCGAAGGCCGAGAGGGCAGATCTGATTTTACGGGACAATACGCTGCTGCTAACCTGTTTTATTGCAGCCTGCAAAGGCCCGGCCGATTTGTTCGCCTGCCACAACTCTTTGAAATTCGAGTATGCAAATGGACATTCCACCTCATCACTACCAACAACTTTCATGCCTGTATCCTCAATGAGATTTGCCAGGGCGCCCGGCGCTGATAACTCAAACGGCCCTTTTCCCGGCGGTGGCACGGGTAACGCCTCCTTTACGGCTTTAAAAAAGACCCGGAAACTAACTTTCTCTGCCGGTCCCCAGAGACCAATAACAATCTTCCCATCCTGAACACAAACCCGCTTAAACTCACGCAATGTATCCAACCGATCCTCTGAATATTGAAGTGAATTGGCAGCGATAACAGTGTCAAAGCTGGCATCCGCGAACGGGAGATGTTGCATATCGCCGACACGGAAATTGCCCCTTGGGATCCGTTCGCGTGCAATCTCAACTAAGGTTTCGGCAGCGTCAATACCACTTATAACTGCTCTGCGGTCAGCTGCCAACATACTAGCACCTCCGCCACCACAACCGACGTCACAGACCCTCGTTCCTTTCCCTACTTTTCCAGCATTAAGCATTGCCGTCCATAACGGTTCGTGCATTGGTTCCTGAAAATCTGCCCAGTCTTGGGCCGCTTTCCCCACAATTCACCTTGAACTTTGGCCGATCCCATTTCTTACCCCCAATTCATTTTTTGTTAGCTGCGAAATGGTTATCCGAAAAACGTTTCGCATTACAATTGCTATATTTAATAAAATAATAGGTTTCTTATTAAATTCTATTTAAATAATAAGTTATAATTAAATGATCGCCTTGTATGGTCAATTATCCCTTAAATCGCTTTTCAATATTTGGTCTGAGGGCTACTGATAATCAAATGCTTCAAAAAGTACCAGCTGCGAACTCATGATCATACACAGTAAATACAGGGGCAGCCGAAGGATGAGGAGGGCAGTATAATCCCGCCAAGGAATTAATCGGTCAATGTTCTATTGTCTAAGTTACCTTAGGTTTTCAGCTTTTAAGGAGCAATCCCGCTAGCTTTTCGGCTTGAACACGGATATCAGGGACTGCCAACACCTCCCAGACCAAACCCTTCATTGTTGATCCCAGTGTGTAAAGCACTTCGGATGCTTCGCCGGTCTTATTGACGACTGCCCCGTTCAAAAGTGCGTCCATACCGAGATAGGCCGGACCGGGACGGACTAACCCGCGCTTTAACAAGTTCATCATCAAAGGATGCTCGACCTTGCGATAATCGGTTTCAGGTCCAATACAATTGATAACAAAATCTGTACTCACAGTCTCACGTTTTGAGCTTCGGCGGGGATGGTATTGCACTTCAATCTCATCACCGGTATCTACCAGGTCGTAGATTCGCCCCGCCAGCACTTGAAGTTGTCCTGCATCGCGTAGTTCTTCAATGATCTTTTCATTCTGTGGAGGAATTCTGCTCCGAATTCGTTCCCAGTAGCGAAACACATGACGCATAAAACGGCGCTTCTCAGCTTCGGGTAGATTCGACCAAAGTTCCTGGGTATCGGCGCGCATGGAGTCTATAACGGCCCGGTCGTCCATGCCCATCTTCCTGGCCCGATCGACGTGCGTGCGCACAGTTGCAAAAATATGAGCAATACTGTCAGAACCTTGGATTTCTTTGAAGAACGACGGGTATTTCTTGGAATTTCGATGAGCCATGGGCAGCAGACCACGCCTCGAGATGGCAGTGATCGATCCGCGATGCCCCCGCTGGCATAACATCCGCGTAAGATCAACCATTGTCTGCCCCGTGCCGATGAAGAAAACACGATCCTCTCTTGAAAGGGGATCGAGGGCATCCGTATCCCAGGGATCGCGGATGTACCGTTCACTTTGATACGCTGATAGGTGATCAATGGAAAGCTGCCGCGGAGGAAAATTTCCAAGCGCCAATACAACTTTATCCGCCGTGTAGGTTTTACCGCTTTTTAGGTGAACGGTTGCGGATGACGCGGCTGAGTCCTTTAGCTCGACGTCGGTCACTTCACCCCGGATCTGCTCGAAATCCATATTATCCGCCCGGGCCCGGATCGCTTTGTGCAACAGGGAATGGATATATTTTCGTAAAAGTTCGCGCGGTAGAAAATCGCCCGGATCCACATCGCGTCCCCGGTTCCTGACCCACTTGCAGAAGTGTTCCGGATCTTCAGAAAAGGCTCCCATTTGCTCAGCAGGTACATTCAGAAGCAGGACGGGAGATTCGTTTGAGTAAGCCGGTCCCATGTATTCTTCGCCTTCACGATCAATGATCCGCACACTGACAGGGCGATGAACAGGGGCTCGACGAAGCAGATTAAGCCCCAATAGCTTGCCCGATACTCCACCACCGATTATGATAATTCGACTCATCGTGTAACCTTTTATTTCATTTTACTATTTGATCATGTCAAATCAAAAAAGGTTCACGTAGTAATTGATAATAAATAACTGAGGCTTTATGGTAACTATTCTGACAGGGGCCCCTTGACCTGTATACTATGGTTTCCTGAAATATTGATTCGGTTCACCGGGTGTGGGAACGTTGCTGTTGACCTGTGTTCCTCTGTTATGCGCCTTTGTCAAGGGCTTGGATAAGGTGATACCACTGCCGGAGACCTGTGCACCCGCATCATGCGAAAAACGTAACGGCTTAGTAACAGTGATAGAATCAGCGGGACCGTTGCGTTGGCCAAAACGTCGTCTATTTTTGATAGAAGCAATAACCGCCGTCTCATGATTATTGCCCTTGTCCAGGCTAATCTTCTGGCCAATATCAAAACCTTCCACATTGGCAACCGGAATAACGGTCGCACCTTTTGTAATGGCAGTGTCTACTGTAGTGCCGCCCGCTGTACCGACAATCGCGATAACGGCCATTTCACTATTCGCCCCTTTGCCAATCACAATCTTCTGTCCAATATTAAAGCCTGCTACGCTAGCGACTTTAATATTCTTGGCATCAGCTGCCGATGCAATTGACATCGTGGTTGTATTCTGTAATATGAAATCCCGGCAATTGCTATCGCTATCGTTACCATTAGGATAGCGGCCGGCACTCCTGTTGGGTTGGTTAATGGTCGAAGCCAGCCACCATCTGGAGCCACTTGGGGAAGGTGCGCTGCATCCGTATTCTCCGGCTCCCGAAGCGGCCTGGTAGCCCTCGGCTGCCCATGGATCAACTATTTGACCATAGTTTAGACCATCAACCACATTACCTTTATCATCGCGTAACACCATATTACCGGCTCGGGCAGAGAGAGCCGGACCTCCGAACCATTGGTCGGGCGACGGTGGACCCTGGTATCCTGCGGTTTTCACCATTTGATCGTAAACAACCGTACTAATGCCGTGATTCATAGCCAGTGGTTTATCCAGTTTGATACCGGTACCGAGCGGAAGAACAGGTTCGTTGCTCAAATGAGGGTGGGTTGTTGCCGGCTTGAAACTTATCCCGGTACCATTGACGCTGAATGGCAGATTCGAGGCATGATCGTATTTTAGCGGTTTGACAAGGTCGAGTCCCGTACCCTTATCTTCATTTTCTTTTAAGGGACCACCGAAAGTGCTGCGAGCAGATGCCGTACCGACGTGTTTTACGGTCACGGTCTCGATTCCATGACCTTTACTGTCAATGTCCAATCTGATTTTATCACCCTCCGAAATATTTTTGACAGATGAGAC
>DATFLI010000334.1:0-3667 GCA_035267805.1 Balneolaceae bacterium | reverse complement strand
TTAAAGTTTATACCATAGACAAACCAATTGATGTATCCATCGATGGTAAAAACAGATTTCATGCATTAGCGGGGTTCCGTTTCCGATTTGCGGTCTTTCATATTTCGGGATCTTATACCCTGGCAAAATATTCAAGCTATAATGTAGGCTTCGGTATTAGTTTCCGATAGTATTGCCCTGAGTTAGATTGCCCGCTTCATTTTAAAAAGCATTTGCAGGAGCCGGCAATCTAATATTAGCTTAAGACAAAATAGTTTTGCCGTGACTGCTTTTTGTTTAAATTTATTTAAACTTCAATTAAAGCTGAGGTTATGATTAAACAATCAATCGCTATTCTGCTATTCTTCATGTTAATTTCCGGTGTTTGTAAAGCTCAAAATGTACGTGTTACAGAAATTAGCTTTGCCACTAGTATTCAGGATCGTCAACCTGTTGGCACAGATACGACTTTTTCTGCTAATGTTGGCACCATCTACTGCTTTACACATTTGGAAGGTGCCCAAGATACCACTCACATCACCCATGTTTGGTATTATAAGGATCAGGAAAAAGCGCATATCGATTTGAATGTCGCTTCTGATGATTGGCGTACCTGGAGTTCCAAATCTATTCTCCAAAGCTGGACCGGGCCGTGGCGTGTTATGGTTGAAGATGCCAGCGGCAATGTCTTAGCCTCCAAATCATTTGTTGTTCAATAGTCGGAATGATTCCCAAAATGAGCTCGTTTTAAAGGCTAATGTGAATCAAATAGGATAGGTATGAATATTGGCTTTTACGGACTTGGAATCATGGGAAGCAGAATGGCTGCCAACCTGCTGAAAACAGATGCTGATGTAATGGTGTACAATCGCACCATTTCTAAAGCAAATCCTTTAAAGAAAAAAGGGGCTAAAGTCGCCCAATCCCAGCAGGAACTGGCCCAACATTCCGATATCTTGTTTACGATGCTCTCAGCACCGGGAGCAGTTAAACAAACAGCGTCCGGCAAAGAAGGCTTCATTGCTTCTATGAAACCCGATAGCTTGTGGGTAGATTGCAGCACCGTCAACCCCTCCTTTTCACGCGAAATGGCGGGTAAAGCTGACACTCACAACATTCGATTTCTGGATGCGCCCGCGGCAGGTACAAAAGGACCCGCCGAAACAGGAGATCTTCTATTCCTAGTTGGAGGCTCGGCAGAAGATATTGAAGAGTGCAATCCCTATTTCAAGGCAATGGGCAAAAAAGTAATTCATGCCGGAGACATTGGAATGGGCACATCACTCAAGATGGTGTTTAACCTGCTACTGGCGGAAGCGATGGCCTCTTTTTCGGAAGGATTGTATCTGGGGGAATCCATGGGCTTTTCCAAAGAAATGCTTTTGGAAACCCTGGTCGGATCACCGGTTGTAGCTCCATTTATATCAGGTAAAAAAGAAAAGATCGAGAATGATGACTATAGTCCGGAATTCCCGTTAAAATTGATGCAGAAAGATCTTCATTTGGCATCTCAAACCGGTTATGAATCAGATGCTCCTCTTCCGGCCGGCAATATCGTGAAAGAGCTATTCGCGATGGCTAAACAAGAAGGTTTGGGGGATAAAGACTTCTCGGCCATCTACAAGCTTATCAGCAAAGATAAGTAGTATCTAGTAGATAGTATCAACAAGCAAAGCCAGAAGCACTTTAAACTTTTCTACTTTCTACTAAGTACTAGTTTCTACTAAGTACTAGCTAGCATCAGTGGGCATCCAGCCAATTGTCGGCCAGCCCCATATCAACTTTCAACGGTACGGAAAGTTCAACGGCGGTTTCCATAAGCTCTTTCAGCTTGGATGGTACTTCTCCGGTCTCATCTTCCGGAATCTCAAAAATGAGCTCATCATGAACCTGCAGAAGCATTTTTGTACCCAGCTTATTCTCTTCGATATATTTTTGGATATTAATCATTGCCAATTTAATTATGTCCGCAGCAGTGCCCTGAATCGGCATATTGATTGCAGTGCGTTCGGCCCACGAACGCCGGTTCCAATTACCGGCATTAATTTCAGGTATATAGCGCCGGCGGCCCATCAATGTTTTAACGTACCCATGCTCTTTAGCAAATTGCTTGGTTTCGTTGATATATTCCAGAATACCGGGAAAGCGTTCAAAATATTGATAGATCATTTCCTTGCCTTCCTCATTGCTGATATTCAACCGGCGGGCCAATCCGTAAGCACTCACCCCGTAAGGAATCCCAAAATTGACCTCCTTCGCCTTACGACGATGATCGGGGGTCACTTCATCAATAGATTCCAAATCAAAAATCTCTTTAGCCGTACGTGAGTGAATATCCTCGTCATTTTTAAACGCTTCCATCATATTTTCATCCTCAGCAATAGAGGCAATAACACGAAGTTCAACCTGAGAATAGTCAGCAGATAACAGCTGATACCCTTTATCAGCTATAAACGCTTTCCGGATCTCACGTCCCCGCTCGGTTCTAATTGGAATGTTCTGCAGGTTCGGATTTGATGATGACAGTCGTCCCGTTGCAGCCACACTTTGGTTAAAGTCGGTATGGATACGTCCCGTTTCCTGATGGATTAGCTTTGGTAATGCGTCTACATAGGTCGATTTAAGCTTGCTAAGCGCCCGATACTCCAAAATCAAGTCAGGCATTTCATAATCTGCAGCTAGCTTCGTAAGCACCGATTCTGCCGTTGAGTACTGCCCTGTCTTGGTCTTCTTGCCAGCCGGGAGTCCCATTTTATCAAACAATATCTCTCCCAATTGCTGTGGAGAATTAATATTGAATTCCGTACCGGCCTTTTCGTAAATATTTTGCTCCAACTTGATTAAGTCGTCCTGAAGAATGGAAGAGAACTCTTCCAGCATTTCTTTATCGATCAGTACCCCATTCATCTCCATGCGGGCCAATACTTCCATAAGTGGAAATTCAACCGTATCGGCGATCTCATCAAGTTCATCTTTTTCAAGGGCATCACTTAACTTTTCATACAGGCGCAAAGTGATATCAGCATCCTCACAGGCATATACCGTAATTTCCTGCGGATCGATCTCATCCATCGTCTTCTGTTTACGCCCTTTGCCGATTAATTTTGTAATCGGAATCGGCTTGTACCCCAGATACTGCTCGGCCAGCGTATCCATCTTCAACTTTTGATTTGCATCGATCAGGTATCCGGCAATCATCGTATCAAACGCACGACCTTCAATTTCCATACCGGCCCGATTCAAAATCATGTAATCGAATTTATAATTATGGGCGATTTTAAGTGATTGTTCTTCGGCAAAAAGAGGCTGAAAGAGCTCAACAGCTTTGTCCTGTTGAATTCCGTCTTCAACATTCACAGGAATGTAATAGGCTACGCCGGCCATCGTCGACAGGGATATTCCTACCAGCATATTCTTCATGGGGTCCACGCCGTCTGTTTCCGTATCAAAACAAAGTGTTTCGGCTCCTTTCAGCTTTTCAACAAGTTTCTTTACCCCTTCTTCCGAATTAACCAATTCGTAAGAAGCTACCGATTCATCAAAAGATTCCAGTTCTGCTTCTTCTAACCCTTCCTTTTTGCCCGTTTCAAATAAATCACCCTGACCATTATCGTCTGAAGAATTTTTAGAGGATGATCTTGTAATCTCTTTACCAAGATATTTCTTGGTCAGAGAACGAAATTCCATA
>DATFLI010000333.1:0-4702 GCA_035267805.1 Balneolaceae bacterium | reverse complement strand
AAACGACATGCTTGGGATCTTTTTCCGGGGCGCCCGGGAAATATTTCGAAGACGGTACATCCGAATACTTGACCGGAAGAGTCGTAGCCAGGCGGCCAGATGGATTTACTTTACCGCTTAATATATCAGCAATGGCGTGACCGGCTTCCTGCCCAGGCAGCCATGCCAACAAAATAGCATCCGCCTCGTCCTGCCAGCTTGCCATTTCCGTAGCCCCGGCGATGTTCAACACCACAATTACCTTTTTCCCCTGCTTGTGGAAAGCATCCGAAACCGTCTTGATCAAGGCTTTTCGACTATCACTAAGTTGGAAGTCGCTTACCGGACGGTCGGATCCTTCGCCAGCATTTTTTCCGATAGTAATTATCGCCACATCATTAGCTTTTGCTGCTTTTTGAGCCAAAGCGTTATCTACCTGCATTTCAGGAACGGGTTTCGGACGACGACGGTGATTCCTTTCTTGCTTACCGCGCGAGGCCTTGACTTCCTTGATATGTTGGCGATAGCTGTCTTGTAAATCTTTATCCACATTATAACCGGCGTCTGCCAATCCTTGATCCACCTGTACCTTATAAGCTTCATTTACTTCACCACTGCCCCATCCGCCAATATAGATATCATAGGAGGTATTGCCAAAGACCGCAACTTTATCTCCCGTATTGGCAGGCAAGGTTTGATTATCGTTTTTCAGCAAAATCATCCCCTGTGTCGCCGCATCGCGGGAAACTTGGGCATGAGCCTTCAGATCCGGATTATTCGAATAATCATAGCCTTTGTAAACCGGAGACTTCAGGATAATATTCAGGATGCGTTCCACATTCCGGTCCAACACCTGCTCGTCCAGGTTCCCGGATTTAACCGCATTGATGATACTGTTAATTTTCTTTTCATTCCCCGGCTCAATCAAATCATTGCCGGCTTTCATTTGGGCCACCGGATCATCGCCCCCGGTCCAGTCACTCATCACAAACCCTTTGAATCCCCATTCATCTCGCAACACCGTCGTCAGCAGGTCATAGCGCTGGGAGGTATAGGTGCCATTTACTTTATTATATGACGACATCACCGTCCACGGATGGGCCTTCTTCACGGCAATCTCGAATCCCCTGAGGTAGATTTCCCGCAGGGCCCGCTCGCTGACAATCGTATTAACACTATGGCGATTGGCCTCCTGGTTGTTGGCCACAAAGTGTTTGATGGAAGTGCCCACACCCTGGGACTGAATCCCCTCGACCATAGCCGCCGCCATATCGCCGGCAATCAGGGGGTCTTCCGAATAATATTCGAAGTTACGCCCGTTCAACGGATTACGGTGGATGTTCAGGGCCGGCGTCAACGAGATATCCACCCCGTATTCATGGGCTTCTTCGCCGTAAGCTTTGCCGACCGCTTCCACTACGGACGGATCCCACGTGGAAGCCAGCAGCCGTGCCACCGGAAAAGCCGTGGCATAATAGGTTTTGCTGCTGTCGTTGTCCCGAATAGGTTGGATACGCACCCCCGCGGGGCCATCAGAAAATATTATTGATGGGATGCCCAAGCGCGGGATAGCATGCGTTTGACCTGCAGCTCCGGGAACTTTATCAACACCCCAGCCCGAACCAACAACAATCTGGACTTTTTCCTGAAGGGTCATCGCTCCAACGACATCTTTAATAGACTCTTTGCCCAGTTGTGGGGCAGTTTGAGAATATGCTTCAACAGAACTCATAGTCATAAGTATACATAAAAACATCCACTTGTTGATTGAAAGAAATCGCTTCCCGTACGTAAATATATTGGGTTTCATCATTTTGAATTTTTGATTCTTAGATATAAAAACTGGTGTTTGCCTTATAATTTAACCGGCTTCGGTTATTCTAACGATTTTAGCTAAAATTAATCCGCTTACCAAACGTAAGTCCCAACAGCTCCTTTTGAAAGCACAGTTGTTACGACTTCGCCTTTAAATCTGATGTCAAAAGTTTGCTTTTTATCACCTGCATTTAACACAATCAATACTTTTTTACCTTCCGGTGTTTTAAAAGCTACATTTTGTAGATTACTCACAAAATTGCTGGCAATTCGTTCAGATCCGGGACGTACAAATTTTGAAGCTGATGCGACAATATAATAAGATACATTTCGGGTGACATTCGATCCAATCGTCAGGGCCCCCTTGCATGTACTGCATCCACCGGGCGTGTGCGGTTCATAATTCGGGTCAGAGGCTAAATTCCATTCCAGAACATTTTTGCTCCAATTGCGCATCGCTCCGATGATCAAATTTTTCATATGCCATCGCAGATCACTGCTAAAGCTGCTTTCGCTGCTAGTATATTGCTCGGTGAAATAGATATTTTTATCGGGATAAGCATCATGCACCCGAGAAAGGGCGCTGATATCTCCGCCATACAGATGAAATGCAGAACCGGCTATATATTTACGCGATACGGAATCGGCAAGCACCGTCAACGGATAGTCCGGATTATCAGCATTATGATCGTAAATGATGATTTTGGTCTCCAGCCCCGCATCTTCAAATGCCGGACCCAGAAAATTTTTAACGAAATCCTGCTCCTCCCCAGGCTTCATCACCATACTGGGGTTATTACCCCCGTAAAGCGGTTCATTCTGGGGCGTAATCGCATCGATATGGATACCATTGGATTTCATTGCTTTGAGATATTTCACAAAGTATTGCGCATATTCATCATAATATTGATGCTGCAGGCTGCCTCCAATAGAACTGTCATTAGTTTTCATCCATACCGGAGGAGACCATGGGGAGCCCAATATTTTTATATGGGGATTAATATCCAGGATTTCATTAAGTAACGGAATCAAGTTGTATCTATCCGGCCCCATATCAAATTGCTGAAGTGTGGTATCCGTCTGCCCCGATGCCAGGTCATCATAGGAAAAAACCCGCCGGCTTAGATCGGATGCCCCGATACTCACCCGTAGATAGCTTACGCCTATGGAGGTACTGTCGGTAGAAAAAAGCTCGTGCAAAAGATCTTTACGCTTTGCTGCCGGTAACTTATAAATGAGATATGCACTTCCGCCGGTGAGCGCAAAACCGAATCCGTCAACCGACTGGTAAGTCGTTGACAAATCCACAGTTATGGTAGGGTTACTGCCGGTAGCTTCAGAAAACAACAGACGCACATTTTGCCTGCTAAACAGAGCACTTTGATCCGGCTTGGTGAGCCAGAGTTGAACATCTGTATTAGCCGGCCCGTCGGTTGTTGATGTGGTATCCTGATGCTCTTCGCTCTTAGACGTCTCTCTTGATGAGGCAGGATTATTGCCACAAGCGGCACTTATAAATACCGGCAAAAGGGCCAAACATATTGCGATAATTTTAAATCGGCCTTCCATATAAAACCCTGCCGCTATTTTTTCTGAAATACACGAACATAATCAACAAACATTCGCTGGGGAAAAGAAGTATTAGCATCCGGCGGACCAGGCCAATTACCGCCAACAGCTACATTGAATATCAGAAAGAAAGGATTATCAAAGGGGTAGGTTCCGTCGCTTAAATCCTGCCGCGAGGCTTTGGTATACGGGATATCATCAACTGCAACTTTCAAAGAATCCCGGCTCCAGATTAGGCTGAATACATGAAACTTTTGTGAAAAGTCCCCCGATGACAAGCTATGGGCATTGTTAAACGTCCCTTCTGAACCATTGGCTTTTTTCCAGTGTAAGGAACCAACCACTTGTTGCGGATTCTGCCCTACTAACTCCATGATGTCTATTTCGCCGCATTGGGGCCAACCGACCGAAGATATATTATCGCCCAGCATCCACAGCGCCGGCCACATTCCTTTATCCACCGGCAGTTTGGCGCGTATATCAATGCGCCCGTATGTAAATTCTTGCTTCCCCTTCGTAGTAATTCTGGCAGAGGTGTAATGATTCCCCTCATAATCTTCCTTACGAGCCTCGATAATCAAATTGCCGGACGAAAGAAATGAATTTTGTGGTCGAGAGGTGTAATTTTCCAGTTCGTTGTTTCCCCATCCGCCTCCGCCGGTCTCGTAGTTCCAGTCGTTTTTATTTAACTGCGAATCGTTAAATTCATCGTTCCATACCAGATTATATCCGGGATAACTTTTGGGAGTATCATAACCGGCTGTATCCGTAGGTAAATAGGTTCCGTTATTAATAATCGTACCCGTAGCTTTACCTGTCTCTATTTTGGCATTTTGCGGATCACTCAATGTCATATAAAATGTCTGGGATGACTGCCTCAGGCTATCTATTGGGATGGCGACATCAACTGACAGTTCTTTCTCACCCGGTTTAAAGGTTAAGGTCCCGGAGGTTGATTGAAAATCCTCATCCGACTTAGCCGTACCTGATTCGGTAGCATATTTTACGCTTACTTGTTGATCGGACTTGGCACTTAGATCCACATAAAAACGGGCGGTAGCAGCTTCATTTTCTCGCTTCACCGTTGCATTCTGCACAGATATCGCAGGCAGGTTCGAAGGCGGATTATTTACACCATTGTCACCTTTTGAGCAGGAACTCAAAAGTACAGCTAGACATAATAAAATGGGCATTGCTTTGCGGGTCGACATTTTTTAATTCCATGGTTGGTTTAATTCCTTTGTCCTATGTAAAACCGTTACCTTAGTACAGAGAAATGATGTGGAGCACTTCAAATTAATCCAACAGCCGAACTATTACAGTCCGGCTATCGGAAAAT
>DATFLI010000332.1:0-3916 GCA_035267805.1 Balneolaceae bacterium | reverse complement strand
TGCGTTTTTCCTGATCTTTCTGATCGCTACCCCGATTATACTTTTTATTCTGTTGATTTCATTCGGAAAGGCCTCCAATTTCATTATAGAATCCATTGCCCCGCTGATGGTTCGCCCGGTAATCCGTATCAGCGGCATCACATTCAACGTCAAGCAGCATACCAAAAAACTCACTTGGCCGGCCGTTTTTATCATCAACCACAGTTCAACCCTGGATGTACTAACGCTGTTGGCCCTCGGTCTGCCTCATGTACGATTCGTAGCTAAATGGGAATTCCAATATAATCCCATTTTTTTGCTGTTGGGACGGTTAACAGGACAAATTTTTATCAAACGTGAGAAATCGGAAGAAGCTATAGCCACCCTCAAAAAGACTTATAAGCGAATCAAAAAGAATCGACTTTCCATAATGATGGCTCCCGAAGGATCACGAAAACATCCCGGAATCATCGGTCCCTTCAAAAAAGGGCCTTTCCGAATGGCAATGGATCTGCATTATCCCATTGTACCCATTTATTTTGAGGGGAATAGGAATCTTAGCAAGGGAGGCACCCTCGTCACGAAAGCCGGTACCTTGACGGCCCATATTCATGAGGCCATCGACATCTCCGACTGGACGCTCGATAATCTTGAAGAAAAGATAATACAAGTACGTAAAAAATATATAGAATGGTCAGGCGCTGCCGATGAAAATATTAAACCCGTGGCCTGAGACTATTAACGACCCCTCACTGCAATTTTGCATACGCTAATATTCTTTACTCTCAAATGTGCCTAATTAACAATAAGAATTTATGAGTATTCTGAACATTGAAATCAAAGCTCGCAGCGATGATCCCGATCGCATCCGAAAAATCCTTAAGGAACAAAAAGCAAATTTCAAAGGAAAGGATCATCAAATCGACACCTACTTTAAGGTACCTGAAGGACGGTTGAAACTCCGCCAAGGTAACATCGAACAGAATCTCATTTTCTACCGGCGGTCCAACGCCAAAGGACCAAAGAGCTCTGACATCGACCTGGTCCCTGTTGAACATCCGGAAGCTCTTCATCAATTGCTTGTCCATGCACTCGGCTCCAAAATTGTCGTGGACAAACAGCGCGAAATCTATTTCATCGACAACGTTAAATTCCATATTGATGAAGTTAAAGAGCTGGGTAATTTTGTAGAAATCGAAGCCATAGACGAAGACGGTTCAATTGGAAAGGATATGCTAAATAAACAATGCCGAAAATTCATGAAACTTTTGAGGATTACAAAAGATCAACTGATTGCCAAATCCTATTCCGATTTATTAATAGCGAAAGAGAATTCTGGAAATGCACCCATGTCATGCTGAATTTATTTCAAAATCTGATGTTCAGTCATTTATAAAACTATTATCCGGCTTTTAGTAACGATCTAAAATTCACCGATGGAGCGGCTGGCAATTAAAAATACGACGCTCCGACATTGAATTACGCAATCGCCATTTTTGTTGATCAAGGCAACTATTAACAAACATATTATTATATGTCATCTGATAAAGTCGGGTATTGGGGTGCCGTTGCAATTGGAATCGGAGGAATGGTCGGAGGCGGTATTTTCGCCGTATTGGGATTAGCCGTGCAACTGGCACATGGTGGGACACCTGTGGCCTTTTTAATCGCCGGATTCGTGGCACTGGTCACTTCCTATTCCTATGCTAAGTTATCGGTACAGTATCCCAGCCAGGGCGGTACTGTTGTCTATTTGGATCGCGCTTTCGGCACCGAGCTTTTTACCGGGGCTCTCAACAATCTGCTCTGGATCAGCTACATGATCATGCTGGCCCTGTACGCTTACGCCTTCGGCAACTACGGGGCAACATTCTTCCCCAAAGCGTATCAGCCGATAATGTCGCATGTGCTCATTAGCTTGGGAATTGTCATCCCTGCCCTGCTCAACGTGTTAAGCGCCTCCATTGTGAGCAAAGCCGAAACCTATGTTGTCATTATTAAGGTAGCCATCCTGGTATTTTTCATTGCTGTCGGCTTTCAGGGGGTCGATACAACCAGCCTTTCGGTAAGTCACTGGACGCCTATTGTGCAAGTTGCTGCGGGTGGAATGATTATCTTTCTGGCATACGAGGGATTTGAACTCATTGCCAATACCGCACAGGATATCGTCAATCCCGAATCCAACCTGCCGAAAGCGCTGTACAGCTCCATCGGCTTCGTGATCATCCTATATGTATTGATTGCAATTGTCAGTATTGGCAACCTGGCCGTGCCCAAAATTGTACAGGCTAAAGATTATGCATTAGCTGCCGCGGCAAAACCCTTTCTTGGTCACCTGGGATTCACGATGATTTCAATAGCAGCCATGCTATCAACCTTTTCTGCCATTAATGCCACACTCTACGGATCTTCCCGACTTAGTTACATCATTGCTAAAGAGGGTGAACTTCCCAAGATGTTGGAAAATAAAATATGGAATCAGCCGATTGAGGGACTCATTATCACCACCGTCTTGGCATTACTGTTGGCCAACTTGGGAGATCTTTCACAGATTTCGACCATGGGCAGCTCGGGCTTTTTGCTTATATTTGCTGCGGTCAATGCTTCTAACATCAAACTATCCAAAAAAACCGACAGTAAGCGATGGATTTCTATTGTGGGCTTGGCAGGTTGTCTCGTCGCTTTCGGGGCACTGCTATGGTACACCATCACCAATAGTCCGGGCAAACTTTGGATTCTTGGCGGTATGCTCGTACTGGTCTTCCTCATCGAGTTTGTCTATCGCGAATACCGGGGCAAAGCCATGGTCTTTCCGGAGGAAGAATCCTAGAGATTATGCCCGCACTCCCCTTACCTTATTCCACAACCCATTATTATTTTTAATATTACGGTTAATTTTTTAATCTGCTTACAATTTTTAAAGGGGAGGTAATACCTTGGTATTTTTCCATTGTACATAGCTTGGCTTAGAAGCAATTTGAAAACTCTCCTACTTCAATCATAATTGTAAAAGACACTTAAATGTTATCCTTCTCACCACTCAGCAAATACCTCGCTGAGGTATTTGGTACGTTCATACTATGCCTGCTAGGTAATGGAGTAGTCGCAAATGTCATCTTGTCTAAAACCAAAGGTGAAGGAGGAGGTGGCGGTGGCGCATGGATACTCATTAACGCCGGATGGGGATTCGCGGTAGCTATAGCGGTTTATGCTACAGGGTGGGTATCAGGTGCCCATATCAATCCAGCTGTAACCATAGGACTGGCAGTGATTGGGGAATTCTCTTGGTCGCTCGTACCCGGCTATCTTCTTGCCCAATTGCTGGGAGGGTTCCTGGCGGGGGTTGTCGTATATTTCACTTACAAACAGCATTTTGAACTTACGGACGATCCGGCAGTTAAACTCGGCGTATTTGCAACCGCTCCGGCTATTCGTAATCTGCGATGGAATACCATCACTGAAATTATAGGTACTGCTGTTCTTTTAATCGGGATCCTTGGTATTACAAGCGGAGCCACCGGCAGTCCCGGAAAAATTGAAGGGGAGTTTATCACAGGAGGAGTTGTCGGAGGAATGCAACCGTTTATCATCGGGGTATTGGTTTGGGCTATCGGGATGTCGCTGGGCGGTCCTACCGGCTATGCTATCAATCCCGCAAGAGATTTGGGCCCTCGTTTGGCCCATGCCATCCTACCCATTAAAGGTAAAGGGCCCAACGATTGGATTTATGGGCTTACCGTTCCCATTATTGGCCCTATCATCGGTGGGATAATCGGGAGCCTGTTATGGTGGGGGTTCTCCTATTTCATAACAACCATAGCGGTTAACTGAACGAATTGACTTATGTGATGATTTAGAAATAATACCAGACAAAATTTGCACAAAGTAATACGTTGCAAGAGAGGCTTCGCAACATTTGTTGAAAGGGGATGGAAGG
>DATFLI010000331.1:0-19279 GCA_035267805.1 Balneolaceae bacterium | reverse complement strand
GGCTGCAACGATATCATAAGCCGTGGAGCCTTCGTTATTTCGTAAAAACCTATTGGCCCCATTTCCCAACAGCATCCTGACAATTGCCGTATCACCAAAGAGTGCAGCGATATGCAGTGGTGTTGATCCCTGGTTATTAGCGATGGTCATATCTACCCCTGCTTCGATCAGGGCGCGGGCAACTTCAGTCCTGCCGAAAGTAGTTGCAATAATCAAGGGGGTGGATCCATAAGCGTCTTTTTCATTTAGATTCGTGCCGGCATTAATGTATTGCTGAACTGCTTCTAGATTGCCTTGAAGGGATGCCGTATAAATATTTAAAGCCGGGTCCTGTCCCAATCCTTGTATAGATATAAGGATTGTGAATATTAGAAATGGTACTATGCTTTTTTTCACCGTGTTCCTCTAATCGTTCATTATGCTAAAATAAAGGCTATTATAATTTTTAAATTACGTTACTTTATAAAAGCACGGTGGGAGGGAAACCGTTAATTTCGTGTGAGGAAAGCTATTATGATCATTTCTAGCTTGGGGATGCCGGCTCACTTGTTACTCAATTTCCAGATTAAACTAATTACAAAAGTCTGGCTGGGAAGAGAAAGAGGTTCAAAGTTATAGGAAAATCTTGTTAAGATGAGGGATGAGCTAAATTTTTTTGATGAGGCTCCGCATTTAATGTTGCTTGACTATTTAAAAGGGTAAGTTTATTAATTACAATTATTTATACATGTAATACTTTCGACCACCTTGATTAGATCATTCCCCTTAATATCGGATTTAAGATTGCATAGTATTATTAAGTAATCTTCATCCTAAAACAGGAGAGAATAAATTTATTCAATAAGAGGTGTTAAAATGTATAGTCATAAAGAAAATGTGCATGGATGGAAGGGACTGATTCAAATCTTTTTTGCTTTGTTTTTTCTTTTGATTCAAACCGGATCTCTAAAGGCTCAGAATAAAGTAAAAAAAGAAGAATTGCCCAAAGTTGTGGTTAAAGCAATTGAAAGAGATTTTACCTGTAAAGGGGATATCAAGTGGTATGCCTCTGATAGAACGGCCAACCTGGATTATTATATGGTTAAATCATCCGGAGACAATGTAACCTGTGAAGCTACATACGATAAAAAAGGTCAGCTGTTAAATGCCAAAACGATTATGAAAAATGTGCGGCTGCCTGATACGGTTCAGGATGCCATTAACAGAGAATATGCAGGATGGACCATAGCAGGTACCCAGGCAGTAGTCCAGGATTTTAGAGAAAATTCGAAGTACTACAAAGTTGGGCTTGGCAACGAAGGGACATATAAGGTCGTGTATTATAACCCTAAAGGAAAGAAATTTACTCCAAGGGGGACTCCTGAAGCCGGGACCGTTGAAGTGGTAAAAGACGAGTTGCCCGAAACGGTGGTCAACACGATAGAGAATGATTTTTTTGGCTGTAAAGATAAAATATCATGGCGTTTGGATGATAAAAAAACGACAGCTGATCGCTACGTAGCAAAGGCGGAAGGTGATAAGATGAGTTGCGAGGCCGTTTATGATAAAGATGGAAATCTCGTCAGTTCTAAAACGACCTTATTGGATATTAAAATACCACAACCCATACTCCAAGTGTTGGTTAAAGAATATCCCGGATGGCGGATAACCGGAGATAAGGCAGTTATAAGTGACTTTGACAGCAGCACTGGATATTATGAGATTTATCTCGCAAAAGGAGAGGAATCCAAAACAGTCTACTATGATGCAACGGGTAAAAAAGTTGAACCCAGAGTTTCCTGATTGCTGTTTATTCAAGCAAAATATACCGGATGTATTCGTTCGTAAGGCAACCTTGTTACAGGTTGCCTTATTTTTAAATATGTATGATCACCTTAATAAGGTCGTTTTACCTAAAAACGTGCTATAATTCCATTACGAAGAATCCCGGAATGCTACTCCCCGCCCTTTTAAATCATATCGTGATTTATTAGCAAGCTAATAATGAATTAGACTGAAAAATTGCACCATTCTTACAGTAAATGCTTTAACTTAAATTAGCCTGGCTCGATAATTTGTTTGTTCTGGTTGCAGGTGAAACAAGTTGCCTGATAGGCTAAATATGAGTCGGGGAAAGGAATTTTACCTAAATTTCCTAAAAAGTCTCCCAATTACAGTAAATTTCCGATTTGGATGTATCTATATAATATAGGTATATGTATTATTATGATTTAATCATCTTCCGTGTTTCGTTTTGTAGCTTCTATTTTAAACACATAATATTTTCGTCATGAAAACGAACAGACGCCAATTTATTCAGTCATTAGCCGCCGGCTTTGCCGGATTTAGTTTAACCCCTTTTTTATCTGCTGATGGCAAAAACAGACAGCTTGATTCATGGAGTCCGATCGTAAACGAGAAACAACAGCTATACGTGGGGGATAAAACCGCCATTGCAGATACGCAGTACGGTAAGGTACAAGGACTCATTTTGCGGGATATCTATACTTTTCGCGGGATTCCCTATGGGGCTGATACCGGTGGAAAGAATCGATTTATGCCTCCACAAAAGCCCGAACCATGGGATGATATTTTTCCTGCTATTTGGTGGGGCGATGATGCCCCGCAAATTATGGAGGGGAGATATTCCAACCCGTATTATTCGTTCCGGGATCACTGGAACTATTATGATCTCAGCGAAGATTGCCTGAATCTGAATGTTTGGACCCCGGAAATCAATGATAATAAGAAACGCCCGGTTTTGGTGTGGTTGCACGGCGGCGGTTTCAGAAATGGAAACAGTATTGAGCAGGATGGTTATAAAGGGGAAAACTTAAGCCGTAAAGGCGATATCGTTTTTGTATCGATCAACCACAGGTTGGGGCCCATCGGTTTTTCTGATCTATCCGGTGTGGGCGGCAGTAAATATGCTGATTCCGGCAATGTAGGTGCGCTGGATATGGTTGCAGCGCTGGAGTGGGTCAAGGAAAATATATCCAATTTTGGCGGCGATCCCGATAATGTAACTATTATCGGTCAGTCGGGCGGTGGTGCAAAGGTATGTATTTTAATGAATATGCCTCAGGCCAAAGGCTTGTTTCACAAAGCCGTTGCCTTGAGCGGTTCCTCATTGGGAGCAAATGATCAGAAAGCTTCTCGGGGTGTTGGACAATATATCTTAAAAGAAGCCGATTTGGATCAGGGACAACTTGATAAACTTCAGGAAATGCCCTGGCTAGATTACCTGAAGTTAGCCGATAAGGCAGCCGGTAAATATGCCAAGGATAATAGCGGTAATAATTTCATGGGTCGATTTGGACCGGTGGCTGATGGCAAAAATATTTTGAAGGGAGAATTTTTCAACGATCCTAATGGCCTTTCAACAAATGTTCCTTTAATCATAAGCAGTACATTCGATGAATTCGCATCCAGCGTTGATAACCCCGAAATTGAAAACATCACGAAGCAGGAAGCGATTAAGAGGCTTCGGGAACGGGCCGGTTTCCGGGGAGGATTAGGTGATAAAGCTCCCGGAGCATACGAGGCCTATGCCAAAGCATTTCCTGAGTCCAATGATTCTGCACTGCCTCAGGCAACAAGTCCTTACGATGTAATGGTGCTCGTTCAGAGTGGTAGTATGAGAAATGGAGTTGTAAGGACAGCGAATGCAAAGGTTAAACAAAAGGCGCCGGTTTATGTGGATTGGTTTGGATGGAAGCCACCAATGTTTAATGGTCGCCTGGGCGCTTTTCATACTCTTGATATTTGTTTCTGGTTTGCAAATACAGACCTTAGTCTTAGCCATACCGGTGGTGGAGAACGCCCTCGGGCCCTATCTGAAAAAATGTCGTCTGCATTGTTACAATTTATGAGGAGTGGTGATCCCAATACAAAAGAACTTCCCTATTGGCCTGCATATACGCCTGAAGATGGGGCAACGATGATATTGAATGACCACTGTGAAGTAAAAAATAATCCGGATGGAGAAGCACGAGCACACTTATAAAACATCCGGCTGCGAAATTCTGCACTTGCGTGCGGAGAGTGAAATCAAACAAATGATCTAAAGAATGGAGGGGACCCACAGCTATTTCGATCCCTCCCAGCCGACTTTTGCACAGATGCTGCGCAAGGATGGCTACCAGACGGGGATGGTTGGCAAGTGGCACTTGGTTTCCGAACCGGATACCCCGTCGAACCCGGGTGTGGCCGGCTTCGATTACTTTGCATTCAAGCGCGGTGCCGGGGGCCCGTACTACGAGCCCACGGGCTATTTTCAGAATCCCAAGCTGGGTAGTAATGTGATCGAAAAAAGGGAGCATCAGGGTTATATTACCGACAATTTTACCGACCTGGCCATCAACGGCATCAAGCAGTTTGACCAGCCGTTTATGATGATGGTGCAGTATTTTAATGATCATCGTCCCTTTGATCCGCCCCATAAATATGAACATCTGTATGATGATGTGCGGATTCCCGAACCAAGTACTTTCTGGGATGATTATTCCGAGAGAGCAGCGCCGGCTCGGGAAGCCCGTATGCGTATAGAATATATGCCGGATTTCGATCCGCCTAAAGAACTTACCGGACGGCAAAAAAAACAATGGAATTATCAGAAGTTTATGGGGCATTTTCTGGGTGCACTGAAGTCGCTGGATGAAAATGTTGGCCGGCTGCTGGACTATCTGGACCAGTCCGGTCTGGCGGATAATACGATAGTGGCTGTGACCAGCGATCACGGGTTTTTTATGGGCGAACACGGATGGTTTGACAAAAGGTTTATGTATGAGCCCGCAATCCGGGTCCCCTGGATGATTCGTTATCCGGGTATGGTTGAACCCGGCAGTACCAGCGATGCGATGACGGTCAACATCGATAATGCGCCGACTATTTTAGACTTGGTAGGCCTGGATATCCCTGAAGATATGCAGGGGGAGAGTCTGGTTCCACACTTTAAAGGGAATCCGCCGGCTGATTGGAGAGATTCCATGTATTACCATTACTATGAACTGGCTATGCCTCACTGGGCTATTCCGCACTATGGAGTACGTACCCATAGCCATAAGCTGATCTATTATTATACCATCAACGAATGGGAGCTGTTTGACTTGGAAAAAGATCCGGATGAGATGGAAAACCTGTATGAGTGGAGTGGCTATAAGGTACATCCGGGCTATGAAGATGTGGCCAAGGATCTGGTGGATCGACTTAAGAATCTGCGTAAAAAGTATAAAGATAATACCGGGAAACCGGTCAGGGTCTTTCCTGTAGATTCCTACGACTGATATCGGGTACCGGTTAGAAGTGTTTGGCAGTGAGACTTACTCAATAGGTCGAAAAAGCTTACCGGGGTATATCTAGCAGTATTGATGTAGAGTTATTAGGCGTTTGAGATGATAAATTTCATTCCGATACCGATGCATTTAATTGTCGTTAATCTTCTTAGGTAAAAAGGATTGAATTTCGTCTGGCAAAATAGCTTCTCCCTCATTCCTCCATGAGTTTCTGATATAATTAAGTAAATCAGACACTTTCCGATCTGTTAAGGTAAAGCTTCGCATATCTCCTTTATATTCAACCCCATTAATTTCAATGGGACCTTGAACACCTACTAGTACTGATTTAACCATTCGGCTTTTGTCGCTCAGCAGACTGTCTACCCCGATCAAGGGAGAATAAACACCGGGAATACCTGCACCATTTACCAACTGCGTAACTTATGGATCGCAATAGTTAAAGTTAGAATTTTTATTATAAGTTAAATTAGGTAGATGAGATTTTGGAAAAATATACTTACAAAAAGCCTTATACATTTTACTGTATTATAAATACATAAATAGAGAAATGAAGAAAGATCTCTTCTTACGGGTAAGAAGGATAGAACGGCCTTTTGTAAATTTATATTCTGTACGCCCGGCGGGATTCGAACCCACGACCTTTGGCTCCGGAGGCCAACGCTCTATCCAGCTGAGCTACGGGCGCATTTAAAAAGATTGTCATTTATGATCGTAAACTTTTTACCTTTTTCAACAGTACATCGGGTACCTCCAGATCCATCCGCAAAAGCATTGAGGCATGCGTCTTGCCCTGGGCATCCAGTTTGAGCGATACCGTACCCCCTCCCCCCAAACTTTCATGCAAAACAAAGTTTAGAGCGCCCAGATTTGGCATTTCAAATCGTTCCACTTTGCCCTTGCAAATATGTTTCATGTGTTCCTTTACAACATCGGCCGTTAACTTTTCCTTCAAAAAAGGGTATACGTCCGGGTGTCGGGCAATGATGCCCACATTACTGCCGTCGCCCTTATCCCCGCTGCGTCCATGTGCGATATCGATGAGTTTAACTGTAGCCATAATCACTATCTGAACTTAATATTTTTTTGTTTGTGTAAAATAGATTGAAGGACTTACGGGTGCAAAAAAAATTGGTTTTTTGTAAACGATTTGTCCTCGAGCTTAGTTATGATGTAGCATTGACTAATTTAACATTAAAGCAATTGGGCAATATGAGCTACTTGGATAAGATCAACGATATCTATAATCACATTGCACAAGGTAGCGCGATGGATGCCTTTGAAAAGTATTATGATGAAGGTGTAGTCATGGTATTGGAAGACGGCACTAAAGTGGAAGGCAAAGACACTAACCGCGAACGCGAACATGAATTTTTTGACAGTGTTGAAGAATTTCACGGGATGGATGTAAAAGCAATCGCCTCCAATGAAGACAATGCCACAACATCCGTAGAGTGCTTGATGGATGTGACTTTTAAAGGTGGCAATCGAATGGAACTTGAACAGGTAGCTGTTCAGAAGTGGGAACAGGACCGTATCGTAAGAGAACGGTTCTACGCCACACAAAGTGGTTAAATCCCCATAGCCAAATGAAATAGCCCTCTGGTATCAGAGGGCTATTTTTTATTTTAACGTCAGTTCGAGATAAGATGATATACTTTTGATCGCCGCCGCCCCAAAGTCCCTCCTCGAGGAGGGTGGGCCAAATGGGCCCGTTTTCGGACCAAATTGGGTCGGGGGATGTTTTTTCCGGTACGCTGAACACTCCTCCCTCTCGCAAAACCCCGAGAGTATTCCCCTGAAGGGTAGACTTATGCAGTCTATTTCTTATGTCGAACTCAGGTTATTTTAAACATTCAATGCACAATTCCCGAACGGTGTAACTCTCGATAGCGGCATGTGTGGATGAGGATTCGATAATTCGTTTTCCTTTTTTCAGCTAGGTTTAGTTTATTGTTAACCGACTGTAGATTGTCGAAAATTGCGTAATATTTCTGTCAGTCGTATCATCAGTAATCATCTCTTCAATACCGAATTACTACTAACTTACATTTTATAGCATAATAATGAGCAAGCCGAAAAGAGTTGTCATAACCGGATTAGGTGCCTTATCTCCCATCGGAAACAATGTGGATGATTTTTGGGATAACCTTAAAAACGGTGTTAGCGGGGCCGACCGGATTTCCCATTTCGATCCCTCACAATTTCGTACGCATTTTGCCTGTGAGCTTAAGGACTTTGATCCCTCCAATCACCTGGAGCATAACACGGTACGACGCTCTGATCCCTATAGCCAATATGCATTGATTGCAACCGAGCAGGCCGTTCAGGACTCCGGTCTGGATTTCGATAATATGGATCCCTTCGATACCGGTGTGATCTGGGGAAGCGGCCAGGGCGGCATGTATACGTTTGAAAAAGAGGTCGAAAATTATGCCGAAAATGGTTATACGCCGCGTTTCAATCCATTTTTTGTTCCCAAGCTGATTATTAATATGGCTCCCGGACTGATTTCGATGCGTTATGGACTTATGGGGATTAATTATGCCACCGTTTCAGCTTGTGCAACCTCTAATACAGCCATCATGGATGCCCTGAATTACATCCGCTGGGGCAAAGCCAAAGTGATTATCACCGGTGGCTCAGAAGCGGGTATTACCGAAGCCTCATTCGGGGGATTTTCGGCCATGCGCGCGATGTCGCAACGCAATGATGATCCGCAGCATGCTTCTCGTCCTTTTGATAAAGACCGCGATGGCTTTGTAATGGGCGAAGGGGCGGCTACGCTCATCCTGGAAGAATACGAACATGCCAAAGCTCGCGGTGCTCATATCTATGGTGAAGTTGCCGGCGCGGCAATGACAGCCGATGCCTATCACATGACGGCCACCCATCCTGAAGGAAAAGGGGCCTCTGTAGCCATGAAACAGGCGTTAGACGACAGTGAATTGAATCCTGATGATGTGGATTATTTGAACACTCATGCAACATCGACTCCTGTTGGAGATACCAGCGAAACAAACGCTATTGCTAACGTATTCGGTGAGGATCCGGATGACCTGTACATCAGTGCCACGAAATCTATGACGGGACATCTGCTTGGAGCAGCCGGCGCGATTGAGGCTATTGCTTCTATTAAAGCAATTAACGAAGGTGTAATTCCTCCGACAATCAATACTGAAGAAATCGACGAAGAGATTCCGTCAACATTGGATATAGTATTAAAAGATGCCCTCGAACATGATATAGATGTTGCGATGAGCAACACTTTCGGTTTCGGCGGACATAATGGGATTGTGGTCTTTAAAAAAGTATAGCGATAATCAGGTACCCATTCTTGAAATGAAATGTCATCCTGAACTCGTTTCAGGATCTATTGCTTTACCTTAATAACAGCTTGCCACATTAGAATGAGAATATATTTAAAAACCCCTTCCTGAAAGTTGGAAGGGGTTTGGAATTTTTGTTTAGGGCTAAGGATTACATTTCCCCAGCTCCCGTTTTTTCCTGCATCGGTTTCAGGATGTCGCCTTTTTCTGAAACATCAACCACATCATAGCCCAGGTTCTCCAATTTTTCGCGATTACTTTTAGCATCCCCAACCACCAGAATATACATTTGGTCGGTCTTAAGATACTTCTTCGCCAGGTTATCAATTTCTTCCTTCGTGATCGAATCGATAATCGCCCGCTGTTTGTCTACGAATGATTTATCGAGACCATAATGGACAATTTCTCCGAGGAACCGGGCTTTTTGCCAAGGCGTCTCGTAGCTTCGGGCGTCACGCTGACCGATGGAATTCCGCATAAAAGTAAGTTCGTCATCGGTGATTCCATTATCGTGATAATTAGTCAGTTCATGCATAAACTCATAGACTGCGCTGTCGGTTGCGGCCGCTTTGATGCCCGCTGAAGCGGTAAACGGTCCGGCATTATCATCCGAATCAAAATAGGACCGGGCCCCGTATGTCCATCCTTTATCTTCGCGCAGATTTAGGTTAATACGGCTGTTGAATGCACCTCCAAGGGGATAGTTCATCAGCGTGGATTTAAAGTATTCTCCCGTAGCATCAAACGGAAGGTCCGTAACATATCCGATGCGGATCTGCGATTGGGGGGCATCGGTCTTATCCACCAAATAGATGCGTGTGGGTTCTGCCGCTTTCGGTTTCGGCAGTTTGGGGAGAGTCACGTTCTTAGCTTTCCAGTCTTTCAGAAATCCAAGTTTACTCATGATCTCATCCTCAGTGACATCTCCCACAACCACCAGCTCGGAAATGTCAGGTGCATAGTACGCATCGTAAAAGTGTTTTACATCATCCAGCGAAATACGTTTAGCGGTTTCTTCGATACCACTCGAGGGTAAGGAATAGATATGCTCATCCCCATACAGCAGACGATCATACACCAAATTTGCGATCGAAGCGGGATCTTTATACATCGACTGGATGCCTTCCAACTGCTGCTTTTTGTCGCGTGCAAAATCGGTGGAATCGAATTTGGGATGGAAAATTATCTCCTGTGCCAGCTCAAGCGTACGATCCAGATGTTTTTTGAGGGTACGGATGTTCACTTCGGTGCCATTATCACCGGATGAAACCGAGATGCTGCTACCGATTTTACGCAGTTCTTCCTGAATGTCTTCTGCCGAGTAGTGCTCGGTGGATTCATTCATCATCGAGGCCGTCAATTCAGCCAAACCGGCTTTTCGGGGATCGTTCATATCCAGCCGGTGACCGCCATTGATAGTCAACTGAAGGTTTATGACGGGAATTTCCTCGTATTGAGTTCCAATCACTTTCATTCCGTTTGCCATCGTTTGGGTCCAATAATCGGGCACATTCACCAGCGGTGCGGGACCCGGTACCGGCCGTTTACTGCGATCGAAAGTATCTCCGGTAGGCTCATGATATTCCAGTCCGCTGTAATCGGTGGTGGGATACGGATCTTCGCCCGAGGTTTGAGCGACGAAATTATCCGGTTGGGCAGGCTTGGTACCGTCATCGGGCAACACGCTTTGGATCACGGCCGGCTTGTGATAAATATATTTGTGGAAGACGCGCATGATGTCTTCTTTAGTGACATTCCTATATCGTTCAAGGTCCTTTTGGATATAATTGGGATTATGTGCAAACGTTTCGTAGCTGGCCAATTGCGATACTTTTCCGCTTACGCTTGCCAACCCATTGATAAAATTAGCCTCATATTCGGCTTTAATTTTCTGGAGATCCTCGTCGGATACGCCATCTTTTTCAAAATCTTCCAGGATTTGACGCATTTCCCCCTCAAAGTCGGAGAGGGTTTGTCCCGGATAGGGAAGTACAAACATAGTGAATTCCCCGGCCAGTTCTTGGGCGGGATGAAAAGCCGAAGCCTGGATTGCTTTACGTGTTTTGACAAATTTCTTATAGAAATAGGAACTTTTTCCCGTTCCCAGGATCTGGGACAGAAAGTCCAGTGGGGCTTCGTCTTTATTAAATCGCGGCACTGTGGGATAAGTGAACAGTAAGGCCGGAAACCGGATATTTTTGTCTACATAAGAGACGTAGCGATCTTTGTCTAATGTTACCTGAGACAAGTGCATATCATCAACTTCGGGACCACGGGGAATGTCCCCAAAATATTTTTCCGCAAGCTGTACCACTTCTTTGGGATTTACATCACCGCCAACAGTTAAAGTGGCATTATTAGGACCATACCAGCGCAGGAAAAATTTCTTGAGGTCGGTCACGTCTACACGATCCAGGTCTTCAAGCTTACCGATAGTAAGCCAGGAATACGGGTGTCCGTACGGGTAGAGTGTCTCAGCGTTGATTTCACTATATCTTCCATATGGGCGATTATCGTAATTTTGTTGTTTTTCATTTTTGACCGTAGCCCGTTGGACTTCAAATTTTTTCTGGGTTACGGCCGGCAGTAGAAATCCCATCCGGTCGGCTTCCAGCCAAAGCACGGTCTCCAGCTGATTGCTAGGCACAGTCTCAAAATAATTGGTGCGATCCTCATTAGTAGAACCGTTGAGTGTGCCGCCCGCATCCGTAATGATCTTAAAGTGTTCCTCGTCGGCCACATGTTCCGATCCCTGGAACATCATGTGCTCAAAAAAGTGTGCAAATCCCGATTTTCGTAGCTCTTCCCGGGCCGAGCCTACATGATAGGTGACATCCACATGTACCAGCGGGTCGGAATGATCTTCATGAATAATCAGGGTAAGTCCGTTATCCAGTTGATATTTTTCATATGGGATGACAATCTCATCTCCCTTTTTCTCTACTTTTTCGATCAGCTTGGTTTGAGCCACTGCCACACTTTGCAGAAGCAATAGCCCAACTGCTAGTAGCATACTTCGTTTCCTCATAGCGTTATGATTTGGTTAAAGGTGAGTCACTCGCTATCTCTCTCCCGACAAACGAATGATTTTAATGAAGTTGTTTACGATAATATTGGTGAAAAGTTCTTCAGGAACAAGATTTTTTTCAAATAATATGCTGAAATTACATCCTCGATTTAGTTTGCAGGATAGCACGTATTCCACCAACTTTGGAATGAAATACAAACAATCATTCTCATCAATCAAAAATACTATGACCAAAGAAAACTTAAAGACTATTGCCCTGATTGTTCTTACTTCCTTTTTGCTGTGGGGATATGTTCGTGATGATCACACAGCAAAAAAGGATAAATCGAACGAAGTAACTGAAAATATTAAACTCTATTCCAATGGTAAGCTCATTGGTCAGTGGCAAGGTATTGGTCAAGGCAGCTTCGACGGGCGGTCCTATACTTTTAAAACCAGTCGGGGAGCATACACCCGTCAGTTTCGAATAAAGGGTGATTTTATTATTGAAACGGAGCCTAATTAGGTACATTGATATTTATAATCTGACAAAAACATCATACCGAATCCCCGTCTATTTGTAACAACCCCTTTTTGGGGCACTCTTTTATTTACCTGCGAGATAATTGGGAACAATTATTTGTTTATCTCATTCAAGCTAGTAGATATTAATACAGACGGGGATATTATGGTTAACGATTCGGGTAGTTTTACAAAACTAGTCTTTTATATTCTATTATTTCCATCACTTTTTCAGGAAGCGGTGATTAATTTCGCATGGGGTGCCCACGATCCGGCTGCCCTGATGGTTGGAAAACGAATGTTTTTACTGTTGCCGGCCTTTGCTTTTATCATCGGCTGCTGGATTACTATTCCGGCCTTACTAACGGCAATATTCAGGCATAACCGACGCAATTTTATCATGACGTTGTTTATTACCTGGTGGGATTTGGGTAAAGCCATCGTTTCTTTCTGGGGCGGTATTTTCCGATTCTTGTTGTATTTCGTAATTACTCTTTTGGGATTGGTTAAGACGCTCGTTCTCGGTATTTGGTCCGTTATACAGTCTATTATCATTATGCCATTCCGTATGATGGGCAAAGCCTCACGGAAAGTTGTGGGGTCGGATATTCCCTGGATTGCGGTCTTTTTGACTATTTTCTGGGTATTGATCGAATCCACTATTTTTACATATGTGACCACACCGTTGGTACTGGATACAATGTCTAACATTACCGGTGAGCAATTGTCCGTGACGGTTATTCGGATTCCGCTTTTTACCTTCCTGTTTTTCATTGTTTTAGGAAGTTATGCTGTGTTATCCACTTTTGTAGATTCGGTTAAAGAGAAAGATATTTCCCAGATTTTGGGAATTGGTGTAATTGAGGTTATCGTGCTCTTCGTAGAGGTTGTGTTTCTCTATCGTGAATTTGTGGATGCCCTGGTACCGTGGTTTTCGTTGTATGCCCAGAATTTCGAAATCAGTATGTGGGGTATCCTTGGTGTTTCGGCCTTCATGTGGTTTGGCATTCGCAGCCTTTCCTGGTTCCTGTTTGCCTCTTACGGTACGCCTACGATCATGTCGATAATACAAGGCAAAGGCATAAAGACGAAGAAAAAGTCTTCCAAGAAAAAAGCGGAAGAAGAAGACATTATCTGGGATGTTTCCAATGGATTTATGGAGAGTCTCAAAAAAGATGCTGACTGGGTACAGGAGAAGGGACAGGAAGTGCTGGAAGCGTTTATGTTGCCGCCCCTGCAAATTATCGCAGCCGCTATTAACTTTTTAACGCTGCTGGTAAATGGTGTGCATTTGTTTGAGCTACCCTTCGAATCTATAGAAGATATCAAGCCTTCTAATGTGCTGATTGAAACGCTCTCGGAAAAGAGCAAGGATTTAAAAACCTCCACTTCTTCATCAGCATCAAACTAGGAAAGATTATGGATACTTATTTTAGAAAATATTCAATTATCTTGGTTGTACTGTGTTCATTATCAGTTACGAGTTGTGCTGTCGGGGGCAAACAGAAGCCGCGCCTTTCCATGTTTATCGGTGTAGATGTCAGCGGTTCGTATGTGAACAGTGGCAATTATGAAAAATCACTGGATTTTCTGGCACACTATATCTATGCCCACTTGAACGGGCTGGGGAACCTACAAAAGCCCAATGTGCTGTTTGTCAGTTCCATCGGGGGGGCTAAGCCAGGCGAACCAAAGGCATTTTATCCGATCCAGGTTTTCCAGCATAAATCGGTAAGCGATATCCGGAAAAAACTTAATGAGTATTTCCCCAAGGATAAACAGAATAATCTTACGGATTTCAATGCTTTTTTTGAGCAAATTGCCCTCACCATCCGGAACAAAAATCTTGTACTGCGACCTGTTTCGGTAGTGATGTTGAGCGATGGGGTCCCGGATGTGAAAAAGAATGGCAAAACGGATTTCCGGAGCATCAACTTGCATCCACTGGAAAGACTATCGCGGAATATCACGCTTCGACTCCTTTATACCGATCCGGTGACGGGTAAGAAATGGCAGACCGAAATTCCCCGTCGCCGGGTAAAAATATGGACGCAAAGTGCGGATGTTATGACGACCTGGAATGATTCCACGATCTTTATTCCCGACAGCACGATGACACTGGCCAAGCAAGATCGCTGGCTCGACTGGACCAAGGATAATGTAGATTTCGGTGTTCGATCAAGAAGAGTGGACTAGCGAATTATGAATTTCGAATGTTGAATCAAGAATTGAGAAGTGGATGTCTCACTTTTCACATTTGCCGGTTCAGACTAAATCCAAAAACAGCTTTGCCTTTTTCAATCTCCCTAAATCCCTCTTACCGCCGGTGGTCGGTCACGGCTCCAAGAGGGACTTTTTAGCTTGCAGATTATTCAAATTTGATCCATAATTCAATCAAGAGTTCCTCCTTGGAGAAGAGCCTGTCCGATCTGTCGGCGGAAGGGCAGGAGGATTGATTACATCCATTTTCAATATCTAAATCTAATCTTAGGTCACCTCGCGAATTTGATTCTGAATAGCTACGTTTCTCCAATCAAATAAATAGTCATCTCGAGCGCCAGCGAGAGATCATTGTATCGGGGGTCAATATTTCCATTAAAACATAGATTTTTCTCTCCACTTCGTTTCTTTCGAAATGACAGAGCGGAAGAGAGTTAGGAATTTCGAATGTTGAATAAAGAATTGATGAGATTACGTCTCAGCTCTCCCTTCTCCCGTTTGCCCTCTGCTCCTAAAACAGATTTGCTTGCTCGCTGTCTTCCTTGGGAGCACGTTCTATTTTGGGATGGGAGATCTCTCCCTGGTTCACCTTCAGCATATCGGGTTTGAATTTTTTACCGTAGATACGTTTTGTAACGCCCTGCAGTGCCTTTTCTCCGCGAGGTGTGATAAGCAGCCGCTCCTGGTCATCAAAAGAAAGGAACCCAAATTCCTTAAGATCATTCACAATCATATAGGCAAGCTTGCTGACGGCTCCGCAATTTTGCTCTACATAGTCGCGGCGGGGCGCTTGATCATCCGCAGCATAAACCAATCCCAAAACATTCATTTCCACTTCCGTCAGCGGATAGCCTTCACATCCCTTGGTAAGGGTCTCGTCCCACGCCTTTTGGCTGTAATACCGGCCAAACCACCATTTTCCCTCTTTGATAAGCTCATCGGTAACAGTACAGGCAAAATATTCGCCCGGCTTGGCCTTTTTAGGGATTCCCCGATCGCGATACATTGATACCAACGTCGCCAAATCCAATTCGTGCAGATTGGGGGGGTAGCTGAAAAAATGTTCTGATGTTTTTTCCATGACGCCCCAAATTAGAAAACTGGAAACTAATTATCATGTTAAATTTATACGAATTTAGATTTCGTATATCCTGAACTTGTTTCAGGCTCTCAAGGAATAGATGCTGAAATAAATTCAGCGACACGAAGTTTTATTTCTCCAAACAGCAAAAACGGGAGATATGAGACGGCAGACGAAAATTCATCTCACATTTCACGTCTGCCGTTTGCATTACTTGCCTTTCTCGGTAATCAGCTGCACGGCAATATCCATTGATACATCTTCCGGCTTGATATCATCCGGCAGGCTGATATTGGTCTTGCCATACTTGATATAAGGCCCATAACGCCCATCCATTACGCGTACCTTTTTGCCGTTCGAAGGGTGATCGCCCAATTCTTTAATTACGTTGCTGCGCTTTTTCTTATTTTTCTTTTGTGCCAGCAATTCAAGTGCACGGTCCAGCTCTACATCCAGTACATTATCGCTGCGCCTGAGGGAGGCAAAAGTACCATCATGCACCACAAAGGGACCGTATCGCCCCACACCGGCGCGTACCTCTTTCCCGGTCTCTGGATGTTTGCCCAGCAGGCGTGGCAGCTCAAGCAATCGCAACGCCAAATCCAAGTCCACATCATCCGGTTTCATGCCTTTTAACAGAGAAGCACGTTGTGGCTTTTTATTATCTTCTGTGACTTCGCCTACCTGCACATAAGGGCCATACCGGCCGTTAAGCACAAAGATTGGTTCTCCGGTGTCCGGATGTTTACCGATTGACTTGGGACCTTCTTCCTCGGCTTTAATTAACTCTTCCAGTTTTTCCACCGTAATATCGCTGGGTTTCCAGCTTTCAGGGATAGAAGTCGTTAATTCTTCACCGTCAATTTTCTTTTTAATGTAAGGACCAAAGCGGCCGACAAAGACCTGGATGTCATCCAAATTATTCAGCGGTAATTCCAGATGCCGAGCTTCTTTCGGGTCGATCTGATCTTCCTGCTCATCTACTTTTGCCTTAAGTCCTTTATCCCCTTTATAGTAAGTGCTCAAATATTCTTTTGTGTCCAGCTTGCCCTGTGCGATTTTATCCAGTTTGTTTTCCATTTCAGAAGTAAAATCACTGTCTACTACATCGTGCAGATTCTTTTCAAGTAATTCTGTCACTGCAAAAGCAGTAAACGTCGGAATCAGCGTCTTGCCTTCCGATTCCACATACCCGCGATCTTGAATTGTGCTGATAATAGAAGCGTAGGTACTGGGACGGCCAACACCTCGTTTTTCCAGCTCTTTCACCAAGGTAGCTTCGGTATATCGCGAGGGGGGCTGGGTCTCATGTGATATGGGCTCAATGCCTTTTTCAACAACTTCTTCGCCCTCGCTCAATTCCGGCAAGAACTTTTCCTGGTTTTCAAGCGCCGCATCAGGATCGTCACTGCCTTCCACATAAGCGCGGAAAAATCCCGGAAAGATGATCTTTTTTCCGCTGGTCTTAAATTCCGCCACGTTACCGTTGGCTTTGGCTTCGATCGTCACATTTGTGAATTCCAGCTCGGCTTGCGCCATCTGGGTTGCTATCGTGCGTTTCCAGATCAGGTCGTACAGCTTAAATTCATCGCCGCTTAGTCCTGCATTCTCAGGTTTGGTAAAACTGCTGCCGGCAGGTCGAATGGCCTCGTGTGCTTCCTGGGCACCGGCACCACCGGAATAATTTCGAACTCGCTCAAACAAATAATCTTCGCCGTATTCATCCTTTACAGCATTACGCGCAGCGTTGATCGCCTGCCCCGACAGACGGGCAGAGTCGGTACGCATGTAAGTGATGTATCCATTTTCGTATAATTTTTGTGCGACTCTCATTGTCCGCTTGGCCGAAAAATTCAGCTTGCGGTTGGCTTCCTGTTGCAGCGTAGACGTAATAAACGATGGCGACGGATTTCGTTTTTGCCTGTTTTTGCTTACATCCGAAACCTTCCATTCGGCTTGGTCGAGATCATCACGCAGTTCTGAAGCCGATTTATCATCCAGTAGTACTACCTTTTTGGGATTTTTTAGCTTGCCGGTATTTTCATTAAAGTCCTTTCCGGAAGCCAGACGCTTGCCATCCAGATGCGTCAGATCCGCTTCGAAAATATCTTTGTCATCCAGTTTGTGGAGCTTTGCTTTCAAGTCCCAATAGCGTGCCGAGCGGAACTTCATACGCTCGCGCTCACGTTCAACCAGAAACCGTACGGCTACCGATTGCACACGTCCCGCCGACAGTCCGGGAGCAATTTTCTTCCACAATAGAGGAGAAATCGTATAACCGGCCAGGCGGTCGATGATTCGGCGGGCTTCCTGTGCGTTAACCAAATTGAGATCAATATCCCGAAAATGATTCAATGCATCCTGTATCGCCTCCTTGGTGATTTCCCGAAAGACCATCCGTTTAACAGGGACATCGGGTTTAAGAATTTCGGTAAGGTGCCACGAAATGGCTTCGCCTTCCCGGTCTTCATCCGTTGCCAGTATAAGCTCATCAGAGTTTTTTAGTTCTTTCTTGAGCCGTCGAACAACTTTCTTCTTGCTGGATGGGATTACATAGAGCGGTTCAAAGTCGTTATCCGTGTTGACTCCCAGGTTCGCCCATTCTTCGCCCTTAAACTTCTTGGGTACTTCCTTGGCACTAGCCGGAAGATCCCTGATATGCCCCATCGATGAATCGATCACATAGTCCTTGGGCAGGTACTTCTTGAGCGTTTTAATTTTTGTGGGTGACTCTACAATAACTAACGACTTCATAAATAATGCGTTCTACAAATTTTCGATCATATCCTTTAACTCCGAGGCATGATCTTTAGTATTTACTTTTTTGATAATCCCTTTGACCGTACCGTCGGTATCAATGAGATAAGCTGAACGAGACGGGGCCTCGTATTTATTGCCATACATGTTTTTTTCAACGACAGACTCGGTGGCCTTGGCAAACTTATATTCAGGGTCAGAAGCCAAAATGTAATTAATGCCCATTTTTTTAGCATAGTTCTTGTGCGAACCACAGGTATCTTTACTGACGGCAACCAGGTTGTAACCGTGCTCGTCAAACCAATCAGCTTCTTCAGCCAGACTGGCATTTTGCTTATCGCAGCCTGAGGTATTATTGCGCATATATACCGATACGATGGTCGGGCGATCCAACAAATCAGCAAATTTCACAGTTCTCTCTTCTCCATCTTTAACGATATCGAGCTTAAAATCTGTATCTATTTTGGTTCCTTTTTCAATCATAGTGCCTTTTTGATAAAATGTTCTCGCTTTCAGTTTTATAGTGTAATGTAACTCGAAATGCGAGTGGAATCGTTCTCGAAATTCCCGAATATTTTATCTTTTATAATAAAACGATCGCCCTGATACACCAAAAACTTTTTTGATTGGCGAAAATATTGCTTGTAATTGAAGATTAGATGAAGGCGGTCCCGGCTGGTATGAGAGGGCGGTTTTGGCTATTGCAAGATCATGTAAACACCCAATATCAGCATGAATACGGCAAATAATCGCTGCATTTTTTGTTTTGATATGTGTTTGGAAAGCCAGATCCCAGAAATGCCACCGATAATTCCGGTTGTCATTATATAAAGAGCAGGAACAACTTGTGCCGAATTATTGACCCAATACTCACTTCCTATCCAGAGAGAAAACAATCCGAAGGGTAATAAGCCGGTGGCAATAGCTTCGAGAAGTGAAAAATCGGCTGTGAGCATAATAGCGGGGATGATCATAAATCCACCGCCGATCGCGAAAAATCCGCAGGCTAATCCCACCCCAAAGCCGCTAAAACAAAGTGTGAGCAATTTTTGACTTGATGGATTTCCGGCATCCGTACTTTCTGCTTTTT
>DATFLI010000330.1:0-2054 GCA_035267805.1 Balneolaceae bacterium | reverse complement strand
GGAAAGTCCCAAAATTTGTTGAATATTCCTCGCATTGATTCCACCTACCAGGCACGTTCCAATACCTTTGGCAGCACTCATTAGATAGATGTTTTGAGCGATTGTCCCGGCGGTTATGTAAGCCCATTTTAATTTATTCGCACGATTTGACATTAATCCGGGCACACGTTTCAAATCCGCGGTAAGGATAATAACATGCGAGGCTTCCCGGACATGAATTTGGTTTGCGATTTTATTCTTCGCCTTTTGATCGTTTTTGAATACCAATCGGTTATTGATGGCATCATAAAAGTAATTTCCGTCATCTCCGGTTACATAGATATTGATATACTGTATACCATGAGCAGTCGGAGCCGTTCGCTTACCACTCGGACGATTAATCCCGTTAGCAGCCCAAAGTATCAGGGATAAATCCTTTTTCGATAGTTTTTGATTCGTATAATTCCGGATCGTTTGCCGTTGTTCAAAAGCCTTCATAACATCTACATTTAGTGTTTCAGGATGTTTAGAAAGGGGGATGTCGTTGTTGTTTTGAGCGGAGACAGTGAAAACCGGAAACAGAAGAAGTAACAAAATTATAGAATATTTCATGATTCATAAGATTTTGATGAATAGATGCTCTTATTTTATGATAAACCATACGACCGGGAAGCACAGTTAATTTTTTCTAAATTCGATAGTTAGTAAAGGATGGTGGCTATCAGCGCAAGTATCAGTAACTGGAATTCAATGATATGTACAGATATGTATCATAAATGGTCACTATTTGCAAACTAACGACATGCAAAGATTGGATAGATTGTAAAAACATAGTTAACGTGAGGTTTGGATAAGAATCGCAGAGTGGTAATAATTACATTGAGAATACGACCTGTGAAAATATGACCTATCTTGACGACGGACGACAGACCATCGACGACACAGAGCTGTTTTGATGCCTAAAGCATGATTCCGATGCCGAACTCACGTTGATTATACGGTTATTCAGCATAAATAATGTTTAATTACTATCAGAGCATTTCTCTGTCGTCTGTGGTCGGTTGTCGGTGGTCATAGAATAATCTAATTTAACAGCAACTTTTATTAAGTAGATAGATTATAAGCTTAAACGAACCTCATGTTAGTTATCATTCACGGTGTGTACCCTCTGTGGTTCTATTATAAAATCCGCGAGATCCTCGTCGTCCACGTTCGATTTTTCCTATTTTGCACGAATCGAAACCCTCGTCCCATCCTCAAGCGCTTCATCGGGATGGGTGATCACCAAATCACCATCTTTCAATCCTGATAACACTTCAGCCATCAGGCCGCTCTTTACCCCGATGTCCACTTTCCTCAGATGAGCTCGTTTGTTGTTAATCACAAAAACCGCCCAATCCTGATCTTTTCGAAATAGTGCACTGGTCGGTACTTGTAAAACTTTATCATTCTCCCAAACAATAAAACGGGAAATGACCCGGTAACCATCACCTAACCGTTTCCATTCATTTTGGGGCGAGACGATGTCAGAAATAACGAGAACACGCTGTTCTTCAACACCCAAAGCTGATATTTTGGTGAAACCGATCGGTTCGACCGTACGAACTATGCCGTTCAATGGTTTATCACCACCCCAGCGATCCTAAACAACCCGCGTACCAGGGGCGATTTTCACGGCGTCTGAAGATAGTACGTCGGTCTCGACTTCGAGTGCCCGGGAGTTTCCCACTTCCACTAAAGCCTGACCGGCAGCTACTACGCCTTCACTTTTATGATGAATTTTCAGGATATTTCCGTCAATCGGGGAGGTAATGGGAACTTTAGCAGTAGTGTCCCGAACGCCTTCAGCAGCGGAATAGCGCAGGGTTGTTTGTGCCGCTTTATATTCATACCGGGCGACTTCGACAGCGAAATTTGAGGATGTCAGATGCGCTTTTGCTCTTCGGGCATTTGCTTCCGCCTGATCCAGCATTTGTTGTGTAGCCGAACCTTCCTTAAATAATCCCTGCATTCTCTTTAATTCATTTTGGGCCAGATCAGCATCCGCTTTAGCCGCATTTGCCGTTTCTTTAGCT
>DATFLI010000329.1:0-18069 GCA_035267805.1 Balneolaceae bacterium | reverse complement strand
AAACCATCTACGGGCAAACTTATACCACCAACGGAACAACCCATATCCAAATAGAGAATGACTTCTCGGAAAATTTTCCTCCTAATACCGACCCTCAAGGCGACCAAATTGGAGCCATCAAGGTAACGATGGCGCACGAATTCAAGCACGCTATTAATTATAAAATTAATAATTGGAGCGGGGAAACGACAAAATGGGCCGAAATGGATGCTACCCTGGAAGAGGAATTGGTGTATGATAATGTCAACGATTACTATAATTATATTCGATCCAATAAATCGATCTTCAATAGTCCACAGACCTCTTTTTATCCCGGATCATATTATCATGTGACCTGGGCCATTTTTTTTGCGCAAAAATACGGTTCCCAATTTTGGCCGCAGGTGTGGCATATTATCGGCAACAATCCCAGCATCCGGATGGTAAACGCTATGACGCAAGAGCTGGGCAGCCGCGATGCCTTTGACAAGGCATATATCATCTCCGAACTGTGGCACTACGCATCAGGTAATCAACACTCGATTCCGGGCTTTGGATTTGATGAAAAAGAGAATTACCCCAATTCCTATATCAATGAGACCTTTTCAGGAGCCGACAGCATTCAATCGCCCCAAGATATTCCTGAATTTGCTGCGAATTATATAGAATTTGAACCTACTATCCAGCAGGATGGATATTTTAGCGCTAACTTTTCATCTACACAGGCGGCATTGGGCCTAGGACTCATCGCTGAATTCTACGATGGCTCCTATCAAGTCATGACACTACTGTCTAAAGGCAACTTGAAGCCCCAAAATGTCAAAACAGAATGGAAATGGAATAATATAAAGAGGGTCGGAATTATTGCGGCCAACAGCAGTGATCAATCTTCATCACAATATATCGCCCAGGTATTTCCGAGTTTACCGGACAAAATTACTTTAAACCAAAACTTCCCAAATCCTTTCAGTAACACATCCGGTACCACCATTCGGTTTAGCCTTACAAATAAAACCGATGTTAAGCTTAAAGTTTATGATGTGGTCGGGCGCCTGGTAAAAACTTTGCGCAATGAGACGCTTCCTGCCGGTTATTACCAGGTTTCCTTCGACGGTTCGAATTTGGCTTCAGGCATCTATATCTATCAGCTCGTGACCGACCAGCAGACGTTCTCTAAAAAGATGACGTTGATTAAATAGTAACAGTGAGAAGCAAGAAGTGAAAAAACAAATCTTCTTGCTTAGCTTTTAAAATTCCAGATCTTTAGGCGGTAAAATCTTTCCAGTCACTTCGCCAAAGCCAATACGGTAGTCATCGGTATCCGCATAACCGGTCATCGTCACCCGGTCGCCATCCTGCAGGAAAGTCCGTTTTTCTCCATTGGGAAAGCTTAATGGTTTTTCTCCCTTCCAGGAAAGTTCGAGCATACTGCCGTAAGATTCTTCCTCCTTGCCGCTGATCGTACCGGAAGCATATAAATCACCGGGGCGCACATTACAGCCGGTAATGGTCTGATGCGCCAATTGTTGACAAATATTCCAGTACAAATTTTGGGCGTTGGAAGCACAAATTTTATGTGGCTCATTCATTTTATCACCCTGCAAAAACACATCCAGATTGATATCAAAGGTCCAGTTGCCTTCGGATTTCAAATAAGGCAACGGTTCCGGATTTTGTTTGGGTCCGGCGATACGAAACGGCTCAAGTGCCGTCAGCGTCACGATCCATGGTGAAACCGAAGTAGCCCAGTTCTTGGCCAAAAACGGTCCCAACGGCTGGTATTCCCACTTCTGGATGTCACGTGCACTCCAATCGTTTACCAGCATCAATCCAAAAATATGTTCATGTGCTTTATTTATAGGGATGGGAGCTCCCAGCTTATTTCCCGGTCCCGTCAGAAAACCCATCTCGAGTTCGAAATCCAGCAATTTACAGGCATCGAATACCGGCGTATCCTCACTGTCGGGAGGCAAGATTTGCCCCTGCGGGCGGTGCACATCAGTGCCACTTACTACAACCGAGCTCGCTCGGCCATGATAGCCTACCGGCAAATGTTTCCAGTTAGGCTTCAGTGCATTTTCCGGTCCACGGAACATCGTACCCACATTCGTTGCATGCTGCTCAGAAGAGTAAAAGTCGGTATAATCCCCAATATTGACCGGTAGCATCATTTCAACTTCATCCATGGGAGTGAGCACCCGATCGCGCAGCGAGTCGTTATCCCGCAGTGTGGGTTCATTGGCACTCAATAAATTACTGATATATGATCGGGCCTCTCCCCAGGCTTTGGGACCCAGCTCCATAAATTTATTCAGCGTTCGCTCACGAAAAACATGCTTGCCATCCAGGTGTGGGCCGTCAAAAACGCCGGAGGCATCCAATTCGGCCAAATTAACGACATAATTGCCAATGGCCGTACAAATAAATACTTCTCCATTCCCTTTGGAACGGGCTACCCCGTACGGCAAATTTTGTATAGGAAAGTGGGAATCGGATTTTACGTCTATAAATGATTGCAGTTTAGGATCGTTGGTTGGGTGCATCTTTTAAAAAATTGTTGATTTATTGAATTGGTGAATTATTGATTTTATAAATGGCCGAGCTTTCGCAAATCTTCACGAGGCTCATCAAAACTACAGCTCCCAAAGGAAGTCAATGCTGTTTTACGCAGCCACTTAATTTCATCATTGGATACTCTATATTTTTTCCATCGAAAGTGTTCATCCTCAAAGATAAAATGCTCCGGATCTTCTTCGCTTAGCACCTCATTCAATTCTTCTTTGGTAAAATCATGAGCATATGCCAGCATCCCCCCGCCAAAGACGTTGAAAAATCCGTGCATCTTGGCCTGTACAGAATCCGAATAATGCCTGATCGGGTGATGCAGGCCGGCCGTAGCTTTGATAGCTACATCATTTTCTCTGGCAGTATTCAGAGTAAAAGCTATCTCATCCACAGAAGGAAACATATGTGCTTTTACACCTCCGCAACGCAGCTTGAAAGCTATTTCACGAATAATATCACCCTCAAATTCCTGGTTATGGCTACGTATCGCCTCAAGAACCAAGCGGATATCTTTCTTCCAGTTCTCTTCAAAATATCCTTCAAAGAAAATATAATTGGGGGTCAACGGAGATTGATCCAAGATTTTTGATGTCTCACCATAAATATCAATCAACAGCTCCGTATCGTTCGCAAAAACGGCCTCCTTTGGCAGCTTAATTTCCAGCACCTCGGTCGTTACCCGGTCGCCGTGTATCCCATGAAACGCTTCTACCTGTTCAACAACCTCCTTAAGATGCTCTGTAAATTCAGAAACCGTCTCTGTTCCCTTTCCCAAAACAGAAAATGCAAACGGTTCGCCGTCTTGAAAAAGCGTATCGCCATACGGTTCGAGTTCTTGCAGGCGCGATGCCGGGATAATAAATCGTGATAACATCCAGGATTCATCACTCTTGCGGTATTTACTGTAATTTTGGATGGCGGTATCGAGGGACAATTCTGCCGGCGGAAACAAACCCGCGTAATCGATAATCCCTTGCATGAATGTCTTGAATGTCGTGTTCATCAGTCAACAATTACGTTTATAGCCTTTAACGGATTATTATTCGGTAACAGATTGAATATTTAAGGATGCAGCTCTCAGAAGCCGGGCGTTTTCTTCACATATCACGCATGACGAATCCACTCCTTAAATCACACTAAAAACCAGAGTGCTCTAACTGAAACAATTTAATAATCCGGCATTAAGTTGTTCCATTTGATAAATAAAAGCAATCAATGCAGCGTAACCAAATCCAAGATAATGGCATCAGCTATTTTGATTCCTTTGTCAGTTAAACAAATCCTGTTATTTGCCTGCAACTTCTCCTCATCCTCGCGCCGGTTCAGGTACTCATGCTGTCGTTCATTCAATCGATAATCATACTTCCCGGTTAGCTCTCCGAGCCCCACTCCCTTTTTCGTTCGCAGTCCCATCATCAGGCGTTCTTCGGCCAATTGCAACAGTGTCAATTTTTCTTTCCGGGGATTTGATTCCGCCTTCAAATAATTCCTCAAATCAGCTTCATTTTCCCAGCGAATGGCCTCATCATCCCACCAAAACGAATGGGCGCCCGGACCAAAACCCAGGTAGTTCTCGTGTTCCCAGTAACTGCTATTGTGGAGGGCTTCTCGTCCCGGCTTACTGTAATTGCTGACTTCATAACGACGAATTCCCTGTTCCTGAAATCGCTCATTAATTAAATCAAAATGACGAGCCACCTTGTCGTCTTCGGGAGGCACGATGCGCCCCAGTTCAACCTGCTTACCCAACCGGGTTTGCGGCTCAATCGTCAGCGAATAAGCCGAAATATGCGGGGGATCAAACTGCAAAAGGGTTTTTACATCTTCATCAAGCTGCTCCAGACTCTGGCCGGGATTCCCGTAAATCAGGTCCACCGTATAAGAATCGAAACTGGTTTGCCCCAGCAATTCGATACATTGGAGTGCTTCCTCACGGGAATGGGCGCGATGCATAAACTCAAGTAGTTCCGGTTGAAAAGTTTGCACACCCATGCTGGCCCGGGTGATCCCAATTTCTTTTAGCGCAGACAAAAAATCGGCAGACACGTCGTCGGGATTCATCTCTAAGGTAATTTCATCAGTATCCACGGGAAAAACATCTTCAATAGCCGACAAAATTCTTTCAACCTGCATCGGTGCCAGCAATGAGGGCGTCCCACCGCCAAAATAAACTGTTTTAACGGGCTCCCGCACATATTTTGTTCCCTGATAATCCCGAATCTCTTGGATTAGTCTTTCCACAAAATGATCCCGCTCCGATGTTCGGGTTACAAAATAAAAATCACAGTACGAGCAGGCCTGCTTGCAAAAAGGAATATGGATGTATAGTCCTGACAAAGTGAGTTATTTTAACGTGAATTCGAGATAACAGAGGAGTAGATTGGTCTTCTATCCTTAGATTAAACTAAGAATTATTTAAAGATTATTTCATCCGCAAATCTAAAAAAAAGATAATGATCGTTTGAAGAAATTTCTTTGCCGGCCATAACTTTCGCCAAGAAATGATGTTATCGGAGGCAGTCATTTTCCCAAAAAACGTGCAATCAGGGTAAGCAAGATGCTTAGCACAATGCTAATGATTATCATAGTAGTAATGGGAAAATAAAATCCATAGTGGTCGCCTTTGATCCTGATATCCCCGGGAAGATGCCCCAACCAGCTCAGTTTATCGCCAAACAGCCATACGATTATTCCTGCGAGCACGATAAATGCTCCGATACCGACCAGCCATTTCCCAAGTTGCTCATTCATAACTAATAACTCATTTTTACAATGAATCTATTTAAACCCTAAGTCATCCCGATGAGTCCGATAACCATTGGACGAAGAGGGATGACATACAATGTCTCAAAGAGATTCTAAAAATTTACCAACTTTTTACGTCCTGAGGTTGCCGGTTATCCAACTTTTTGACAGTTTTTTAGCAATTAAAAAGTTACTTGTCAGTTTACTGTCAATTAAACGGGGTCGCTATGAAACGATTATCTTGCTCAACAATTATTGCATTTCTTTTTTTTCTGTGGATGACGCCCGCCCGCGCCCAACAGAAAATGGATAAGGATTACGGGCAAAAAATTAAAGAATACACTACCAATACGGATTATTTAAATGAACTCGTCGATCATCTGCCGGCATCATCCGACATTCCCAGTCCAAAAGATTATTTCGGTACCATAATAGGCGCTCCTGATACCCTGCATTATACCGAGCAAATTTATGCATACATGAGGGAGCTGGCCAAAAAATCGCCGCGCGTGATGGTCCGAACCATTGGCAAGACCGAAGAAAACCGGGATATGATCGAGGTTTTTATCGCCGAAGCTTCCACTATTAAAAATATCAACACTTACCGTGGATACCTAAATAAACTTTCTGATCCGCGCAGCATTAATAAACAGCAATCCGAGCAGATCATCCCCAAAGCGAAACCCATTTACTATCTGACGGCCGGACTTCATTCACCCGAAACCGGCAGCCCGGAAATGGTGATGGAGCTGGCTTACCGGCTGGCCGTATCCAATTCGCCAAAAATCCAGAAGATCCGCAAGAATGTTATCGTGGGAATTTCTCCGGTTACCGAACCCGACGGACGTGATCGCACAATCGACATTTACCGGTGGCGGGATGCACATAAAGATGTTACACCTACTTTAACCTACTGGGGACATTATGTTGCCCACGACAATAATCGCGATGCCTATGGGCTGGCACTGGATCTCACAAACAATATCCTGAACACTTATCTATACTGGAAACCGACCGTTATGCACGATCTGCATGAGTCGATTCCATTTCTTTACGTGCAAACCGGCCAGGGCCCGTACAATCCCTATTTCGATGCCACTACCGTCGATGAATGGAATAAGCTGGCATATAACGATGTGGATGCACTCACGCGCCGTGACATGCCGGGCGTCTGGACGTGGGGCTTTTTTAACGGATGGGCCGGCAATTACCTGGTCTGGATTGCCAACAACCGCAATTCCATCGGTCGCTTTTACGAGACCTTCGGCAATTCTATACCTCAAACCGTGGAACGCCACCTGACCAAAAGTGCTACCTCTACAGAGTGGTACCGGATGAATCCGCCGGTTAAAAAGACCAAATGGTCGCTCCGCGATAACATCAATTACATGGAAACCGGGGTACTTTCAACCCTGGATTATACCGCCATCCACAAACAGGAATTTCTTGAAAATTTTTATCGCAGATCCAACAAGGCCATTCAGGATGGCAAAAATAAGGCGCCGTATGCCTTTGTGATACCTAAAGATCAACGGCGACCGTTGGCGACCGCTCGTCTGGTCAACCTGCTGCGAAAAAACGGTATCGAGGTACAGCAAACAGAAAAGTCGCTTTCCTGGAATAACGGTAAAAAAGACGACGACAGTAAAAAACCGGATCAGAAAGGAAAAACGATTGAAGGAGGAGCCTATATCATACGTATGGATCAGCCCTACCGTACGCTGGTGGGTACTTTGCTGGATCGGCAAGACTTCCCCGATCGCTATAAAGCACCCTATGATGATGTGGGATGGACACTGCCCTATTTGTACCAGGTGCAATCTTATAAAGTTAACGATCCGGATATCCTTAAAGCCGATATGCAGTTACTTGTTAGCGATATTCATCCCAAAGGCGAACTTGATCGTCCCAATCGGTCTGTTTATCTGCTCAATAACACTACGGAAAGTCAGATCGCGATGTTCCGTTTGCAACTGCCGAATATCCCGATGCAAATAGCCGAAAAATCATTTCAAGCAGCCAACACAAATTACCATTCGGGATCATTGATTATTCAGGCAGCCGACTTAAGTACCGCGCAACATCAGGCAATAGCAGACAAGGCCAAAGAGCTGGGAATAAAAGTAAGCGGCATCTCGGAAACACCGGATGTAGCCATGCATAATGCCAACATTCCGCGAGTGGCGCTGGTGCACACGTGGATTCCCACGCCCCAAAATGCCGGCTGGTGGCGCCTGGCATTCGACAAGCTGAATATTCCCTATGATTATCTTTCAACGCAGGATTTTCGGGATATGGATCCAAACAAATATGATGTCATCATCCTGCCTGAAACCTACGGGAGTACCGAAGAACTTGTACACGGTGCAAGTAAAGCCGGCCCACCCATCCCTTGGCAAAAAACCGACCTTACCCCTAACCTGGGACGCATCGACCAGACTAAAGATCAGCGACAGGGTATGGGATATAACGGCGTCGCAAATCTGAAAAGATTTATTGAAAACGGTGGCGTCCTGATCACTGATGCCGGCAGCTCATCCCTACCCATCGATCTGGGGTTTACACGCCATATCAGCATCCGGAAAACGCATAACCTTGAAACCCATGGCAGTATTTTTAAAACGGAAACCGTCGATACCACCAGTCCCATTGCCTACGGTTATCCCGATACAATGAGTGTTTATTTTAAACAACGGCCGGTTTTCAAAGCGGATACCACCGTAGGGGGACCTGATGATTATATGACACCTGACTGGCTCAAGGATCAACGCTGGAAGAAGGAATATCCGCGGGTAATCATGCGCTTTGCTAAAAATACGAAAACCCTGCTGTTAAGCGGTATGCTTAAAGGCGGCAAAGAGCTTGCCGGAACGCCTGCAGTGATTGATGTGCCGGTCGGCAAGGGACATGTCGTCATGTTTGCACCACATACGTTCTGGCGTTGGGAGACGCATGCGAGCCACGGGCTGGTGTTCAATACCCTGCTCAATTGGGATGACTTACGTACCGGGTGGCCGGAGCGACCCCGGAAGAAGGAAGAGGATGAGAATTAATAGCGCTTAAGTACTACTCATGATAACCATACTACGATACCCAGAATACATACCGGACAGCTTTAGGTTGTTGTAGCAAAAGATGCTGAAACAAGTTCAGCATGACACATGTAGGAGCAAAAAAACCAGAATATACCGGCGTGCAACTCCCTCTTACAGTACAACTTTAAATTGCGATGGATCGATAGACCGATTTAAGATGAACGAGTTAGACCTGACAAGGAATATCGAACTGCAGAACAAGGAATGTCGGATAATGAAAAAACTTCGTAATTCATCGGCTCCTTGTTCGATATTCTACGATTCCTAGTTTTTAAACATCCCTCCATTGGCTTCTATCTTATCATAGAATGCTTTCAGAATAAAAAATGCTTTTTTCTTCTTTCCATCCGAACTGATCAGACCTTTTCTGTTCCATCCCTCCTGGTATACCGGATTGTTACGTTTTGGAGAGCGGAAATCAGCCAGTATCCACGGCGAAATTCCGGAAAATTTGGCCGGCATACGCTTCAACATTGCTAACTGCTCTTTGTAATACCACTCCTGGTATTCCTCGCTCCACATTGCCCGGTCTTTGGAATGAAATCCGCCTTTGGCACCGGCTCCCGTCTCACTGATAAAGAGGGGCTTGTCATAAGGCGTATCCCAATTTGTGGTACGGCATTCGTCGGGCGTACTCCCGTACCAGCCCAGATATTCATTAAAAGCTACCAAATCAACATATTTACCAAGCGGATCATCGATGAGGTTTACCGCCTTTCCCGAATTATAATTGACTTCCAGGGCCGCCGAAACCATCCGGGTGGGATCCAGTTTACGTGCTTCGGTTATCAGGTTGTGCATAAAGTTAGTCCGCTTCGGGCTAACCGGGGTTTCATTACCAACCGACCAGATGATCACGTTGGCCCGGTTTCGGTCCCGGGTTATCATTTCGGTAAGTTGCTGTTTAGCTTTTTCGTAGACCGCTTTATTCCCAAAATCGATGGTCCAGTAAACGGGAATTTCCGACCAGACCAATACGCCCAGTGAATCGGCCGCTCGGATCATGTTCTCGTTGTGGGGATAATGGGCCAGCCTCACCATATTGCAATTCAGCTCTTTTGCCCAACCCAAAAGTTGCAGCGCATCCTTCTTGCTGTGGGCCCGGCGGCCTTCCTGGGGAATCTCTTCATGAATAGCAATTCCACGCATAAACAGGCGTTTCCCGTTCAGCAAAACCTGTTGCCCGTGAGCCTCGATAGTACGGAAGCCGATTTTATCTTCCACGCGGTCTTTTCCGGCGCTTATAACCACACGGTACCTTTTGGGATTTTTCGGCGACCAGAATTGTACATCCTGCAGTGTAAAACTCACAGGCACTTTAGACCGGCCGTTCGTTTGAAAGACTTTTTTGAAATTTAATTCCGGGATTTCTACGATAACCGGTCCCCGGTAATCCCCGGCAAACTTTATCCATCCGGTAGTTTCGGCATTTTTAGAATCAGGCGCCTGTCCGGCTGCCGGTCTTTTTAAATGAATAAAGAAATCCCGGATGAACGCATGAGGTACTTCTACCAGCTTCACGCTGCGGGTTATCCCCCCGTAATTCCACCAGTCATAATTTACGGTCGGCACTTCATTTACAGACCTGTTATTATTGACATGTACGACCAGTGAATTTCCCTTTTTCTTTAACAGGGAATCGGGAATTTCGAAATTAAAAGGCGTAAACCCGCCTTTGTGCATGCCGAGCTTTCGTCCGTTCAGATACACATCTGCCCGATAATTTACGGCCCCGAAATACAAGAATAGCCGGTTCGAAGGGTCGCTCTTGTTGTAATCGAAGGTCTTTTTATACCACACACTGCCTTCGTAATAGAGAAATTTGGGATCCTGCGAATTCCAGTCGCCGGGGACATGAAGGCTGTAACGGGCAGTATCGTATCCAAATTCTTTCCGACCGTATTTGCCTTGCGGCTGGTCGCTGTTCCAATAAGCATTCGGATTATCCGGTGCAAGCTCCTTATATCGATAATCGTAAAACCCTGTCTCGTAGGGATCCATAATATAAGCCCACTTACCGTCCAGGCTGACGGTCTTCCGGGCAGGGATATCGGTAATCAACGGCTCCTGGGCTTTGGTAACAACTGCTGCTGACAACAAAAAATATATGAGCAGTGTGACTTTTAGTTTTTTCGGCATGTTGGATAGTGTTATCTGTCTTTGCGAATACTGTGATTTATCAGTGCGTAAGCGATCACCACAAATTGGAGGCTGCCGTACTTCACTACCGTCCGGTGTTCAGGTTTTCCTGACTTCAAATTCATCTGTTACCGGTAGCTCAAATGGCAGAATTTACTTCGTACTATAAAAAGGATTCTTCTCATACGTATCCTTCTGCATGTAGGCACGGGCATATTTGACGTAGTTGTCCGCATGCTCTTTGATCGATTTTATCTCCTCGTCAGTGAGTTCCCGGACCTGTTTGACGGGCGTTCCCATATACATATATCCTGATTCCAGTCGCTTGCCGGGAGGCACCAGGCTGCCAGCAGCAACAATCACATCCGACTCTATTACCGCTTTATCCAAAACCGTCGCATGAATACCAATCAGGGCGCGGTCGTTAATCGTACAGCCGTGAATCATAGCATTGTGCCCAATCGTAACTTCGTCGCCGATCTGCGTAGGTCCCGTCTGATTCATTACATGAATACAGGTGTTATCCTGAACATTAGATCGGCGGCCAATTTTAATCCAGTTCACGTCTCCCCGAATCGTCACATTAAACCACACACTGCTCTCTTCACCAAAACTCACATCACCGATAATATCAGCACTGGGAGACACGAAAACAGAATCCGGGTAATCAGGCTTCTTATTGAGGAATTCGTAAATCATAATATTAACCCAGCAAAAAGAAAATTTTTAAAAGCAGAGTTACCCCTTGGCATCTTCATTGAGATAGCTTTTCACGGCTTGCTCAAATCCCTTGTATGTTTGAGGTAAAGGCTGCAGCATATCGCCCTCAATAAAAAAGGTAGGCGTAGAATGCACTCCTCTTCGGATGCCCTCCTGCTTCGATTCCATCACTGTTTTTTGAGTTTTTGCGGCATTCAGGTCGTTTTTAAATTCCTGGATATTCAATCCCAACTTGCGGGCGTAATTGATAAAGATAGGTGTCGGATTGCCGGAATGGGCCCATCGATCCTGGTTTTCGAATAGCATATCGTGCATCTCATGGAATTTGCCCTGATTTTTGGCCGACTGTGCCGCACGTGCCGCCAAAGCCCCATATTGGTGACTTGTCAACGGGTAAAAATGAAGCTTCAGATTTATCTGATCGCCATAATTTTTCATTAATTTTTTAACAAAGGGATAATAATAACCGCAGGCCGGGCATTCGTAATCATAATATTCAACAATCGTAATTTTCTTTCCCTTATTTTTTGTAGATGTGCTATCCTGTGCTTTACCGACTGCACTTATCCCTACGAACAGAATAGCCGTAAGCGTGAGTGTTAATAATTTCTTCATAAGATTATTTTTCTTGGTTAAATACATGCTGGTTTTCGGTTAAGTAACGATTCTTTTGTAATAAAGATTTTACAGTTATTCAGCATTGGCCTTCTCAATCATATTAAGCCGGGCCTGCTTAAATTCATCACCCTCATTCCATTCCTGCATCTCCGGCTGGTTGATGATTCGATATCCGGCATGGAAAAGTAGGCGAACATCCTGAACCATGCCACTGAGATCCCAATACTTATTGATTTCATCATTCACTGTATGGTAATTCGCATCTTCGAGACTGTCAACCATAGATGAGTAGCCTGCCGGCTTGTCGATAAATTCGGTTCCCCGATTCGGAAATATAGCCGGAACGCCTTTCTTGGCCAGGGAGAAGTGATCCGAACGATAAAAATATCCCCGGTCGGGATGAGGATCTGGTTTTATCTCCCGTCCCCGTTCATCTGCCACCTTTTCAATTACATCGCTGATCGTATTTCTGCCATAGCCGATGAGTACCAGATCTTTGGTCTTGCCATACACATTCATGCCATCCAAATTGATATCTGCCGTAACCTTGGTAAGCGGCACTGTGGGATGTTCAGCCCAGTATTTCGACCCCAGCAGTCCCACTTCTTCGGCCCCGACAACCAGGAACAACACATTTCGTTTGAGCTGCGGTTGTAACCTTTTGTAAGCCCGCGCCATATTCAACACTGAGCTAACCCCGGCTGCATTATCCAGGGCCCCATTATTAATCGAATCCCCCCTGACAGGCTGGGTAATTCCAAGGTGATCGTGATGGGCTGAAAATATCATATACTGATCATCAAGCCTGTTCTTCCTGCCATCTATAACCGCAAGCACATTTTTAGCGCTTTTATTCTGATAAGTTGCCGACAGGCCGATACTCAATCGCAAGCCATGCAACGGGACCGGCTTGAACGACCGTTTTTCGGCATCCGCCAATTGTTTCTTAAGATCGAGACCCGCACTCTTGAAAAGAGCTTCGCTGGCTGATTTGGTAAGCCAACCGTTGAATTTAGTAGGAGAATTTTCCATGGCTTTATTATTCCGCAGGTAAAACCGCTCGCGGTTCCAGCTATTAGCCACCACATTCCAGTCGTAGCCAGCCGTGGGTGTCGTGTGTATAATCAACACACCGGCGGCCCCCAGCTCACGGGCTTTTTCGTATTTATAATCATAACGACCATAATAAAGGCGTGTTTTCCCGCCAAACAAACCGGGATCACTGCTGGGATCGTTATTTTTCACTACCAGGATCTTCCCTTTCACATCCATTCCCTTGAAATCATCCCAATTTTCTTCCGGTGCCTGAATACCGTATCCCACATAAAGCAACGGGGCATCTTCGACAGATACGTTTTCCGACAGGTTGGCGGGCCAAGCCATAAAATCCGAATAATAGTCCAACGTTTGTATGGTCTGACCATTTCGCGTTATGTTAATCTTGGCGTCATTCGATGTCTTTTGGCCAACCAACGGCACATCCTGTACATAGCTGCTATCGGGCATACCGCCCCGAATTCCATATTTTTTAAACTGGCTGACTAAATAATCTACCGTCTTTTCCTCTCCTGGCGTTCCCGTGGCCCGCCCCTGGAATTCGTCCGAAGATAACTTCTTGACGGGAGCCATCAGACTTTGCCTGGTAATAGATTGCGCGGCCTGTTGAATAGGAGATGAACACCCGGCAAGCGCTAAGACAGCAGCAAAAAGCAGTATTTTTTTAGCATTCATAGGTCAGATAAATTGTTCTCAAGATCTCCTCTGAGCTTTACAAAAGGATTGATACAACGATACGAAAAGTAACATCATTTTTTAATCTATGCTATTCTCAAAGATCTGAATTTTCTTCTCCCATCTTCCTTTGCCAGTAGTATCCCAGTAATAAAAATACTATGCCGAATCCAATAAACAACAGAATCCGCCAGATCGCCTGTAGTTGTGATAAGTCTACCAAAAAAAGTTTCCCAACCACTATAAATATCGTTGTCATACCGGCCAACCGGATACGTCTTCCGAACCGGATAAATCCCAAAACCAACAGAAGCACCCCGTAAATGCACCAGCCAACCGTAACCCAAGCCTGACCGTTTTCAGCGAAAGAAAGCACTTTATAGATCCAGAATAGAAACAGGATATGGCAGACCACCCGGTATACCAGCCGTATATCCTCCCTTTTCAGCCATAAGGGCAAAAGCAAACCGCCCGCTGAGATAAATGCCAACTGTACCCCCTCAATATTAAAGGTAGGTGAAGCTCCTATTGAAAATCGCATTAGATTAATGAGCCAAAGAATGACAATCCCAAACAATATATGTGAACTGATATTCACCTTTTCATCATCTGTCTGATAAGCAATATAGCGAAGGGCAATAGCCTCGGCTGCCAATACGGTAAAAAGCACGTTCCCTTCCAGCAGCAAAATCAATCCGATGGTTAACATTACCAGCGACATAAAGATGTGAGTGGATGCAAGACCGGAGGATTCTTCTGCTTTTAGTGCCAAATATCCCAATGTGCCGATACCGGCTAACGCAAAAGCCACAATTCCAGTCCCATTCTGTGATAAATTCCATATGCCAATCATCAACGGCATTATGAACAGGGGCACTAAAAATACAAGCAGATGCACGCTTGCGCCCGGTTTAAAATTCATATTCGGATCAATATTGCCATCCTTGAGCACCATCGAATGATCCGGCCACCTTTGGGGATTTTTGGCCGTCAACATCGCTCGGCCGGTCGCTAATATCCAGGACGACATTCCCCAAATCACCGTACCGATTACCAGTGCCCAGCGCTCTGTTGAAGTAGCAGTACCTGCCGCAAAAGCAGTGTTTACCACCCCCACACACATCACTACAAAACCACCGGCAGTGATACTCCAAAGCAAGGCTTTCCATCCCTTAAAAAAATAAACGATACCGGTCCCGACCAAAACCAACGCCGTATACAGCATTAGCATTACCACACTCCCGCTTCCGGTGTACAGCATAAAGGGCGTACCCAAAGCGCCCAGCGTGCCGATGACAGACAACACTGCTTCGCTTTGCTGCAAGGAAAGCGAAAGTGCCAACAGCGTGACAATTATCATAAAGGGCCAAATCACAAATCCCGAAGCAAAGGAATACAGTTGAAAGGTAGCGAAACCGGTGATGTAGAAAGTAGAGATGCCTCCACCGAGTAATATTTGTTTCATTGGAGTATCCTCTTTTTGCATCTGCAGGCCGCTTAAAAACAGCACTAATCCCATGCCTAAGCCGATGGCACTGCGGACCGGAGGAATCAGCCACCCCTGGTCAATCGAATACTTGAACAGAAAAGCAATACCGATAAGCAGCAAACCGATGCCGATACGATTTAACCACTGCTCTCCCGGCTGGATGTCTCGAGGCGTCCAGGTTTGCTTTCGAGGTCTCGAGCTTTCTGAAGGTAGCGCAGACTTTTCCCTGGTTCCGGCAGACGGACTTTTCACCTCCGTCACGTTTTGTTCCTCCAGTAGCTGCTCCAGTTCTTCCACCCGCTGCTCAAGGCGAGTAATCCTGGCTTGTAAATCATTTTTATCCGCATTCGGCATTCTTTAATCCCTTTTATTTCTTTTTTGTGATATAAGAAATTTTGCACTTCTTCTCTATATCTCTCAGAATATTATTTGTATACTTAAGAAACCAGTGAACGATTGGCCGATATGAGTTCATTCAAAAATAAACACGTACTTATTACGGGGGGCGCCGGCGGTATCGGACTACTGATGGGAAAACTTGCACTCAAAGAAGGTGCCGCCAAACTTGTTATTTGGGATATTGATGCTGCAAAACTGGACGAAGCTGAAAATCATCTGCAGGAATATGCATCTGAAATCCTCACTTTTAACGTAAATATTTCCGATCCTGAACAAGTTTATCAAGCTGCAGACCGTGTTCTTGCCAAAATCCATTCGCTCGATATTTTAATAAATAATGCCGGTATTGTGATAGGCAAAAGATTTGAGCAACATTCCCGAGACGATATTGAACAAACCATTAAGATAAACCTGCTGGGCGCCATGCACGCCACACGAGCTTTTTTGCCGGACATGATACAAAGCCGATCCGGTCATATTGTAAATATTGCTTCGGCATCGGGCTATCTTGGAAATCCTCGCATGGCGGTATATGCCAGCAGCAAATGGGGTATGATCGGCTGGTCGGAATCACTTCGCCTGGAGCTGGAGCAGGACACCGACCTTAAAGTGACCACGGTTGAACCGAGTTACATCAAGACCGGCCTTTTTGCAGGAGTCACCCCGCCCTTTTTAACACCTCTTTTGGAGCCGTTGGATATCGCAAAACGCATTATTGATGCGGTTAAGCGGGATAAAGTCCATCTGCGTGCTCCGTTTATGGTGAAATTACTGCCACTCCTTAAAGGCCTGTTGCCCACCCGGCTTTTTGACCTGATTGCCGGCAAACTTTTTGGCGTTTATCACTCGATGGATACCTTTCAAGGCAGAAATAATTCAAATGACTAGCCTATGGAACAAATCGTCAGCAGACAGCATCAATTTTTCGAGAGCGGAGTAAGCCGCAAAATTTCCTACAGAAAAGAGCAGCTCCGAAAACTGAAGATGCTTTTGGAAAAGAATGAGAAGGCTTTTTTTGAATCACTCCATGCCGATTTCAAAAAACCGGTTTTCGAAACATACGCAACCGAGCTGCTTATCTTAAAACGGGAAATCGATCATCTGCTGGATCAGCTTTCTCATTGGAGCGAACCGAAAAAAGTGCGTGACGCGGCCTTTAATTTTCCGTCTACGAACTATATTTATCCTCAACCCTACGGTGTTTCGCTTGTAATCGGGACATGGAATTACCCGCTTCATCTTTCGGTACTTCCGGCCCTGGGGGCTATAGCCGCGGGGAATTGTACTATTATCAAGCCGTCTGAAATTGCCTCCAATACCTCGGGCCTGCTTGCGAAGATAATCAACGAAACCTTCGATCCGGGCTACCTGCATGTGGTGGAAGGCAATGCCGAGGCTACCCAATCATTAATAAAGCAACCGCTGGACTATATTTTTTTCACCGGCAGCCCGCAGATAGGAAAAATTATTATGAAAGCAGCTGCCGAAAACCTTACGCCGGTGACCCTTGAACTCGGTGGCAAATCACCCGTCATCATTGATGAGACTGCGGATCTGAAGACGGCTGCAAGACGCATCGCATGGGGCAAATTCATGAATGCAGGACAAACCTGTGTAAGTCCTGATTACGTTTATGTACACCAGTCGATCCACAACCGATTTTGTGAGCTGATCCAAAAAAATATCACGACTTTCTACGGGGATGATCCGAGCGGAAGTCCGGACTTTGCCAGAATTATTAACCGAAAGCATTTTGACCGACTCGAGCAACTCCTGAATCCCCAAAAAGTACTAATCGGAGGCTCGGCTGATGCCGACGATCTTTATATTGAGCCTACCGTTATGACCGGCATACATTGGGACGATCCGGTGATGCAGGAGGAAATATTCGGACCCATTATGCCCGTACTTTCGTTCAAGCAACCAGGCAAGGTAATCGATTCCATAAATGCGCGGCACAAGCCCCTGGCCCTGTATTTATTCTCGACTGATCGTAGTCTACAACAGAGAATTATCGAAGAGATTCCTTTTGGCGGGGGCTGTATCAATGATACCGTTGTTCACCTTGCGAATTCGGAACTGCCTTTTGGCGGTATCGGCCGTAGCGGTTTTGGCAGTTATCACGGCAAAACAAGCTTTGATACTTTCACCCACCGCAAAAGCGTAATGAAAAAAGCAAACTGGCTGGATATCCCCCTGCGTTATCCTCCGTACAGCGGTAAACTTAAATGGCTGAAAAGAATAATGAAATTTTTATGAGTGATACATTCAAAGCGCTGATCGTTGAAGAAAAGAATGGAACCTTCGAACGTGCTCTAAAACAGTGGCCTCTTGATCAATTACCTCAAAACGAACTATTGGTTAAAGTTCACTATTCCTCATTGAATTATAAGGATGCATTATCGGCTTCAGGCAATAAAGGAGTCACCAAAGAATATCCGCATATTCCCGGTATAGATGCCGCCGGCACTATCGTTGAAAGCCCGGATGACCGGTTCCAAGCGGGCGACCCCGTGATCGTCACCGGTTATGATCTTGGCCAAAATACTTTTGGAGGGTTCGGAGAATTTATCCGCGTACCGGCCGACT
>DATFLI010000328.1:0-2419 GCA_035267805.1 Balneolaceae bacterium | reverse complement strand
ATCGGTATAAGATATTTAAAAATGCTCAGAAAAACAGGGTATGCTGTTCTGTTAATTCCGATTGTTATAAGCATAGCCGTTGTATTAAAAAGGGGAAACTTTTTTTGCTTGTCAGCTTACAAAAACTATCTTAGTTAAAATCATCACAGAGCACCATATTTTGAAGCATTTGAATTCCTTTTTTTTCGGCCTACTTTTTTTGGCGATAGAAATTTGTCTGCCGCGTTTTGCGGTTGCCCAGAATAACGAAGCTCATGCTACCTTGTTAGCATGGGAACAGCGCATACGTAATTTTATGCTTGACCGGAGCCATGACTACGGCGGCACGAATTATAATCGGGGTTTATTTCGCGAGCATATCAATGAGATGAGTGCTGAGCACGAAATCGATCTTATGACATATCGATATACGCTTATCGATGACTATAGTTGGATAAAAGCTGATCACGCCTACCGGGTGTCGATGGGAAGCTTAAATGCCACTAATTTTGCGATTGAAAATTGGATTAAGGACGATTTCAATTTTAATAAACGGAATAAGCTTTCGATCAATGGTTATCAAACACAGAATATTCGTGCTGACCGATTCCTGTTTTATCTGGGTTACGATCACAAGTTTGCCGGGAAAAACCACATAGGTGTGCAACATACATTGTCTGATGAAAAGGCCGATTTGGATGCGAATTTCTATTATCGTTATGGAAATTTTACAAACGGGATGATGGAATTCGACGTAACGCTGATGGATTGGGCCAGCAACATTATCGAAGGTCTTGCTGATAATAGCAGGAATAAATATAACCAGCGTTATGATGTGACACATAAGTACTTTAAATGGCCCAAGCTTTTTTCTTTGAAATTGATTAGTCCCAAATCCAAGCATTTGAAAGCGGAACTTGTGGCCGGGCTCCAAACCAAATCGCGCAAGAAGGTCGATAATCATCCGGATACTTTGCAGTATATCGATCAGGAATGGGCTCACTATGCCGGCGCACTGGTGGAATATTCGAATGAATATTTTACGGCAGGACTCACTTTTCGGCGTACTTTTTCGAAGCTAAAACGAGATCCTATCCGAACCTCCAATTATGATTTGAAATTCGGGAACTGGCAAATTGAGAACAGTGCCGGCTTTTATGCTGCTACCCGTATACACAAATTTCGTTTGGAGCAATGGATTTGGTACGAATATAATATTGATCGATTGCAGGGAGAGAAGGTCCCGGGCGACCTGTTGGCTCGCAGGTTTAAAAGAATTCCTTTTCATTATCACGAAAAACGACTCAAGATAAAGAGTAGGTTGCTATATGATCCGGTGCATTCGGGCTTTAAAACGGGTTTGGAATTTCATGCCGATTACATCTATCCGCAGGATAAGGCCGCTTCGAACGGGGTAAAAAGCTTTACTTTCCGGCAGGCTTATCCTATCGTCAGAAACCGAAGCGACCGGTTGACATACACCATCGGTTATCGGTTTAACGAAAAATTTTATCTACTGGCAGGCTTTTCTTATGATCTTGACAAAGACAAACAATCAGGAATTGGTCTGCCGCGTGCTACGGGAACACCTACTTGGTTTGACGGCGGGTTTGGACGCCTTTCAATAAGCTGGTAAATTCCAGCTTAAAAATTATTTGCAACACAAGTATATAGCAGAATTATGGAAAAAATGACGCTCAAGGATGTCGATGTAAAAGATAAAAAAGTATTAATGCGTGTCGATTTTAATGTTCCTATTGAGGATGGTAAAATCACGGATGACAATCGAATGGTGCAGGCTTTGCCTTCCATCAATTATGTAACGAATAATGGCGGCAAACTGATTCTAATGAGTCATCTTGGAAGGCCCGGCGGCGAGGTAGACGAATCGTTGAGTCTGCGTCCGGTTGCCGAACATTTACAGGAGCTGGTGGATACCAAAGTCTATTTTGCCGAAGATTGTATTGGCGACAAGGCCACTTCGGTAATAAGCAAAGCAAAAGCAGGGGAGATTGTTTTGTTGGAAAACGTCCGTTTTCATAAAGAAGAAAAAGCCAACAACGAAGAGTTTTGCAAGCAGCTGGCCGCACATGGCGATCTGTTCTGTAATGATGCTTTTGGCAGCAGCCACAGGGCTCATTCGTCGGTGGCCGGTGTTACCCGGTTTTTACAACCTGCGATTTCAGGCTTCTTACTTGAAAAAGAGATTAAATATTTGAGCGGATCCGTAAATAATCCCGAGCGACCTTTTGTAGCAATTTTGGGTGGGGCAAAAGTTTCTGACAAGATCGGGGTGATTGAAAATCTGTTGGGCAAAGTGGATACCATTATTGTCGGTGGCGGAATGACTTATACTTTTTACAAAGCCAAAGGTTTGCCAATCGGGGATTCGCTGGTTGAGGATGAGAAAGTAGACCTCGCCTCACAAATCATGAAAAAT
>DATFLI010000327.1:0-2810 GCA_035267805.1 Balneolaceae bacterium | reverse complement strand
AAGGATGACGATATGGCCGAGCACCGTCAGTTTTTATTTGATCGGCAGCTTGAGTTAAAAGAACTGCAGGAAAAAGTAGATGATGAAGAAACGGCAGAGACCGCCTTGTCGTTAATTGAGGCTGTTGAAAATATTGATGAAGAGGAAGTGCCTGATTTGAAAGAATATTCGGCGGAAGAATTATTGCTCGATGATGAGGAAGAAGGCGATGAAGAAGAATTGGAAAATGAATTTGACCCCACTAAAGACGAAGATATAGAAGATGACCACACGCAGGAAGAAGAATAGGAGGCAAGAGCCGTCCCACGAAATTGAACAAAATTACAGCCAAGACGAGGAAATACGACTTAATAAATATATTGCTCATTGCGGTTTTTGCTCCCGTCGGGATGCCGATGATTATATTGCCGCCGGCAAAGTAAAAGTGAATGACGAAGTAGTTACCCAGATGGGCGTGAAAGTGCAGCGTACGGACAAGGTGGAAGTCGACGGACAGACGCTCAGCCTTGAAAAGTTTGTCTATATCTTGCTGAACAAGCCCAAGGATACGATTACCACAACCGATGATCCGCGTAATCGTGATACGGTAATGGATAAAATTGCCGACGCAACCGGCAAGCGGGTGTATCCTGTAGGGCGTCTGGATCGCCATACGATGGGACTTCTTTTACTGACCAACGACGGTGATTTGGCAAATCGGCTTATGCATCCCCGTTACAAAGTAAGAAAAACCTACGAGGTTGAGGCCGAGCCGGCCTTAAAAGAAGATGAACTTCAGCAGCTATCGCGAGGTATTGAACTTGAAGATGGCCCCGTCCAACCCAATAATCTGACCAGTACACCAAACGGTTTTGTACTTTCCATTTTTGAAGGAAGGAACCGGTTGGTCCGTCGGATGGTAGAATATTTTGGCTCAGAAGTAACAAAGCTCAAACGTATTGAATATGCCGGATTGACTTTGAAAAATGTTAAAATGGGTCGCTGGCGTTATCTCCGCGAAGGAGAAATCAACGGTTTGCGCAAAATGGTAAAACTGGATACGCTCGATTTTAATAAGAATTAGTTTTGAGGAGACTTTTAAAAATCCATGTCATTGCGGATGAAGAGAATAAAAGGAGCAAAATGCGGCAATTCCCTCGCAGGTGGGGCGCAGCGCACCCGAGAATCGCGGGGGCTCGCGATGGCAGTTTCAAATTGGGTGGTTTTGCAAAGCTCTGTTTTTAAAAAAATGAAGCTGTGAAGGAGTTGTACTCCTGAACAAGCGTTAACTTACAATGATGTGTTTATGAGATACCCGAACATTTCGAAAGACTCCGGATCTGTTCCTTCAAACGAGGGACTACCGATCTACTATGATCTTTATGTGCCGTCCGGTAATAGTGAAAAGAAGTTTCCGGTCGTTATCTTTTTGCACGGATTTAAAGGATTCAAAGATTGGGGAGCATTTCCCGATGCTTGTGCCGAGTTGTGCGGCGCGGGATTTGCAGTGCTGGCCATGAATTTTTCACTCAATGGCGTCAGTGAAAATATGCTTGAATTTGACCAGCTGGATCTATTTGCCCGTGAGACACTGACCCGGGATCTCGAAGATGTGGGAACGGTCATTGAAGCGCTTAAAGGCGGTGTCATATCAACAGACAAAGCCATACTTGATACTGATACGATGGGTATCTTGGGCCATTCTCGCGGTGGTCATACGGCGGTGGCGGCGGCAGCCGAGTATCCCGAAATTGCTTGTTTGGTTACTTGGTCAGCTGTGGCGGATTACAACGCACACTGGAGCAAACAAATGATTTCCGACTGGAATGAAAAAGGCGTAACAGAAATAAAGAACGGTCGCACGGGGCAGATCATGCCGGTAAATGATGTCGTTTATAAAGATGCCAAAGAGAATGCTGATCGTTTGATGGCTGTCAAAAGAGTTCGAGAGTTAAATCTGCCGGCTCTTTTTGTGCATTCCAAGGGCGATTTAGGGGTGCCATACAGCGAAGCCGAAAAATTATATCGTAATTGCCCCTCGCAGGATAAAGAGCTGAAATTAATTCCCGGTTCGGGACATACCTTCGATACAGCCCATCCGTTCGAAGACGAGGAATTTCCGGAGGCATTCCGGAATGTGCTGGACAGTACGGTTGAATGGTTTGAATATTATTTGCAATAAGAATGTGATGGGATAGTTAGTGAATAAAAAGAAAGTGAAGCACTCCCGCTATTTATTATTTTTTCTATTTTTTTGGGGTTTTACGATTTCTGCCGTAGCTCAGACTCCGCAGCTCATCAATAATCCAAAATTCCGTCCTGATGCCCAGGCCGCTGTTGATTCGATATATAATTTTAATTTCAATGGGGCCGAAGAAGCGATTGCCTCATGGAAGAAGAAATATCCTCAACATCCCTTATGGACACTCCTGGACGGTATGAAATTTTGGTGGAAGGTACTTTCCGATTTAGAAGATACTTCCAATGACGAGAAGTTTTTTCATATGATGAAAAAGGCCAATTACCAGGCCGGTAAGTTATTGAATGATCAGCCCTCAAATGCAGATGCCCTGATTATAAAAGTGATTAGCAATGGCTATATCGCGAGACAGTATTCCAATCGCAGCGAGTGGCTAACAAGCCTTAACTATGCTCGTAAGGCTATGAGTGCCTACAACTATCTTAAAAAATTGGAACCTGATTTAGCCGATCTGAAACTGGCTGAAGGGTTAAAGTTATATTATTCTGCCTATTTACCCGAAGCGTATCCTGTGGTGAAAACGGTTTCGTGGTTCTTACCTGAAGGAGATAAGAAAAAGGGGCTAAAATTG
>DATFLI010000326.1:0-22611 GCA_035267805.1 Balneolaceae bacterium | reverse complement strand
CGTGCCTTAAAAAAGGCAGGTAAAAAAGGGCCGGGCGGATACGATTATTGCATTCTGCTACCGGATGAAAATGCTGCTCGTGATATTTAGCTAAGTCCGACAGACTCCTAGGCTGCTTGATCTTGCAGCGTGCGATCGGCGATCTTGAGCACTTTGTTTGATTTAATGAGCAGTTCCTGCAAACGCTTGATCACAAATGCATGGACATCATTTAAGCTCTTCAGATCGGTTAAAGTATATTGAAAATAAGAAATCAGGTTTATTGCTGACAGATATTTGCTACTGTCTGTACCTTCAACTTCGATATGCCAACGAGTGATGATATCATCATCTGCCAGTACATCATTAACTTCTTTGCTGATTTCCTCCATCCACCTGCCGGCTGCATCCAAACTATGATTCCCATTTTGTGCTGCCAGTTCAGGATGTGGCGCTTTTTCATCAAAAAGCCAGGTAATTTCAATATCGATGACTGGTGTTATAGAAGTGCTCATCATTTTCTCTTCCTGCAGAAAAGGATGTTCTTCCATCCCTTGAAGCTGTTTGGCTAGTACCGTTTCGCGGAAACGATCCCAGTCGAAATTTATAGAGAGTGCCTTGAGATAATCGGACTTCTTTGATAAATCAATTTCAATTTCCAGTCCCGTTGCATTTATTCTATCTTCATTCCATGTACGGAACGAGGTAATAGCAATGTCTCTCTCTCGAAGGTCACTTTCTATCCGGTTCACCACAGAGTTAAAAATCGGATATGTCATTCGGTAACTCGTATTTGTATTTTCAGATTTTAAAGGACGTCTCTATAAAAGTATGAATAACTTTTACACGCTAATATATTTAAACCGTGAGATAAAAGAAAAAATCCAGGGAGGATTTTTTCGCTTTGCCATCAGTCCACATAAGGATGTCTTGCACATTTATGTAGATAAAGATGATCAAATGTCGCGATTGATTTGTAGTACTAACTTCACAGAGACCGTTCTGTTCCATGATTTTTATCGGCCGCCTAAAAAAAGTAATGTAATTGAATTCTTTCCGTCTCTGGAAGATCAGAAGATTATAGACATGAGTTTGGCGGATAAAGATCGGCTAGTAACCATTTATCTTGACAACGGACAGCAATTGTTGTTCAAACTGTTTAGCGGGCATCCGAATGTATTTTTGGTTGAAGATGATACGATTCTGGATGCGTTCAAGAATCCCGAGGGTGTTAAAGGGCAGGTACCGCCCGAACCCCAGGCACCCGATTTCCGGGATGAAGTAAGTCCCCGGCGCAATGCCAAGAATCAGATGACGGAAGTGAATCCTTTGTTGCCGCGTAATTTGTTGCCTTATGTTATCGAGCAGCACCGGGTGAATAAGATGAGTCCTGATGAAGTAAAAAAATTTACCGAGAATTTAACCGAGGTATTGCTCGAAGATCCTTATCCCAGGGTCCTTGAAACAGGGGATTTCTGCCTCTGGTCGGAGGAATGGGTCGATATTCCCAGCGAGAAAGAGTGTAAACAGGTGAATGATTGTGTGGCTTTTGCCTATAAAAATGCTGTTCACCTTCGGAGATTGCATAACCGGAAGGAAGACGTCATTGAGTTTTTGGAACGCAGCAAAGCACAAAAAGAAAGTTTGATTGAACAGCTGCAACAGGCCGAAAAAAGTTTAGAGCGGGCTGAAGAATATGAAAAGTTTGGACATCTATTGATGGCACACGCACATGAATCAGTATCAGCGGGGACGGAAGAAATTACTATTCAGGACTTTTATGGGGACAACGAAGAAATTTCCATCCCGCTGAAGGATGATAAAGATATTCCGGGGAATGCGGAATATTATTATGAAAAATCCAAGGATGCTAAGAAGTCCTATCAAAAGGCAACACAACGGCTGCCACAAGTGAAAAGTGAGTTGAAGGAAATCAAGCATCTGTTAAAAGAAGTGCAGGACATCGAACACTTGCCTGATTTGGACAGTTGGATCAAAAATCATAACAAAAAACTGGAACAGTTTGGTTTTGGCAGTAGTGACAACAAGCAGGCTTCCTCGCCATATCGCAAGTTTAAAGAAGGCAAGTTTGAGATCTGGATAGGCAAGAATGCAAAAAGTAATGATCGGCTGACCGCTCATGCACACAAAGAGGATGTGTGGTTGCATGCTCGTGGAATCGGGGGTTCGCATACGGTAATACGGATGGGAAATAATAAAGATTTCCCTCCCCAGCGCGTACTTTTGAGAGCAGCTAGTTATGCGGCTTATTATTCTAAAGCAAGAGGAATGAAGTCGGCACCGGTCATGTACACTAAATGCAAGTATGTACGAAAGCCCAAAGGAGCAGCGCCCGGCGCTGTTGTCGTTGAACACGAGGACGTGGTGATGGTACCGCCCATGAAACCGGAAGGAGATTGATTATGGCTATCCTGTTGGCATATTATGCTGACGTTGTTTTCAGCATCTTTGATACAAAAGAATTAACCTGAATTTAAACAAAAAAAGGTTCAAAATTTAGCAATGATTTCCAATTTACCTGATTTGATTTTTTTATGCGGATTTATGGGATCCGGGAAGTCTACCGTGGGACGTATTTTGGCAGAAAATCTAGAGCGCCCGTTTCTGGATTTAGATGACAAAATCGTTGACATTTCAGGAAAAGAAATTCCTGCAATCTTCGAGCAGGAGGGCGAAGCGGAGTTCCGTGCCATCGAGCGAAGAGCGCTACTGGAGACAGCTCGTAAATTTGAAGGGATCGTTGCTTTGGGAGGCGGCAGTTTGCAAAGCCAGCACATGGTCGACCATCTGAAATTGAAAGGATTGCTTGTGTTTATAGAAACGCCAATATCTGTTATTTTAAGTCGAATTTCAGAAGACAAAAATCGTCCGTTATTGTTGAATGAGCATGGGGATCCCAAAAAAAAGGAAATTTTAAAACAGCAACTGCAGGCTTTGTACAACGAACGTCTGCCGCTATATCAACAGGCTGTAATCAAAGTGGTAAATGACGGCGGCAAGTCACCCAAAGAATTGGTTAAAATTTTACTCAAGAAGATCAGAAATTATGTCGAATATTATTGACGTCCGAATCTCTTACCAAAAACAGTACCGTATTATGGTGGGAGAGGGACTTGCGGAATCGTTTACTGATTTCTGTTCTGAGCGTTACTCCTCTCAAAAAAGTTTCATCGTTATTGATGAAAAAGTGGATTCCTTATACCACGAGAGGGTTGAAAAAATGTGCCGGAAATACTTTGACGAAACCCACTTTTTTGTTGTGCCGGAAGGGGAGTCTTCGAAGTCGGTGACCCAATGGAACAATATTATCGATAGCGTGTTGAAAATAGGTTTGGAGCGAGGCACACCGTTGCTGGCTGTAGGTGGAGGCGTGACCGGCGATTTAGGCGGATATGCTGCTGCATCGATTTTGCGTGGTATCCCTCTTATCCACATGCCTACAAGCTTGCTTGCAATGGTCGACAGTTCGATCGGGGGTAAGACGGGAGTAAATCACGATACCGGCAAAAATTTGATCGGTGCCTTTTATCAGCCGGATGCGGTTTTTTCGGATGTGAATTTTCTTGAGACGCTCGAACAAAAAGAATGGATTACAGGGTTGGCCGAGGTCTTGAAATATGCAGCAATTCGTAATCCCGATCTGTTTGATGAGGTCGAATCTTTAACACAAAAACCGCTGGCGCCGAATAACCGCTGGGTTAACATCATCCGCGAAAGTGCCCGGATTAAAACGGATATCGTACAGGAAGATACCCTGGAAGCGGGCAAACGAGCCTATTTGAATTTCGGTCACACTTTCGGGCATGCCATCGAAAAGCTTGCCGGCTATGGACATATTTCTCATGGAGAAGCCGTATTTGTTGGAATGATAGCGGGAACTTATTTATCTAAAAAATTAGGTCATCCGGTTGATGAGGCACGTTTTGCACCGTTTCTTCCGTTGTATAAACAACAAATGAAATCCTTGCCGAGCAATATTGATCAACTTATCGAAACCATGAAAACGGACAAAAAAGTAAAAAACAATATCCTCAGATTAGTGTTATTGAATGAGTGGGGTTCGCCTTATATTTACGAATGTACCGATTATTCAAGATTGCGAGATACCTGGAAATATGCTCTGGCTCAATTCAACTAGAAAAATTTTAGCTACAAATATATAAGTGTTTTTCCGCTGGTTACATAAGAGCTGGAAATATTTTTGGGGGATATTACTGTCTATCCTGCTGGTCATCGTTATCATTGCCGGCAGTGTACTGGGATTGCTACAGCTTGATGCTACCCAGGATTATATTGCCAATAGGATTGAACAGAGAGTTAACAAATCCTATAAAGCCAAATTATCGATAGGTGACGTGAGCGGGTTTTTACCGTTTCGGATGCGCTTGAATAATGTTGTTTTGGTGACTGATGATTCTGTATCCACCGATACCTTAGCTGCTGTTGATCATATTGATACGCAAATTGATATCTGGGGATTGCTTCAGCGTAAAATCAGTATTTCAAGTTTTACGATGGCTAAACCTCGTATTTGGCTTCAAACCAATGAAGAGGGAAAAATTGTGTATATGAAACGGCGAACTTCTGTGGATACTGTCGCCGCATCCCGTCAAGGGAATTCCTGGATCAGCGGTGTGGAAATTCTGGCTCCCCAGATGGAGATTTCCAAGGGCTATATTTACGTAATGTCGCCGGATAGAAAACGACAGAACTTTTCGTTTTCGGGCATTAACAGTAAACTGTTTGTGGATTGGGGACAGGATCAACGATATCTTGATATTGAATCTTTTTCGGCACATTCCGATGATATTGCACCCGGAAATGTTTCCTTTTCGGGGCAAGTCTACAACGATGCGCGTTACCTCGAATTTAATTCGTTCTATTTGACATTGGGCAACTCGCGTTTTGTGATAAATGGCGAAGTTGATGGCGTCAACATTCTTAAACCCGATTTCAGGTCTCAGTTATTAGCTGCCAAATATGATCTTAATATTCAGTCCGATGAATTTTATCTGCATGATTTTGAGGATATTATGCCTCCTTCGGATATAAAAAGTCCCTTTAATCTTCAATTGAAAGCGGAAGGAACCACCGATTCGTTGTTAATTGACAAGGCCGAATTGGGATTAGGAGAAAGCAGTGTTGATTTTCGTGGCGTCTTAAAACATTTGCAAGAGAAAAATACCTTCGCTTATAATATTCGTTTGGATCAGTTTAACCTGCAAAAAGAAGATCTGGCAAAACTTATAGGTCAGGAGAAGGCGCAACAATACCGGGCTTTACAAACGCTCAGGGCATCGGGTAAAGCAAACGGAACGGCTGATTCTGTGGACGTGAATCTGGATATTAACAGTGCGCTGGGAGAGGTATCGGTTAAGGGACAAAGTCAGCTTGTTTCACCATACCGGTATGTCGGTACATTGAATGGCAAAAATCTGGATATAAGTCCTTTTGCTGCGGCTTCTTTGGATACTACCAATCTGAATTTTGATGCCAGCATCGATGGATCGGGATTTTCGCTTAAAAAAGCGGTAACCCGATTACAATCTACCATCTATAACAGTAAGGTTAATAATGTTTCGATTGATCAGCTAAAATTGACCTCTTCGTTGGTTAATGGCCTTTGGAAACAGGATTACGAGTTTCACAGCGGGGATCAGGTTATTCAGGGATCGGGCTCGGTAGATTTCAGCAAAGATGAGCCTGCGGTTTCAATGCAAGGCAGTGCCGATAATCTTGATCTTGTAACACTTACAGGATCTTCAGCCATAGCCTCAACAAAGCTTAATTTCGGATATAATGTGCAGTTACAGGGGGTGGAGCCCGATCGTATCCAGGGCCGTGCCAATCTCGATATTAAGCCGTCGATTATCGGGGGAGATTCAGTACGTGCTCATCAGTTTTATATGGATTTGAATTCTCCGGATCAGCAAACCCGTTCGTTTCGCCTTACCAGCTCACTCTTCGATATGAATGTGACCGGGCATATCGTTCCAAGCAACATTATAAAGGAGACAAAGTTCTGGACACATTACCTGCGTAATCGCTATCGCGCTGAAATATTGATGGATGTGCCGGTCGATTCTCAAGCTACGGCTTTACAGCCTCCTCAGACAAATATGGTGCTCAACGGTAATATTAAAGCTAAAAACCTGGGTTTGATTAAACGATATTTTCCGGATTTTCCTACCGTAAAAACAGATTCCAAGATCACTTTTAAAGTCAATGCTGACGACTCACGTATGTTGGTTTCAGCGGAAATGCAGGCCGATACATTGAGATACAATAAGATGGATTTCAGTAATAGTCGCACCCAATTCACGGCTAATTTCAGGAGTGATCGCACGCTTAAGCAATTTTCGATGGTCGATTTGCAGGCTGATATTGGTTCTTTGAAAACCGATAAAGTGGATCTGGATTCTATGGGGGTGAATCTTTCCTTGAAGCAGGATTCGGTACGCTTTACTCAACATGTGGGAAAGATATCGAACAATGCAAGCTTTAAAATGACGCTCAATTCCAGTCTTTCGGATTCTGCCATTGCCGTTACGATCCCTGATTTTTTTCTTGGTAACAGCGAATATTCCTGGGAAAATGAATCACTGCCTTCGTTTACGTACAAACGAAACGGGGCTATTGATTTCCATCATTTTAGTTTCAAGAACCAGAATCAATATTTTCAGCTGAAAGGTACGCTTAGCAAGGATCGCAGCGACTCACTGACTTATGTGTTGCGGGATATCAATCTGGATCGTATTTCCGATCTTATCAAGGGGAAGGTCAATTTTGCCGGCGTTTTGAATGGTACGCTTATTACCCGGTCGCTCACCCGACAGCCGACTATTCAGGGGTCGTTAACTGTCAATAAGTTTGCTTTAAATGACCGGATGATTGGCGATGTCCGTTTTAAGAGCAAATATAATCCCCGGAAAGATCATTTTGATACCAATATTGATATCATCACGGATTCCACTAAATATGGCAAATACCTGGATTCCAATGATGACATTGGTCAGAATATTCAGCTCAATGGTTATTTCAAAACACCCGATCCCGATGTAAAACAGGACACGCTCTACTATTTTAATGCGGATTTCAAACAGATTGATATGTGGGTCATTCCGTTGATTGTGAATAATGTATTCCAGGATATGGAAGGGCAATCTACCGGGCAAGGCTATATAACAGGGAACCTGCAGGATTTTGATTTTCATGCCGATTTTCAGGCTAAAAATGTCTATGCCAAACCGCGTTTTTTAAATACAAACTACTTTGTGAATGGGCATGTGATCCTTGACCGCCATAAAGGGGTGACGCTGGATTCGCTGAAAGTGATGGACACTAAAGGAGGGACCGGAATCGTGACCGGCAATGTAGATTTAAATGATTTTAAGCCCATTACCTACCTGGATTTGACGATGGATATGAATAAGCTCCAGTTCTTGAATAACAAGATGGACCCTGATGTACCGTTTTTTGGAAGTGTTTCCGGAACCGGAACAGTAAGATTGACCGGTGCCAACAATAATCTGTACATGCGTACGAAAGATCCCATCAAAGTTACAAGCGATTCGGATATTTCGATCCCGCTTCTGGAACAGACGGAACTTAATGAATCCGGAAAATTTATACAGTTCGTCGATTCATTTGACCAGCCCAGAAAAAAAGCGAAATCAAAAGCTAAAACGGCTGAAGAGCAGCAGGCCATGAACGAACAGGCCCTACAAGAAGCTATTCAAAATATGACATTCAGCGAGCGTTTTGATTTGGATCTGCAGTTCGAGGCTCCACAAAATGTGAATGTACATCTTATTTTTGATCCGGTGACGGGAGAAGTATTAACGGCACAGGGCACCGGGCAAATACGAATAACCATGCAAGATCAGGATGTACAGATGTTTGGGCGCTATAACATCAATGGCGGTACCTACCAGTTTGTAACCGGCGAAATTATCAGTCGTAAATTAGATTTGGAGCCGGGAGGCAGTATTGTCTGGGAAGGCCAGCCCGATAATGCCCGGCTTGACATTAGCGCGGTCTATCATGCTCGTCCCAACATCAATACTTTGACTTCCGAAGGAAATGTGAGCAACCAAAATCAAAGCGGGGGGCAACAGGTTCCGGTTGATTTGATTGTTGAAGTTAACGGTACATTAAATAGTGTGGAAAATAATTACTATTTTAAGCTACCGACATCACTGGACCTGTCGTCGAACTCAACCCTCTCGTATACGATTAACCAGATTAACCGGGATGACCAGCAAAAGCTTTTACAGGCTACCAGTATCCTTTTGACGGGACAGTTTATCCCAACACAAGGAGCCAACGGTACGGCCTCGTTAAGCCAAAGTTTGACGAAGGGGACTACAGTACTGAACCCTTTACTGTCAAATCAGGTTATAAGCCCGTTATTGTCGAACCAAATTAATGCATTGCTGAATAGCGATGTCAGTCGTCTGGATGTAGATTTTAACCTAAATGCGTATAACGAGGTTGACTTGGGTATCGCATTGCGTTTGTACAATGACCGTCTCATCTTGCGACGAGAGGGACAAATAACGGGAGGTGGTCCGCAGACAACCCTGGGTGAACGGATTGGAGATTTGAATGCAACCTATCGAATACGGCGCGGCCTGTCGTTGACTGCATTTCATAGGCAGGATCAGATTTTAAACAGTTATGGTCCCTCGACTCGAACCGGTGATGTCACACCAACTGTCGATGGTGTTGGTTTTGAAGCACAGGTACATTTTAATACCTGGAAAGAATTGATGAACAGAATTGGAAGCACGTTTCATCATGTTTTTGGAAAGAAGAAAAAAGATAAAAATTCGACCGAGAACCAAGACTTAACAAAACAGAAAGCAAAAGAAGAACAAGAAAAAAATTAGACACGCAGGGTGGTTTGGAGCATTAAATGAATGCTTTTTAAAACCGCCCTCTAAGTTACCAGAAGAAGTAAGAATTTTAAGATTTATATTATTATATGAGTAAAAGCAAAAGAGAAACATTTGAGGATATTATCCTCGACATTTTAAAAAGTAATCCTGATGCGCATCTACCTTTTGATGTGCTTCAAAATATTTTACAAGTAAACAGTAAGAAGGATAATAATCGTCTCAAGAGTGCTATCAATTCCCTTTACGATCGTAACCTGATTGTGAAACGTAAAGGTGGAGCAATTCAATTATCGACCAACGGTCAGGGGAGGGGAAAACGAAAAGATAAAAATGTAGTTACCGGAAAGATTGATATCAGCCGGCGCGGAACGGGCTATCTTATAACCGATGCCTTTGAAGAAGATGTTCGGGTTTCCTCCAAGCATCTTGGCACTGCGTTACAGGACGATAAGGTAAAGGTTAAGTTATTTGGAAATAAGCGAAAGAAAGACCGACAGGAAGGGAAGATTATTGAAATCCTGGAACGCGGGCGAAAGATTTTTGTGGGTACACTCAAGAAACAAGGTAAACAGAACTATCTGATTGAACCGGATGAAAAATCAGCCCACACCGATTTCTTTATCCTCCCAAATAATATCGGTGACGCCAGGTCCGGTGATAAAGTTGTCTTTAAGCTCGTGGATTGGGTGCATCCGCGCTCATTGCCCGAAGCTGCCATTGTCGAAGTACTTGGCAAAGAAGGCACAAATGATGCGAATGTGCTGTCGATTCTAGCTGAAAGCCAGATTCAAGCGGCATTCCCGGAAGAGGTTGAGGATTATGCCGAAAATATTCCTGACCGGATTCCCGAAAAGGAAATAATGCGTCGCCACGATATCCGTGACCAGGTGGTGTTTACCATCGATCCGGATACAGCCAAAGATTTTGACGATGCCTTAAGCATCAAAATTTTGGATAATGGCAATTATTATCTTGGCGTTCATATTGCCGATGTCACGCATTATATGCCACGCAATACGGTGTTGGATGAAGAAGCTTATAACCGGGCCACGAGTGTTTACCTGGTAGATCGTGTAATTCCCATGCTGCCCGAGAAGTTGAGTAACGGCGTTTGCAGCCTTAGTCCGCATAATGATAAACTGGCATACAGTTGTTTCATGGAGATAGCTCCCAACGGAAAGTTAGTGGATTATTCTATTGAGGAGACGGTCATTCATTCCGACCACCGGTTTACCTACGAAGAAGCCCAGGAGGTTATTGACGGTTCTAAAAGTGAATTTTCAACCGAAGTAAATATTGCTGCCCAACTGGCCCATATCCTGCTGGACAAGCGTTTTATGGAAGGAAGTATCAATTTTGAGACGCCGGAGCCCAAATTTATCCTTGATGAAAATGGCAAGCCCATCGACGTTAAGCTGAAAAAGCGTTTGTTTGCTCATAAGCTGATCGAAGAGTGTATGCTGATGGCAAATCGAACCGTAGCAAAGCACGTTGATAATCTGCGCAAGCAGTCGAACAAACCTACGACAAAAGATCTATATCCGTTTTTGTATCGTATTCACGATCAGCCGGATTTGGAGAAACTCAAAAATATTGAAGAAAATGTGAAGCCGATCGGAATTAACTTTCACATCGATAGTCCGACGGTGAGTTCCAAAGCTATAAATGTGCTTCTTGATGAAATTAAAGATACCTCGCTCGAGCTTACGGTAAACGATCTGATGCTTAGGGCAATGGCAAAAGCAGAATACAGTCCTAATAATATTGGACACTTTGGATTGGGTTTTAAAGATTATGCACACTTTACCAGCCCTATCAGACGTTATCCCGACGTAATTGTGCATCGTCTGCTTAAAAATTATGCATCAGGGAAACCGAGTTACCCCTATAATGAACTAAAGCAGATGGGGACGCATTGTAGTGATAGAGAGCGTTCGGCAATAGAAGCTGAACGTGAATCTGTCAAGCTGAAACAAGTTGAATATCTAAGCCAGCATTTGGGCGAAGATTTTGACGGCGTAATAAGTGGCGTAATGGATAAAGGTATATTTGTCGATTTAAAAAATATCCATTGTGAAGGAATGGTTCGTGTAAGTGATCTGCAGGATGATTATTATGTATACGATGAGAAGCGTCATTGTCTTGTGGGCAGGAACCACGGGAAAAAATACCAGCTTGGAAAAGAAGTTCGTGTTAAAGTCGTTAGAACTGATGTAAAGGCACGGCAAATTGATCTTAAACTTGTGAATAATGGTCAATAATTTAATTTTGTTTTAAAAGAGGTAATAAACATGAAGGCATCAAAACTTATGCGGCGTTTTTTTGTACTTTTATTTGCAGCGGCATTCCTGATGATTGGCGTTGAACAGGCGCAAGCTCAATATTTTTCTTTTGGGAAAAACAGGGTTCAGTATTCAAACTTCAACTGGCGTTATATCCAGACGGAGCACTTTGATGTTTTTTACTATACAACGAAGAATTACCAGCTCGCAAATTTTGCTGCATATGCCTTGGAAGGGGCATTGAAACAGATTCAGCAGGATTTTGACCATAAGATAGCGGATCGCATCCAGGTTATTATTTATGACTCCCACAACGATTTTTCCCAAACTAACGTGGTTCCGCTGCCGGTGAGTTCTGAAGGGATTGGAGGGGTAACCGATCCCTATAAAAACCGAATTACGTTGCCCTTCATGGGAAATTTCCAGGATTTTGAAAGTACGCTTCACCACGAATTGATTCACGCCGTTATTAATGACATGTTCTATGGTGGAAACGTGCAATCACGTCTTAGCGGTAATGCCCTGGATATTCCTCAATGGTTTAATGAAGGAATGGCTGAATACTCCTCCAAGGGTTGGGACACCGAAACGGATATGTGGATCCGTGATGCCGTTATCAATGACTATTTGCCACCCATTCCGCAACTGAGCGGTTGGTTTGCTTACCGGGGCGGTGAGTCGGTATGGAATTACATTGCCCAGGAATATGGGCGACCTAAAATTACCGAGATCTTTCAGACATTGAAACAACAGCGGAATTTGAGTGTAGCATTTAACCGAACGCTGGGCTTGAGTCCCGAAGAACTCTCCAAACGATGGAGCGAGTATTATCGCAAGCGATTTTTACCGGAAGTAGCTAACCGTGAGGATCTGACGGATTTTGCTGATCAGCTAACCAAACGGGGCAAATCAGGGACCTATAATACGAGTCCTGCAGTTTCTCCACAGGGCGATAAAATTGCTATGATAACCAACAAGCGCGGTTATTTTGATGTCGTTGTCATCAGTGCAATAACCGGCAAGAAAATTAAGACGCTCATCAAAGGAGAGAGCAATGTAAACTTCGAAGAGCTCAACATTTTGAATCCCAACCTTAGCTGGTCGCCTGACGGACAGAAGATTGCGCTATCGGCCAAATCCAAAGGCCACGATAACCTGGCGATTGTGGATTACAATTCCGGTCATGTTAAGATGCTTAAATTCCCGAAATTGGATGCTATCGGATCGGTAGCATGGTCGCCGGATGGAAACAAAATTGCTTTTGACGGAAATATAGGCGCCTTCCAGGATATTTATGTTTACAATTTAAAGACCCAGAAATTTAGCAATGTTACTGATGATGTGATTTCCGATTATGAGCCTGCGTGGGGAGCGGATTCTCAAACCATCTATTTTGTATCCCACCGCGGTGACGAGGTAAACCTGAATTCGATCAAAAGTACGTCTCGGTTATTGATCGATAAGGATCTATTCAATGCGGACATTTATTCGGTTAAATTAGGATCCAATCGTGCCCAACGATTGACAAAAACTCCGAATTGGAATGAATCCCAGCCTCATACAACCCGTGATGGTAAATTATTTTATATCTCTGATGAAAATGGTATTCCCAATGTATATGAGATGAATCTGCAGGATCGTACCTCTTCACCTTTGACTGATTTGCAGACAGGCGTTATGCAGATGTCGTTAAGTGCGGACGGCAGCCGAATGGTTGTGAACTCCATCGACAAAGGGTACCTCGATCTTTTTATGATACGATCGCCGCTGAGTCGTAAGAAAAACAAACCGCTGGTACCGAATGAGTGGGCTAAACGCCGTTCACATGAAACCGAAGGCCAGCGTGTTCCCGGCACACTATATTCACGCCAAATGTTATTGACCACTCCTATTGACTCAACGAGTTTAACCGATGCGGTGGCTTCAATGGTAAATCCGAATCCCAAGCCGGCAGTAATGGATACCATGGCAGCAACCAAATCGACCTCAAAAGATAGTACTGCAGAGCAGGGTAAGGTCGATTTTCGGAATTATGTATTCGATTCCTCGGTAGAGAAGGATTCGACTTTTATGCACAAATATTTGGATGAGGCCAAGTTTGATTTGCACGGGAATAAGACGGATGATGGGCGCTATATCCCTAAAAAGTACCGGTTGAAGTTCAGCACCGACTTGATTTATGCCGGTGGGAACTTTTCAACAATGTATGGAACATATGGTATCACCCAAATACAATTCAGCGATTTGTTAGGCAACAATCAGATTGCTTTCGGTAGTAATTTGAATCTCGATCTGCGGAATAGTACATACTTTCTGCAATATGCCTACTTGAAGAATCGGGCTAATTGGATGTTTAGTTTCTTCCATAATTCCATCAATTACCAGGATTATACCGGGCAGTTATATCGTTTCCGCACGTATGGGGGGGCAATCAATATGCAATATCCGATTGATAAGTTTCGCCGCATTGACGTTGGGTTGTCGGCCTTAAGTCTGGCGCAAAATTACAGTGTGGCTTACACGGATATCCGTCAGAATGAAAGTACCACCTTTTTGTATCCGCAGGTTACTTTTACCAGTGATAAAACGCTCCAGGGGTATATAACGCCTCAAGCGGGATATCGATACGCCGTAAGCTTATCGGCAAGTCCTCCGCTAAGTTCTCAAACACTTCAATTCGTTTCAGTTCTTGGGGACTTCCGCAAATATTTCGATCTCGGTTCCGGCTATTCCTTTGCCGTTCGTGGTTCGGGTGCGGCCTCGTTTGGACGTGATTCTCAAACTTACTTCATGGGTGGTATGCTCGGCTGGATTAATTATAAATATTCCGGAAACAGCCTGCCGATTGATAAGCTAGGAAAGACGTTTACAACAACACCTGCGCTGCCCTTGAGAGGTCACCCATATAATGATATCTATGGAAATAAGTTTGCCTTGGTTAACGCAGAGTTTCGTTTCCCCTTGTTTGCAGCAATCCTGCCGGGACCAATCCCGATTTTGCCACTCTATAATCTTACCGGGGTAGCTTTTTGGGATGCCGGTATGGCTTGGGGACAGAATGTCGTATCCCAATATAATACCCAGAGCGGACAACAGGACGAGGTTCTGAATCCTGCAAGCCTGAATTTTAAAGTCAGTGAACGGAAAACAAAGACTATTACTACTAACCAGGGAGGCAGTATTCAGGTCCCATACAACGATGGCGATATCCTGATGGGAGCCGGTTTTGGTTTGCGAACAATCCTGTTTGGATTCCCGCTTCGCTACGATGTAGGATGGCCCTACTATCGTGATGGTTTCCATGGTCATCCTATCCATTACATCACCATTGGCATCGACTTCTAATTTTTAAAAGTAATGGTATTCTAAAGGAGGCTTCAATTTGAATTGAAGCCTCTTTTTTTGCTCCCGTATTCTGCGGCTGAATGTTTCGTAGGATGCATTGGAAGGTTGCAGTATACTTATCTAACTCGTAACGACCATCAACTTTCCTAACTTTATAACTTGTGTCCGGTTGTGCAAATCTGATTTCTTCCGTTGTCTAAAATGGACCAAGCTTGAACAGGGTATTAATCTACACTGCTGCTATCCCAATCAATCTCCTCACTGCCCGCGAACTATCCGATCGACTTTCAACAGCCGGTCAAATTTTTTGTCCGGGTCCTTGAAATAGACAAACGTCAAATATTCCGATTGAGACGATACAAAACTTTGGTCGAGGGCAAGGTCGTCAATTGTATTTTGATCAACCATAACGTATTTGTATGCATATTCACCCTGTTTGACAAATGCCTGTCCCTTCCACATTCCTGATTCCGAATCATATGTCATCTTATTCAAATCGTTGATCATCCAATTATTGAAATGACCCACAATATAGATATCGGCAGAAGGTGGAACCGTTGAATCGGTTTCGAGTGAAAATTCTACCTGTGCGTAATCGCTGCTTCGATCATTGATCGGCATGCCAAAATTTGTAACAGGGTAAAAATGCGGATTTACATCCAGATGTTGGATATCGCGACGGAGGATGATTTTTGGAGGTGTAAATCCGGGCTGATAGCTGAGGATCCGTCGCCCGTCGGCACTAAGGCTCCGGAGATCCAGCACTTTAAATTCGTAGTTGGCAATGAATGCATCGTCACGACCGGTGTGCCCATTGAGTTCGCCGGGTGTTATGGTATCGAGGAATCCCGATTTTTGCATACGTCCCCAGAACTGGTTTTGTACAAACGACATTGAGAGATCAAACTGCGGGTATTCTACAAATTTGGGATAATGATAAGTGCTGAATAGCTGAGCCAGCGGCCTGCCGTCTTTGCGCTGTGCGAATAAAGTTTGTACTCGAGTATCAATCGATCCCTTCTCTTCGGAGATAAAAAACGGCATTGAGAACAGCAGGCGGCCGTCATCGTAATTATAGTTATATACCTCGATCAGATAATTGCCGCTAACTGCCGGTTTCAGCTCATTATTTGGGAATTCATATTCCACATGCTGATAAGTAGGTCGTTGACTGTAACTTTTTTTTGCTGATTGAATATAAGCCTGATAGAAACTGTCTAGGTACGTAGATGGCCCGATGGGACTTTGTTGCCATGTCTGGGTCCTGTGCGATACTTCCACACGGAATTGCCGATTTTGGGTATCCAGGTAATCAAAGGAAAGCACCAGCTTTTGCTGCGAATCCAGCTTGATAACAGGGGGCATGTCCGGCCGTCCCTGCGGATAAAATTGAATGCTCTGAATATCATTGGGCGGTGCTTGCTGCTGGGGCAGGGCAAAGCCTCCCTGCACATGGCGATTATGATCGATTGGAGTTTGATTACCGTTGCCGTTTTGGCTTGAAGCGGCACAACCAATTCCCAGTAAAAATGCCATGCAAATTACCGGGATATTAAAGCATATATTCACCTTTGAAAACAAAATGGGCAGGTCCTTCAAGTTTAATGTTTGAATATGTTTGATTATGGGTGTTAAAAGAAAAGTAAACGCTAAGGGATCCGCCCTTGGTTTCCACGGTGAACTTCAAATCTTCGGAACGGTTGGGATTTTGTATATGATGCCAGATTAATGCCGAGGCAATAGCACCGGTCCCGCAGGCTAAGGTTAAATTTTCAACGCCGCGTTCAAACGTCTGAAGCTTTAGATTGGTTTCGTTCAGTCCGCAGATAAAGTTCACGTTGGTTCCCTTGGGTTGGAATAAGGTGTTATGGCGCAGCATGGAACCCTCTTCACGCAGCTTCTCTTCATCCTTGAGGGTCTCTTTATCGACGGCTGTAACCAGATGTTCCGTGCCGGTTTGTATGGCATGGCACTTCCGTCCATCAACGGTCATATCTTTTGCAGTGGCTTCCATGGGAAAGGAAATACGAATTTTTTCCGGGGATAGGATCGCTGCCTCGTACACTTTATTGTGCACGTTAAATCGGTGGTTTTTTTTGAACCCAAGCGAATATGCAAATAACGACATGCAACGAGCCCCGTTTCCGCACATTCCGGCATCGCTGCCATCGGGATTACGGAAAAACATGGTAAAATCGACATCGTCTCGTTCTGCCGGAAATAGGGCAAGAATGCCATCCGATCCTACCCCGAAATTCCGATCACATATTTCGGGCGTCAGTGCAATGATTTTATCTTTGGATAGACTGGCAGAACGATTATCCAAGACAACGAAATCGTTGCCCGTTGCTTGCATCTTTGTAAACGATATGTAGTCATTATCGCCCATCATTCCGTAAAGGCCGGTAAATGTTTCCAACTATCGGTTTTGGCAATATACGGATCCTTTCCACGCATCAAGCTTGAAAAACGCAACGCCAAAGCCGTAAAAATAAGTTTTGGTTGCACATTTTGATAAATCATGGGCTTACATTCATTGACATGAGCGATCATATCCTGAAGACGAGCTTCGCTAAGCGTCTCACAAAATTTCTGGATCACATCCAGCTGATCTGCGTTAGTTACCAACATATTATTTTGGGTAGACCGGTAAACAAGCAAGTCCCTTAAAAATACTTCCATAACATTTAGGATGGCAATCTGGCCCTCCAGGTTCTGGTGACTTTGCCAATTTTGTGCCGTTTCCGTAATACTTACGGCATCTTGTACATAAGCATAGCGCAGGTATTCTATAATTTCTTCACGGGTCTTTTTGAGCGTACCCACATCGAAAAAGCGCGTCATGGCATAATTTCCCCCTGAGACCCGTGCCAGGTAGGCCGCGTCATCTTTGGGTAGACCATCCTGCTTGATCAGTGCCTTTTCGATTTCATTCGTTTTTAGAGGAGACAGCTGAATATGTTGACACCTTGAAATGATGGTGGGTAAAAGAGCTTCGGTATGGTTGGTCGTAAGGATAAACATCAAATCTTCCGATGGCTCCTCCAGTAGTTTTAAAAAGGCATTGGCCGCCTCTTTTCGCATGTTGTCGATGCCCGTCATAATGACTACGGTCTTGCGTCCTTCATTGGGCTTGTAATATGCTGTCGGGCGGATTTCTTCCCGGAAATAGTCGATAGGATAGAAGGCGCGCTTGTTCTTGGTACTGTCATCGTCGGTAAGCGACGGCCGAAGGCTGAAGTCGACGACTTCATACGGGTCTTCGCGTAACAGCTCCAGTCGGCTTCGCAGTTCTTCAACAGAAACAGAACTCGGTACCGGCAGAAAAACGTGAATATCGGGATGAGTGAACCACGAGGATTTTTTTGAAAAAGCCTGGTTGCCAAGCGTTGTTAAATTGTCGACCCCGTTAATAAGTTCTGCAAAAGCTAAAGTAAAGGCAGTTTTGCCTACACCCGGTGGTCCTGAAAAGAGGTAGGCGTGGCTGATACGTCCTGAATTAATGATTCGCTCAATTTGCTCTCGCGCAAACTGTTGGCCGACCAGTCGGCGATCTCCAAAATTAAACGTAAGATTCTCGTAGTTAATCATAGTTTTCTATTCATCCCAAATATAATCAAAAAGTAGCACACCGGCGGTAATTGTTACACCGGCATAACCGAGGAGCGCCCAAAAATCGTTGAGATAGTTTTTAGTGAGTCCTTCGATCAGGGCCGCTTTGGTTGTGCGCACTAAAATTAGAATTAACGGAAACAGCATAGGTATGCTCAATACCGAAAATATAGCACCTTTGCGGTCGGCCTGTGATACAATGGCTCCCAGCATGGTTGCTACACCCGAAAGGCCGGCCGTCCCTAAAATAAGTACCAGGATGAATGCCAAGCCATCGGCAACAGGCATACCAAGCAAGGCCGTATAGATGATGAAAGTGGCAAGGTTGACCGACAGGGTAAAGAGATAATTGTAGCACAGTTTCCCAACAAAAACTTCGGAGGCGCTGCTATGCAGGCGGAGCAAATCGTAGGTCCGCCGGTCGGTTTCCATCACAAATGAGCGCGACAGACTGGAGAGAGCAGCAAATAAAATGACGATCCAGACGATAGCACTTTTGGGAGTCGGCGGTAGCTGATCGACTTTTAAAGCGAACAAAATGAGCAGTAAAGAGGCGCCTACAAAGGCTAAGACGGTATTAATTGCATACCGGGAACGTAACTCGGTTTGTAAATCCTTTGCCAAAACGGCCATTATTCCTTCTAAAAATTGCATGATCAAAGTTTACAAAATTTGTGACGAAGTATTAAGCAAGATGATTTTTTAATTGAAAAATTAATCCCAAAAATTGGTCGGTAAATAAGTTGTATCACACGCCAAACGATGAGTATATTTGGGCAGCACATGAAAAGATAATTTTTACTCTTATTACCGCATGAATATTTTCAGCTTGTTAGATACACAAACCGTTTTGCCGAACCTTGAGGCCCAAGATAAAGCTGAAATATTGGAGAAACTTGTTACGTCTTTGAAAGGCAAGGTCTCGAATGAAGAAATTGATAAGATCCGGGAAGCGGTTATTGAACGGGAAAAGATAATGTCTACCGGCGTCGGTAAAGGACTTGCCATTCCTCACGGAAAAACAGCAGGTATCGAACAGACATACGCTGCTTTTGCAATCCTTGAAAATCCTGTCGATTATGAAGCTATTGATGGAGAGCCGGTCAAGATGGTGTTTATGCTTGTGGGACCTCAATCCAGTAACAGCCTGCATATTAAGATGCTTAGCCGTATCTCACGGCTTATGAACAACAGTACTTTCCGACAACGATTGCTTGAATGCACGTCAGCAGAAGAGATCATTGAGCAATTTAAAGAAGAGGAGCAGGTTTCGTTCAGTAGTTGACCGATCTTGCAACAGCCAACTAATTTTGGGCAGTATGTTTGATACAAAATCTATTTCCACCGGTGCGTTGGCCTTGGTGCTGTCCCTTGTTTTCCTTCCTAAAACGCTCCAGGCCCAAAATATCATTTTCTCTCCTGATATCATTCAGACGATAGAAAACAGTAAGGCGCATAATGCATACTGGTCGGTTGCTGTGCGCGATACGACGGGGAAAATTGTAGAAGGATACAATTTTGAGAAACTTATTCGACCTGCTTCGAATATTAAATTACTGACGACTGCAACAATCCTTAATGAACTTGGTCCCGACTATACCTACAATACCAGGATGTATGGTGTTGGCCACCAGGAGGGTGATGCGTGGGAAGGTGATATCATTATTCGAGGTGTGGGGGATCCTTCGATCAGCGGTAAATATTATAATGAGGATCGTTTTCATGTCTTTGATCAGTTTTTTATGGCTTTGCACGCGCTGGGGATCAAAAAGATTGATGGCAATCTGATTGGCAATGATTCATTTTTTGATCAGAAACCTTATCCCAAAGGATGGAGCTGGCAGGATTTGTCCTATTATTACGGGGTCGAAATCAATGCGCTCTCCTTCAATAATAATGCCGTTGATTTGCGTGTGTATGCCGATGGAAAAGTAGGAGATACACCTGAAATCGAATGGTTCCCCTTTGATACGGATTATGTGAATTTTGTAAACGATCAGGTTATTACGCCCCAGGATTCTAAGTATGATGAGTATTATCACCGGTTGCTGGGTACAAACACTATTATACTGGGCAGCAAATTACCGAAAAACTATGTGGAGAAAGAGTCGCTGTCAATTTTTAATGCCCCTATGTTTTTTCTCGATACTTTTAAGAAGTATCTCGAAGACGGCGATATAGAAGTAAATGGTGATCTTATTGTCGATGATCAGCCCCAGGATTGGAACAGCAATGAATATAAAATTTTGGCACAACACCAGTCCGTTCCATTGCGGAAATTGTTAAAGCAGGTTAATAAGGAAAGTGATAATTTTTACACTGAAATGTTGCTTAAGACTGCTGCAGCTGAACATTTTGACGCCACTGGCAGTACCGAGTTGGGGTTGAGTCTGGTGCAGGATTTTGCCGATTCCATGGGTATGGATACCACTAAGTTGGTGATGAATGACGGATCGGGAATGGCGCCGGCTACATTGGTGACTACCGAGGATTTGACTAAATTGTTGATTAACATGCGACATCATCCAAACTTCAATGTTTATAGGAATAGTCTTTCTATATCTGGTATTGATGGTTCGTTGGAGAACCGGTTTACGGGTTCCGAGATGCAAGGAAAGGTATTGGGTAAGACCGGCTATGTTTCGGGGGTGCGGACGCTCAGTGGATACTTGAAAGCCGCATCCGGACAGACCCTTGTATTTTCCATTGCCGCTAATAACTATACGGTGGAGACTTCTTACATCGATTATATTGAAGACGAAATCGTCAGAAAGTTATATAACAAATATTAGTTTTTAATGTCGAAAGATAAGCCTGTCATATTAGTTACGGATGATGAAAGAAGCATCCGGAATTCTCTTCGGGATATCCTTGAGTTCGAGGATTACGAGGTGCTTGAGGCGGAGGATGGGCAGGATGTATTTAAGCTGCTGGCGGATCGATCCATTGACCTGATGTTGTTGGATATTAAGATGAAGGGGATGGATGGAATGGAAATCCTTACAAAACTGAAAGAGGAGAATTATCTTTTTCCCGTGATTATGATATCGGGACACGGCAACATCGAAATTGCCGTAGAGGCGACCAAGAAGGGAGCATTTGATTTTATTGAAAAGCCGCCGGATCTGAACCGCCTGCTGGTAAGTGTACGAAATGCGCTGGATCAGCATCGATTGGCAGAAGAAAATAAGAATATCAAATCACGGCTGCCAAAAATTCCACAGATTATTGGAGAAAGCGACGCCATTGAGAAGATTAAGAAAACGATCGATAAGGTAGCCCAGACGAATTCTCGTGTAATGGTGACTGGAGAAAATGGAACGGGTAAAGAGCTCGTGGCACGCTGGATTCACGAAAAAAGCAATCGCAACAGTGGTCCTTTTGTGGATGTAAACTGTGCGGCTATCCCGGCGGATCTGCTGGAAAGTGAGCTCTTCGGCCATGAAAAAGGATCTTTTACCGGGGCAAGCAGCCAGCGCATTGGTAAGTTTGAACAAGCTAATGGCGGCACACTTTTTTTGGATGAGGTCGGTGATATGAGTCCTGATGCCCAGGCTAAGGTACTCAGGGCTCTTCAAGAAAATACGATAATGAGGGTTGGCGGCACCAAAAAGATTTCCGTAGATGTACGGGTCATTGCTGCAACTAACAAAGACTTGCTCGAAGAAATTAAATCCGGTGGATTCCGCGAAGATCTGTATCATCGCCTGAACGTAATCCCCATCCATGTGCCTCCGCTTCATAAGCGGCGCGAAGATATCCCTTTGCTGGCAAAAGACTGGCTGGAAAAACTGGCTGATAAAGATATTATGTTTTCCGGTATTTCTTTTACAAGCGACGCCCTGGAAGCACTCAAAAAGCAGAATTGGTCCGGTAATGTCCGGGAATTGCAAAATGCTATTGAGCGATTGGGCCTGTTAGCGGAAGATTCCAGGATTACAAAAGAAGATATCGAAAATCTTACTTTGACGGGCAGTAGAAAAACGGGTAAGGTCGAAAACCTAATGGATGAGGTCGCCTCTTTTCAGGATTTCAAGGAATCCACAGAACGATTATTTTTGCTCCGTAAATTGGAGGAAAACAACTGGAATATTTCGCAGACGGCGGAAGCCATCGATATTCAAAGGAGCCACATGTACAACAAGATGAAGAAATATAACATCGAACGGTGACACTTCTTTTAAACTGTAGCCAATTAGCAGTTCAATAAATCGATAAATTAATTTAATTACTGTATAGATGTCAGCAAAAATTATTGACGGTAGGAAAGTAGCAGCAATAGTTCGGGATGAAGTGCGCGAAGACGTAACGGACTGGGTCGCGGCAGGGAATCGACCGCCTTTTCTACAGGTAATTTTAGTCGGCCATAACCCTGCTTCTGACGTATATATAGGTGCTAAAACACGAGCTTGTAAAGAAGTGGGCATAGAAACGGATACCATGCGTTTGCCGGATACCATTTCCGCCAAAGA
>DATFLI010000325.1:0-9885 GCA_035267805.1 Balneolaceae bacterium | reverse complement strand
AATATCATTGAATGAAAAGCCTCCATTATTCAGATATAACTTGTTCTGCCCCTGATTAGCTGTTAAGTAAAGGTCGGGTAGACCGTCTCCGTTCACGTCCCCAATAGAAACGCCCCCGCCGTCATAAAAGTAAAGATAATTCAGAAAGTTAAAATCCGGGGATTGCCTGACGGTATTCTTAAATGCAACGCCCGTTTGTTTCGAATTTAATATCCTAAATCTTGAACGTCTTTTCTGACTACAACCAGACATAAATACCAAAGTCCAAACAGTTAGAAACAGAAATCGATAATAAAAAGGAATAGCCGTAAAAACATTACAGCGGTGTCGGTTAGCCATCAAAATGCGATCAAATTAATATTAATTAACGTACCACAACATGCCCCAAAAGACGCAGCTTTGCTAATGTTAACGTCAAATGCCGGTAAATTCAATGCAAATCACTGCAAATTTTTACTAATCCATGGAAATTATTTGATTAAAACAAAAATGAGATGCTTATTACATTACTTTAATACAATACCAGAATGGGGATTATAATAACAGGATAGGTCCAGGTTAACTTAATAACAAGTTATTTTGAAAATTACACTTAAAGACATAGCAGAAGAAACCGGCTATTCAATTTCTACTGTGTCGAGAGTTTTAAATGGCTCCAATAAAATTAGTAACAAGGCGCGCCGAAAAATCTATAATTCGGCCCGCCGGCTCGATTATCCGATTCATCATACCCTGAATGGAGAAAAAGTTGTTGCTACACTAAAACTGTTTTTTGTGATTACCGGTTTTCATATCGGTGAATTTTACGCCTCGATGTTTAACGGTATTAATAATGCAGCCGAAAACCATAATGTGCAGATCTCAATGATCAGTATGCGAAAACCATTTGATGAGATGTTGCATGCTATCAAGGAACTGAGCCAGCAACATTATGATGGCATGATTCTTTTTGCCCCGGAATTTAAAAGAAAAGATTACGTGAAGATTGTTGAAGAACTTCCCAATGATTTTCCTCTTGTCTCCAATGCACTGATTGAAAATCCTGTAATATCAACGGTAACCTTCGATAATTATAGCGGTGGATTTTCGGCTGGAGAACATTTTAAGAGACAGGGATATCAAAGATGCGGGGTAATTAAGGGTCCTTTTAAAAAGACGGAAGCCCGATACCGTTCTAATGGATTTCGTGACTATATCTTGCAGGCTCCTGGTATGGAGTTATGTTGGGAACATCAGGGGGATTTCACTTTTAAATCTGGTACCCAGGCATTTGAATCCTTTCTCGAAAAAGAACATAAACCACGCGCTATCTTTGCCGCCAATGACGAGATGGGGCATGCCTTTCTTGAAAGAGCACTGGAATATGGTCTCCGGGTGCCCGAAGATCTTGCTCTTATCAGCTATGACGATCTGCCTATTTGTGTACGACATCGCCCTAAAATTTCTTCCGTTCATACCAATTATGAAAAGCTGGGAATCGTAACAATGGAAAAGATCAAGGAACTCATCACCAATCCTTCTCAGCAAAAAGGCGTCCTCAGCTTGGTTCCGGTAAGCCTGAAAGTAAGAGAAACATCATAAGGGTAAGGCCGTATTACATTCGGATTCATCAGCCATTCTTCTCCTTTCGTTAAGAGGCTCATTCTGCTATATTAGTATTTAAAATATTTGCAAAAACAAATTATCACCCCAGAATATACTCGTCATGGCCATTCAGCATCAATATGTCGAAGATTTTGAAAATCTTTTGGATCCCGATCTCAACACAATTTTTAACATGTCGTTAGAAGAGGCAGAAGAAGCGGTTTTATCTGCAGATCCCGAAAAGGTTCGCAATATTGACGGATCTTTTGCCATCGTCAAGAAAAAAGGTAAAGAAGTATTTATGGCTCGCTCGATAGGTCGGCCGATGCGTTATTTTCTGGCGAAACAGCGGTCAGGTCCCTTATTAATTGTGGCCGAACGCATTGATGAAATTTATGAGTATCTGAAACAAAAAGGACTGCATGAGCAATTTCATCCATCCTACACGCGGATGGTGCCTGCTCATCATATCACGCGCCTGCAACTGTTGGGCTGCCCGGATCCCAGTCCTGAATACAAGCGTTATTTCGACCCAAAGCAAAATGTTATGAATGCGGATTTAGATGCCATTGGCAAAAAGTATATTGGAGCTTTGGCACATGAATGCCAGCGCTGGCTTAAGACTATTGCCGAAGATGAACCGATAGGTGTTTTATTTTCCGGAGGAATAGACAGCGGATCTGTATTCCTTGTGCTTTATCACCTGATGCTGGAGATGGGATTATCTCCCCAGCGCCTTAAAGCTTTTACGCTGTCTGTAGATGGCGGAGCCGATGCAGATCAGGCAAAACAATTTTTGGATAAGCTTGATATGTCGCTTTACCTGGAAGTGATGAGTGCCTCCTCGGATGAACTGGACTACAAAAAAACCATCCGAATCATGGAAGATTACAAACCACTGGACGTGGAAGCAGCCACAATGGCGGAAGCGCTCTGTCGCAAAATTCGAGAACAATACCCGGAATGGAAATACCTTGCCGACGGTGACGGTGGTGACGAAAATATGAAAGATTACCCGATCGAGGAGAATTCCGAGTTGACAATCCGCAGCGTACTCAACAACCAAATGCTTTACCACGAAGGCTGGGGGGTAGATAAAATCAAACATTCGCTTACCTATTCGGGCGGACTCAGTCGCGGATATGTCCGTTCTTATGCCACGGCTCGTCATTATGGTTTCAATGGCTTTAGTCCTTACACGTTTCCTAATGTTATTGAGGTCTCGGAAGGCATTCCTTTTATACAGCTTACCGATTGGGATCATGAAGAACTATATGCCTTGAAAGGAGAAATTGTGCAACGCGGCATTAAAGCCATAACCGGATTGGAAATGCCCGTCTTTCCTAAGCGTCGCTTCCAACACGGGGCACTGGCTGAAAATAAACTTGAAGAACTTTTCGCAGATAATGAGATGGAGTATCGCAGGTATTTTTCGTCTTTGTATAGTTAAAATGACCACTTGTATATTAGGGGGGGGCACTGAGACCAATTCTTAGCGCCGTTCCAAGTGCTCTTAGTAGTAAATTGTATTCTTTATATGATGCTGGAGACCTCAGAAATTATTGATTTGCGTTCCGCCAAAAATGAGGTGCACCCTGAGCGGCCCTATCACTTTATGCATGAACAGGAGCGTGGTGCCGACGGGGAGCTAAAAGAAGTCAATGCAATCTTCCTGACGAATAGCGAATGCCCCTTCAAGTGCGTGATGTGCGACCTTTGGAAAAACACGCTGAAAAATCCCGTTAACCGGGGCGATATCCCCAAACAAATAGACTATGCACTCAATCATTTGCCTAAAGGGGACGTTGTGAAACTGTATAACAGCGGTAATTTTTTCGATCGCAAGGCAATTCCACCTGAAGATTACCAATCGATTGCCAAACGGCTTTACGATTATGAACAAGTGATTATCGAAAACCATCCCAAATTATGCGATAAATCCTGCGCTGAGTTTCAAAATATGCTGAATGGGAATCTGGAAATTGCTATGGGACTTGAAACCATCCACCCGGAAGTACTGCCTAAACTCAACAAGCAAATTACAAAGGATGACTTTAAAGAAGCGGCAAGTTTTCTCAGGGATCATGGAATCAGCTCACGAGCTTTTCTTCTTTTGAATCCTCCCTACCTCACTGATCCCGACGAAAATATAGAATGGACCATAAGAAGTGTGGAATTTGCTTTTGATTGTGGAGTTTCGGCTTGCAGTATTATCCCTACACGAGATGGAAACGGTGCCATGGAGAAACTTCACGAAAAAGGCCAATACCTACCTCCTGCTATCGGGGCACTGGAAAAAGCTTTCGAACAGGCATTAAACTTAAATAGCGGACGTATTTTTGTTGATTTATGGGATTTAAAGCGATTTTCAACCTGTACTCATTGCTTTAATAAAAGAAAGGATCGTCTGCATCAAATGAATCTTGATCAGAAAATCCGTCCCGGGATAAAATGTGATTACTGTGGCGACGAATAACAATCTGTCTTTTGATATTACGGTCGTTGGCGCCGGATTCGCAGGCTCGCTAACCGCTTTGGGCCTTCATCAAATTGGGTATGACGTTGCGCTCATTGAGAAAAGCTCACATCCCCGATTTGCGATAGGAGAATCTTCAACCCCCATTGCCGATCTCATTCTCAGAAGCATCTCGGACCGATATAACTTACCTTGGCTTCGGGAAATTTCGCGCTATGGAAGCTGGCAACAAACCCATCCCCAAATAAGCTGTGGACTCAAACGGGGATTCAGTTACTACAAACACCAGGCAATGCAGTCCTTTGAAACAGATATTCATCATAAAAACGAACTTCTCGTAGCTGCAAGCAGTAATAACGAGCAGTCCGATACAAACTGGTATCGATCGGATATGGATGCTTTTTTTGTCAATCAAGTAGTGCAAAAAGGAATTCCTTATTGGGATAACACTCAAATTACAAACCTGCAGCGCCATGGCAGTATATGGCGGCTTACCGCTCAAGAACCCGGCCATAAATTTACGGTTCGGACCAAATGGCTGATTGATGCTACAGGGTCGAGCAGCATACTTTCGCAATTGGATGTTCAAACGATACCTGATCATTTCAAAACCAATACACGCGCAATCTTCTCGCATTTTTCGAAGGTCCATTTTTGGCAGGACTGGCTACATAAGAATAATATAGCTACCGGAGATTATCCCTATAATCCCGATGACTCTGCACTGCACCACCTGCTGGAAGAAGGCTGGCTGTGGATGCTGCGATTCAATAATGGAATAACCAGTGCCGGCTTGGTTTTAAATCAAAATGCAGAACGGCATGCAAAGAACTGGGATCGAATAATCGGCCGGTACCCCTCATTAGCTGCATGTTTTTCGGGTGCAGAACCAGCCCATTCACCAGGCAAACTTATCCGCACAAAACGACTCCAGAGACGCGCCGCGAAAGCTATAGGAGAGGGATGGGTGGCCCTGCCCCATACAGTTGGCTTTGTTGACCCACTGCACAGTACCGGCATCGCACATACCCTGTCGGGAGTAGAACGTATTCTTCATACTTTTGAAAGCGCCGGAGATAAGCCGAACCTTATCACGAATCAACTCAGAAATTATGAGCAAGCTGTTTTTAACGAGTTGGATTTTGTGGATTTGCTGATCGATGGTTGTTATCGCGCAATGGACCATTTTGAACTTTTTCATACATACGCCAGCCTGTATTTTATAGCAGCCATACATTATGAACAAAGGCGCATTCATGGCGACTTTGGCATAGAAGAGGATTTTCTATCCGCCGATCATTCTAAGATCAGAAGTATAGTAGAAAATTCTTATAACAATTTAATGATCCTGTTAGAGCAACAGACCATTAATACAAGTGAAATCCGATCTTTCCGAAAGGCCACAGAAATGGCGATTGAACCTTTTAACATTGCCGAATTGCTACACCCCGAAATTCCAAACATGTATTATCATACAAGCGCAGAATTCTAGTATACCCGCTCTGCGGCAAAGTCACACAAGTTCAAAAAAATTTAATAACCCCCAAAATGCAGTAAGATGTAACGAAAGCTTACTGTTTTACTTCTTTGAACTTTTAAAAAGATCCCCGTAATCATCAACCATATATTTCAGGCGCAATTGAGGATATTTTTTAGACTGCTCTTTTGCATTGAGACGACTGTATAACTCGGTTATACCTCGCTTGTAATTCCAAATAAATCTTTCCATTGTAAATCTTGATTCTTCCATAATCTCTCGTTTATTATTTAAGGCGTTCATATGACGACCGAAAACAAGAAAGGTTTCAAAAAAATCTTAAAAATATCTTCTCTCCTAGAAAAGACTATTCCTTGAAGGATATTTCGATTGGAAAATCCTTTATTTCAGAGGATGCTCGGCCCATATCCGAATAATAATATCTGCTACGATTCTAAGAGGCCCGGGGCAAACTAAATATAAAAGTGGTTCCCACTCCCTCGGTGCTCTTCACACTGATCTCTCCCTCCTGTTTTTCGACAAATTCCTTGCACAATTGAAGGCCGAGTCCACTGCCCTTTTCATCATTGGTACCCGATCTTGATCCGCTTTTTACAGTAAACAAGGTATTTTTCTTCGCCTCAGGTATGCCTATGCCGGTATCTGCGACCTCAAAAATAATTTTACCGGTCTCTTCTATGGTGCTAATGGTAAGTTGATCTCCATTTTTACAAAATTTGATACTATTTGATACCAGATTACGAAGAATAAGCTTTATTAAGTTATCATCGGCTTTCACTTTCAGGTCGGGCGCAACTTTATTGATCAGCTTTATACCTTTATGCTCAGCCTGGAATTGGAAATTCTCAAAGACCTCTTTGACAACTTTATATGCATCAATAGTTTCGATATTAAGTGCCATGCCAGACATTTGTTCCCGTGCCCAAACCAGTAGATTATCCATCATGCTAATATTCTGGCTAATAGAAACTTCCAATTCTGCTGTCATTTCGTTGATTTCTTCTTTTGACAGCTCCTCTTCCCGAAACAGATAGACCATCCCCTGCATAGAGGCCAAGGGGGAACGAAGATCATGAGCAATAATCGCCAGTATTTTATCTTTAACTTTATTCAGTTCCTCAAGCTTATTTCTTTGGGCTTGCAGTTCAGAATTAATTTTTTGCTTTCCTTTATTAGCCCGATAAAGCAAAATAATTGAAATCAAAACGATGATTATAATACCGATACCGGCTGCAATCAACCAGTTCTTGAATGTCAACCGGGCCCCCTGCTCCCTCTGTTTGTCCTTTAAAAGCCGGTTGATTTCCTCCTGTTTACGCAAACTCAGTTTCGTTTCGCTATCCTCAATTTTTTCCTCATTTGCTTTCTTGTTCAAACTATCGTTCAGTGCTGTATACTTTTCATGATAAGCTAACGCCCTTTTAAAATTGTTTCTTCCTTTTTCCAATTTGTATAGGCTGCGCAATGCCTCACGCTGTAATTTTTGGGCCCCAATTTTTTTAGCGATTTGCTGGGCTTTCGTATAATATTCATGTGCTTTGGAATAATTATTACGCAATTCTGCTACATTCGCCAATCCTCCGTAATTATATACAAGCCCCTGCGCAATTCCCGCCTGTTTACAATAGGTTAACGAACGATGATAGTAGTTCTCAGCTTTATCCAGCTGTTTCGTATCCTTATATAACTGCCCCAAGTTATACAAAATCCGAAAGGGCGGAACATCTTTCCTTATTTCATTATGAAGAGTGAGAGACTTATGGTATAGTTTGATTGCTTGATCAAACAAATTTTGGTTATGAAGAGAAATTGCCAAATTGTTATAGGCTCTCAACAAGCCAATTTTATCGCCAATTTTATTCTCAATTGGAATGGCACGCTTAAGATAAAATTGAGCTTTGCCATACTCATGATGCTCATTATACACTACGCCCAAACTGTTAAGACTTGTAGCCAACAATAAGCTATCCCCTAATGCTTCTGCTCCATTAATACTTTTTAGGTGATATTTAAAAGCCCGTCCGAAATATCCCATATCTCCATAAGTAGCTCCCAAATGCAATTCGATCCGATTAAACATTCTGGGATTTTTCGTCGAATCTATAAGGGCTTTTGCGGCCTCCTGTTTACTAAGTGCATCTTGGTATTTCCCTTCAATTCGAAAGGCACTTCCCAGCATACTTAAAAATTTGGCCTTCTGTTTGCTTTGGGGATATTTGGCCAACATCCCATTCATGATTTTAATTGTAGAATCGGGCTGGTCATTATCCATATAATCATCTGCAAACTGGATTTGAACCAACTGGATCAGATGGCTGCTTTTTAGAGAATCCGCTATTTTTTCAGCATTCCCGAGGAGTGTTAAAGACTGCTGAATATTTCCGGATTGTTTTAACTTCTCTGCTAACTTTACAATTACTTCAACTTTTGCGCTATAAGTTTTGGCATGATCCAGCTGCTCTTTAAGCTGAGAGATTTTAGGGGTTTGAGCGAAAGAAGGCATAGCAAACCACAGGAGAAATAATCCTAAAATGCCAGAACGCATAATTTTAGCCGTCAAATAAATGTTATAGTCAACTCATTACTGAAACCTCTCTTAATTAAACAATAAATAAGGAAAGAAGTTACTTTTTAGTTACTTCATGGCCTAACGGTAACTTTTCAATAACATCGAGGGCCGGGCTCGGATCTCCCATGATATAAAAATGAATACCTGGCGCGCCCTCCTCTAACAGTTCTGTACATTGCTTTGCTCCCCATTCTACGCCAACTTTTCTGGCATTATTGGGATTAGCCTGAACTTCTTCTGACAACGCTTCAGGGATATTAAGATGAAAAAATTTGGGTAAGGTATTCAGGTGGCTCTCACGAGTCAATATTTTAAGTCCCGGTACAATGGGACATTCAATCCCCGCTTGCCGACATTTTTCTACAAATTGAAAATAAGCTTCATTATCAAAAAACATCTGTGTTACAACATAATCACCGCCTGCATCAACTTTCTTTTTCAGCTGCTGGATATCAAAATCCAGGTTGGGTGCTTCAAAATGTTTTTCGGGATACCCTGCTACCCCCACGCAAAAATCAGTTTCGTGGGCATTTACGATATCCTCAAGATATTGTCCCTTGTTCATATTCTTGACCTGCTTTACCAAATCAAGTGCAAACTTATTAAAAGTCCCATTTTTATATCTGGGGATCGAATCTTCAGAAGCATCCCCGCGAATGGTCAATACATTATCAATGCCCAGATAGTTAAGCTCGATCAGGGCATCTTCGGTTTCCTCTTTTGTAAATCCTTCACAAATGAGGTGCGGAACGGGATCTACACCATACTTATGCATAATCGCAGCGCATAACCCAATCGTCCCCGGACGTTTCCTTTTGATATGCCTTTTAACCGTCCCGTCTCCCAATTCTTCATAATACGATTCCGCTGCATGATAAGTCACATCAATAAACGGTGGATTGTATTTCATCACCTGATCTAAGGAATCAAAAACTTTCTTTACCGAGCCCCCTCTCTTGGGTGGAATAATTTCAAAAGAGATTAGTGGTTCCTTAGCCCGTTCATAATGTTCAATTACTTTCATTTAATCTACGATTATTTGTACATTTATGTTTCCAAAAGTCTTTCAACGAGTTACAAGACTTTCAGTTGAAAATCTCATGGTGTTAAGGTAATCACTTCGTAGCTCAGTTGAAATGTTTTTGTGCAACCACAAGCACCTTATAACCTATTACCTGGAAATATTCTTAGATTTACATGAAATTTGACCAACTTAAGGATCTCCTAGAAGATCGTATTCTTATATTGGATGGTGCCATGGGCACTATGATCCAATCTTACAACCTTTCTGAAAACGACTACCGGGGCGAACGATTCAAGGATTATGACAAATCTGACTTGAAGGGCAACAATGATTTGCTCAGCATAACCCAGCCGGAAATCATTAAAGAAATCCACAGTGAATTCCTGGAAGCGGGCTCCGATATTATCGAAACCAACACTTTCAACAGTACTTCCATTTCGCAGGCAGATTATCATATGGAAGATTTGGTTTATGAGCTGAACCTGACTGCGGCACAGAACGCTCGTGACGTAGCCGACAGGTTTACCAAACAAAACCCGGATAAGCCCCGATTCGTGGCCGGGTCCATCGGACCCACAAATAAAACATTATCTCTTTCGCCGGATGTGGAGGATCCCGGCTATCGCGCCATCACGTTCGATCAGCTGAAAGAATCTTATCTCGAGCAAATCAGAGCTTTGGCCGAAGGTGGTGTGGATCTTCTGCTCATTGAAACCATTTTTGATACCCTGAAT